>JAWKRT010000001.1:1202687-1503359 GCA_041389495.1 Myxococcota bacterium | reverse complement strand
GCCGCCGATCCCGGGGTCGCCTACCGCGTCGAGCGCTTCGTCGTCGAGTACGAGGCCGGGCTCGCGGAGGGCGCGAGCCTCCCGCCGGTCGCGAGCTACGTGCCGCTCCCGGTCGAGCTCGCGGAGCTCCCCACCGGTCTCGCGGCTCCCGAGGACGCGCCGGGCGGCGCGCCCGTCCGCACGGTCGAGATCGGCTACGGCACGGATGCCGGCACCTATCACGCGAGCGCCGTCGCCGCGATCGCGCGCGCGCTGCTCGCACGCGTGCAGCAGGAAGGCTTCGTCGGCGTCTTCGTGCGCCCGCACCGCGAGGACGTCGACCTCCACACCGAGGCCGACCTCCGCCTCGACCGCGACGGGCCGATGCGCCTCGTCGTGTCGATCGGACGCGTGAGCGAGCTGCGCACGGTGGCCGCCGGCGACCGCGTCTCCGAGGAGTGGCGCATCGACAACCCCGCGCACCGCGCGATCCGCCTGCGCTCGCCCATCCAGCCCTCCGCCTTCGTCACCGAGGGCACGAGCGACGTGATCCGCAAGGACGTCCTCGAGGACTACCTGTTCCGCGTGAACCGCCACCCGGGCCGCCGCGTCGAGGCCGTGCTCGCCGGCGCGCGCGACGGCGAGGGCATCGCGCTCGACCTGCGCGTGAACGAGGCCAAGCCGTGGTTCGTGTACGCGCAGACGTCCGACACGGGCAGCGAGCGCACGGACGAGTGGCAGCACCGGCTCGGCGCCGTCCACCGCCAGCTCACGGGCCGCGACGACATCCTGAGCATCGCCTACACGAACGCGGGCCTCGACGCGGTCAACGCGATCGACGTGTCGTACGAGGCGCCGTGGTTCGGCTCGGAACGCCCGGCCTGGCTGCGCTCGCGCGCCGACGACGAGTCGCTCACGCGCTGGATCCCGCGCGACTGGGTGCCGTGGTGGGGAAGTGACTCGCTGCGCTGGCGGCTCGCGGCCTCGTACGGCTCGTTCAACGCGTTCGACGTCGGCGGCATCGACGACATCCGCAGCGACGAGTGGAGTGCAGACGGCCGCCTCACCTGGCAGGCCTTCCAGCACCACGACTTGTTCGTCGACCTCTTCGTCGGCCTCGGTCTGCGCGACGTCGACGTCGACAATCGCGTGAGCGCGACCGTCGCGCACGAGTTCTTCGTGCTGCCGCGCGTGGGCGCCGAGCTCGAGAAGATCGACGAGGTGTCCACGCTGCGCGCGTCCGTCGACTTCGAGACCAACGTCTCTGGCATCGCGGCGAAGGACCTCGACAACCTCGGCCGCCGCAATGCCGAAGGGCACTGGAAGGTCCTGCACTACGACGCGGGCCTGAGCCAGTACCTCGAGCCCCTGCTCTTCCCCGAAGACTGGAAGGACCCGTCGTCGCCGAGCACGTCGACGCTCTCGCACGAGGTCGCGCTCGGCATCCGCGGCCAGTACGCCTTCGGCGACCGGCTCGTCGCGCAGGCATCGCAGGTGGCGGGCGGGCTGTTCAGCGTGCGCGGCTACGAGCAGAGCGTCGCGTCGGGCGACGACGTCGTGATCGGCTCGTTCGAGTACCGCTTCCACGTGCCGCGCGCGCTGCCCATCCAGCGCGAGCCGCTGCGCGTGCCGTTCCTCGGCGACTTCCGCGCCACGCCGCAGATGGTGTACGGCCGGCCGGACTGGGACCTCGTGCTGAAGGCGTTCGTCGACTACGGCCTCACCCACCGCAACAGGATCCCCACGCGCAACGCGAGCTCAGCCGCGGCGACGACCAACGCCTCCGAGACGGACGATACGCTCGTCGGCGCGGGGCTCGGCCTCGAGCTCCAGTTCAAGAGCAACTTCACGGCCCGCGCGGAGTGGGGCCACGCGCTCACGGGCGCCGGCTCGGACGACACGCGCGTGCGCGCGGGCCACGACGAGTTCCACTTCCTGTTCAGCGTGCTCTACTGACGATGGCCGCGGGCCATCGAAGGCCGGACGGAGCCCCGATGACGCGAACCACTCCGCTCACGCGATCCCTGGCCCGGCTGCTCGTCGGCGCGATGCTCGTGCCGCAGGCCGCGCTCGCCGGCCCGGCGGGCGAGCGCGTCGTGCGCGGCAACGTGACGGTCACGCGCAGCGGCGCCGACACGACGGTGCGCGCGAGCAATCGCTCGATCATCGAGTGGACCGACTTCGACATCGCCGCCGGCGAGAGCGTCGAGTTCGTGCAGCCGAACGCGCGCGCGCGCGTCCTGAACCGCGTCACCGGGCCCGACTCGACGGAGATCGAGGGCGCGCTCCGCGCGAACGGTGCCGTCTACATCATCAACCCCTACGGAATCTCGTTCGGCGGCGGGTACGTCGACGTCGGCCAGCTCGTCGCGGCCGCGGGGAACCTCGGCGACGCGGACTTCGTCGCCGGCATCGACCGCTTCACCGGCCTCACGGGACGCGTCGAGAACTTCGGGACGATCGAGGCGGGCACCGTCGCATTGCTCGGAGCGAGCGTCGCGAACCACGGCACGATCACCGTGCCGAACGGGCGCATCTGGATGCTCGCGGGCGACGAGGTGATCGTCGCCGAGCACGGGAGCCCCGTCGTCGTGCGCGTCGCCGCGCCCGACGCGGCCGCGCAGACCGCCTACGCCGTCGAGAACACGGGCACGCTCGACGCCGGCCGCCGCGGCGCGGTGCGCCTGGCCGCGGGCGACCTGCTCTCGCTCGCCATCCACAACGCCGGCACGGTGCGCGCGCGCGAGATCGCGCTCGAAGGCGGCGAGGGAAGCCGCGTGCAGGTGGGCGGCGTGCTCGACGCCTCGAACGCGACGGGCGGGCCGGTGCGCGACGGCGGCACGATCGAGATCCGCGGCGACCAGGTGTTCGTCGACGGCGCCGTGCTCGACGCGTCGGGGCGCCGCGGCGGCGGCGCGATCCACGTCGGCGGCGACGTGCAGGGCGCGCTCGCCGACGGCAGCGACGCGCGCAACGCGCAGCTGACGTACGTGAGCGACGACTCGACGCTGCGCGCCGACGCGCTCGTCACGGGCGACGGCGGCGAGGTCGTCGTGTGGTCGGACGGCGTCGCGGTCGCGAACGGCGCGATCTCTGCGCGCGGCGGCGAGCGCGGCGGCGACGGCGGCTTCGTCGAGACCTCGGGCAAGCAGTGGCTCTCGGTCGCGGGCACGCCCGACCTCGGCGCCGCGAACGGCAGGGGCGGCGAGTGGCTGCTCGACCCGGCGAACATCGACGTCGTCGCGGCGAAGACGGTCCCGAACGGCGACGCGCGCGATCTCACCGACGAGCTCGACGACCTCGCCAACGCGCTCTTCATCACGGGGACGCCGATCATCCTGCCCGAGGCCGCGAGCTCGGAGATCGAGGTCGCGTCGCTGCGCACGGCGCTCGCGCGCGGCATCGACGTCACGCTCTCGACCGAGTACCTGAACGCGCGCAGCGAGCGCAGCTCGACCGAGGAGGGGAACATCACGTTCCAGACGGGGCTCGACTTCGCGAGCGAGGTCGTCGTCCCCGAGACGCAGTCGACGCTCACGCTGCGCGCGGCGAACCAGATCGTCGTCGACGGCGCGATCACCGACGCGACCAACGCGAACCTCTCGCTCACGCTCGACTTCGAGTCCGGCGACGCCGACCAGCCGCAGCTCGCGGGGGCCGACTTCGCGAGCGACCCGCTGAACGAGAGCCTGCACCTGAACGCCGGGCTCGACGTGAAGGGCCAGGTGCTGCTGCGCGGCGCGCGCGTGAACGCGGCGATGGGCGTCGGCATCTCCGGCCTCGCCATCACCGTCGACGCGCGCGACGCGATCTCCGTCGGCGACCTCACCGCGAACGGCGGCATCGTGCGGCTCGACTCCGCGAACGGCGGCATCACCGTCGACGGCAACGTCGCGACCGGCGGCGACTCGTTCATCGCCAACGCGGTCCGCGGCGACCTCGCCGTGACCGGCGACATCGACACGCGCATCGATCCGCTCGACCTCGAGAGCGGCGGCGGCAACGTCGAGCTGCTCGCGACGGCGGCCTACGAGCTCGACGACAAGGGCGACCCGATCCCGCCCGACGGCGTGACCGTGCTCGAGGCGCAGGGCGGCGACGTGACGCTCTCCGGCGCGACCCTCGACGCGGGCGGCGGCGTCGCGATCGAGGCGGGCCACGACCTCGTCGTCTCGAATGCGATCACGACGACGGGCGGCGGCGTCGCGATCACGATCTCCGACAACCCCGAGACGGCCGAGATCGACAAGGTCAGCCACCCGTTCGTGACGGGCGGGCAGACCGCGACGATCTCCGGCCCCATCACCACGAACGGCGGCTCCGTGAGCATCCGCTCGACCGCCGCGCTCGAGACCGACCGCGACATCGCGGTCGACCTCGCGCTCTCGGGCGACATCGACACGCGCGCGACGACGCCGCTCGACCCGGCCTCCGACGGCGACGTCACGATCGAGATCTCGGGCGACGTCGACGTCGCGGCGACCGTCGACATCACGGGTGCGAACGTGCAGGTGTCGGCCGGCCTCGGCGGCGCGGGCGACCTCACGTTCGGCACCGGCACGACGATCACCGCCGAGAACGCGCTCGTCGAGGCCGGCGACGGCTACTCGCGCGCCATCCTGTTCGTCGACGCCGACAACGACCTCGTGAACGACAACGCGGACGAGGACGCGATCCGCAACGACAGCCTGGGCTCGCAGATCGCGTTCGGCGGCCTCGACATCCAGGCGAGCGAGTCGGTCACGATCCTCCAGGACGCGTCGCTCGCGGCGGGCACGCTCGGCGCGAGCGCGCTCGACCTGACGGGCGTCGCGCAGACGAGCCTCCAGGCGCGCGACGGCACGCTCGCGCTCGACGCGACCGACGTCGCGAAGCTCGCGTCGGGCACGGGCACCGAGCTCGTGCTCGGCGGCGCGACCGACGTCGACCTGCAGGCCGCACTCGAGGCCGAGAACGTCACGATCGCGCTCGCCGAGCAGTTCACCATCGACCAGGCCTTCGCCGACATGGCCGCGGGCGCCGCGACGCGCGAGCTGCACGTGATCGCCGGAACGCAGGGTGCGGCCTCCGACGGCGAGCTCTTCGAGGCCGTGACCGGCACGCTCGCGATCGCGGACGGCGTCGCGATGCGGGCGAGCGATTCGGCCGGTGCATCGCTCGCGCTCGAGCTGCACGGCGGCGCGAACGGCGCCGGCCACCTCGTCGTCGGCGACGGCGTGTCGCTCACCGCGAACGACATCCGGCTGCGCGCGGGCGACGGCGCCGGCACGGGCACCGAGGAGCAGGTGGGCGGCGTCGCCGTCCCGTCCGAGGTGCGCTTCGACGACACGACGACGCTCGCGCTCCAGGGCGACGGCAGCGACGTGCGCTTCGAGATCCGCCAGGACGCCGACATCGACGCCACGACCGCGACCGCCCTGCCCGCGGTCGCCGACCCGGGCGGCGCGCTCACGACGACCTACTCGTTGCGCTCGGACGACGGCGACGTCGCGCTCGGCGACGCGGTCGCGCCCGTGCTGCAGGACACGCGACTCGTGCTCGCGGCGAACGGCTTCGACCTCGCGGGCCTCACCTCCGCGCTGCGCGTCGAGACGCTCGACCTCGGCGGCATCGGCAGCCTGCGCGTCGACCAGCCCCTGCTCGACGCGTTCTCGTTCACGGTCGACACGGAGTCGGAGACGACGCTGCGCGCCGGCCTCGGCGGCGTCGGCACGCTCAGCTTCGCGAACGGCACCGTCGTGCGCGGCGACCGGCTCGTGCGGCTCTCGGCCTCGGACGGCATCGGCGGCAGCACGGTCGCGAGCGTGACGCCGACGGGCGCCCGCTTCCAGAAGGCGTCGGATGCGACGGCCGCGCCCGACGTCTTCGTGCTCGAGCAGGACGCCGGCTTCACGGACGCGAAGATCGTGCCGCGCACGGCGTTCGGCGACGGCTCGTCGTCGGCGACGGCCACGCCGGGCACGTACGGCCTGCGCGCGATCGACGGCGCGATCTCGCTCGCGCGCGTGCCGACGCAGCTCGCGAGCGCGAAGCTCGTGCTCGCGGGCGAGGCGGTCGTGATCGACGTCGCGAACGACGACCTCGAGCTCGACTCCGCGGTCGCCGGACAGCCGATCGAGATCCGCGCCGACTTCGTGACGCTCTCGGCGGGCGGCTCGACGGCCGCCAACGACTTCGCCGTGATGCCGGGCGACGTCGCGATCTACGGACACGACACGGTGGAGGGCGGCGTCGACGACGGCGACCTCGAGGTCGCGGCGGCGCCGCGCTTCGCCGCGCGCGAGATCACGGTGCGACAGGACTCGGACGTCACCGGCGCGAACCTGCCGACGCCGCCGACGGACGGCATGGCGATGCAGCTCGCGCCCGACCCCGACGAGCGCGACGCGACGCTCCTCCACGTCTTCGCCGAGGAGGACGCCGGCATCGCGCTCGACGACGAAGCCAAGCTCCGGGATCTCGACGTCTCGATCCGGCTGTTCGACTTCGACGAGGACGTCCCGCGCAGCGTCGCGTTCGCCGACGGCGTCGCGTTCCAGCTCCACAGCCTCGACCTCAGCGTGCCGGGCGCGCTCGACTGGAGCGGCCTCGTGCTCGACCTGACCGCCACCGAGAGCGTGCGCATCGAGAGCGGCACGTCCGGCGTCGCGAACGGCGACCTGCTCTTCGGCGCCGGCTCGCAGATCACCGCGCGCGCGCTCGACCTGATCGCCGGGCTCGGGAGCGGTGCGACGATCGACGTCGCGAGCGCGAGCGACCTCGCGCGCATCGACGCGTCGCCGCTCGCGGTGACGCTGCGCATCGATCCGTCGAATACCGACCCGACCGCGACCACGAGTCTCGTCTTCGACTCGGATGCGACGGTCGACGGGCTCGGAATCACGGCCGCCACGACGGGAACCGAGACGAGCCTCCTGCCGACGCTGACGACGATGGCGCCCGCGACCTCGATCGACACGATCTTCGTGCGCAGCCGGCGCGGCAACGCGTTCGTCGACATCGCGGACGTGGCGCTCGCGGACGTGCTCGACGTGCGCGCCGGCACGAACTCGGTCGACGGCATCGAGTCGACGGAGGTCGGCATCGCGCGCCTCGAAGCGACGATGGGCGACCTCGACCTCGCCGGCGACTTCGACCGGGTCTTCCTGCAGGCGCGCGAGATCGAGCTCGCGGCGAGCAACGCCGGCGACGAGATCCTCGCCGACAGCGACGACGTGATCCTGCGCGGGACGACCGCCGCGACGCCGCTGCGCGTCCAGCTCGAGCAGCACGACGCCTTCGACCTCACTCCCGGCCACGGGTCGATCGTGCGCGCCGAGCAGATCACCGGCCGCGGCGGTTCGGCGCTCGGCCTCGACTACCGCCTGATCCAGGAGACCGGCGGCTTCGCGGTCACGGGCGCCGTCGCCGACCAGCTCGCGGGCTTCGACCTCACGCTCGAGACGCGCGAGACGAACGCGGCGCTGGGCGGCATCTCGATCGACCCGACCGCCGACACGGCGACCTCCCCGCGCTTCTACGGCTTCCACGCGAAGACGGCGGGCGGCGTGATCGCGATCGACGCCGCGAACTTCCGCACGCTCGCCGACCAGTCCTACGAGGGCGCCGTGCGCATCGACCAGGACACGCGGCTCAGCGCCTCGAGCATCCGCTTCGCGGACACGGTCCAGGGCGCGACGGACGGCGGTCAGAGCCTCGAGCTCGACGTCGTCGACAAGCTCCACCTCGTGAAGGGCGTCGGCAACGACGGCCTCGTCGCCGGCCCGACCGCGATGAACCGCCTCCGCGACCTGACGGTGAACTTCGTCGGCGGCGTCGGCGAGCTCGAGCTCGGCTCGTCGGCCGACCCGTCGCAGGACGTGTTCGGCGCGGGCTCCGTCGCGACGGCGCTCGCGAACACCGACACGGTCGCGATCGACCTCGCGGGCGACCTGCTCGTGCGCTCGGTCGACGCCGTCGACTTCGCGGCCGGAACGACCACGCCCGCGTCGCGCAAGCCGGTCGCGCGCACGGCGACGATCTACCAGCGCGGCCGCGGCACGCTCGCGATCCGCACCGACGGGAACGTCTCGCTCGGCGACTACGACCCGAACCCCGCCACGCTCGCGAAGGACGCGGTGCTCGCGTCGGGCGAGAAGCTCACCGTCGCAGGCACGCTCGACATCGACGCGCTCGGCGACGTCGCGGTGGGCGACCTCACGGCCGACTCGATCCAGATCGACGCCGCGAACCTGATCGTGCTGCGGCGCCCCGCCGCCTCGGTGCGCCGCTCGAACGGGAGCTTCGAGCCGGACGGGGGCGTCGACTGGGTCGCGAACGACTTCCAGCTCGCGACGACCGGCGCGACCGGAGCGCTCGCGCAGCTCGGGCGCGGCAACCGCCTCGTGATCGGCTCGTCCGCCGGCCGCCCCGCGATCGACGGCGTCCCGCTCGACGCCCCGCTCTTCGAGGTGAACCCCAACGACAGCGCGCTCGGTCCCCGGCAGCTCTTCTACGACGCCGACCCCGCCGACCTCGACGTGGCGCCGCTCGTGCTCGACGGCCGCCCGGCCGGCCCGTCGACCACCGACCTCACCGAGGCGCTCGCCGAGGCGCCGGCGCGGCCCGAGTCGCGCGCGTCGCTCGCGACGCCCGCGATCGAGCCGGACGCCTTCGCCGAGATCGGGATCGCGACGCGCGAGGCGACGGCGGGCGAGCTCGTGTCGCGCACGCGCGCGAGCGCGATCTTCGACGACGCCTCGCGCGGCTGGCGCAGCGACCGCGAGGTCGCACGGCTCACGGCGGCGCGACTCGACCTGCACAACGCGCAGGAGGCGATGCGGCTGTTCGAGGATCTCTTCGGGGCCGACCTGCACAACGCGCCGGAGCTGCGCGCGACGCTCGGCGCCGCCGTCTCCGACTTCCGCAGCCAGACGGGCGCGCGCCGCGTGCTCGGCTTCGAGCTGCGGCGCTTCCTGAAGAACCGCCCCAGCACGCAGTTCGACGCCTACCAGACGCTCGAGGCGCTCGACCGGCTCTTCTCGGCGCATCGCCGCACGGGGCTCGTGCCGGGCGAGTACGGGCCCGTGCAGCGCGCCTGGGTCGAGGCGATCACGCCCGACGGCATCACGCCCGACGAGCTCGCGGAGGCGATCCACCCCTCGCGCTACGTCCGCGGGAGCGACGTGCTCGACATCTTCGGAAGCTAAGGTCGCTAGGCGGTCGTCGCGAGCGCGCCCGCATCGTCGCCCGCGCGATCGACCCGGCACTGGAAGCAGCCGAACTTCGACCGCACGTGCACGTAGGCGACGGCCGCGTCGGCGAGGATGCGCTCGCACGCGACGCGGAGCTCGGGCCCGCGCACGACGGCGCCCGTCTCGTAGAGGATCCAGTCGTCGGCGTCGTAGCCGCGCACGAGCGCGGGGTCGAGGAAGTCGAACCACGCGGGCAGCACGCCTGCCTCGTAGCGCGCGCAGGCGCGCGCGTGCAGGAAGACGGGGCCCGTCTCGGCGTACGGCTGGAGCGCCGGGAACGGCCGGTAGCCGAGCACGAGCTTCTCGTCGCCCTCCGCGATCAGCCCGAGGCAGTGGCGGCACGGGTTGGCGACGCCCTCCGCGACGCGCCGCAGCGGCGGCCGACCGTTCGCGTCGGGCCCGCCCGCGCGCAGCCGCTCGCACTCGTCCGTCGGAATCCCGCGCACCCGAAGCTCCATCGCCGCTTCCTCCGAGGCCGAGGGAAGCGCGCGCGGCGCCGGCGCTCTCGCGGATTCCGGACGCGATCGCAGGCGACGTGGATCGGGGCGCGGCGAACGAGGGGCGGGCGACGCGGGAGCGCCGCCGCGCGCACTCAGGGCGCGACGACCTCGACGTGGCCGAGGCCCTCGAGCTGCGGGACGAGCGCGCTCGCCGGGCCGAGCACGACGATCGCCGCGCGCTCCGGGTGCACGAGCTCGCGCGCCATGCGGGCGACCTCCTCCACGTCGACGCGCCGCACGCGTCCGCGGAACGTGTCGAGGCCGTCCTCGGGAAGGCCGTGCACGTCGAGGTCGACGAGCGCCTCGACGACGCTCGACGACGTCTCGAGCCCGAGCCCGAAGCGGCCGACGCGCAGCGTCCGGGCACCCGCCACCTCCGCCGCGTCGGGCGGCTCGGTCGCGATGCGCTCGAGCTCGGCCAGCACCCGATCGAGCGCGGCGCGGGCGCGCGGCACCTGCGTGAACGTCTCGACGATGAACGGCCCCGGGCGGCGCCGCAGCCCGAAGCCCGACCACACGCCGTACGTCAGGCCGGCCTCCGAGCGCACGCTCTTCATCAGCCGCGACGAGAAGCCGCCGCCGCCGAGGATGTCGTTCATCACGGCCGCCGGGATGCGGCGCTCGTCGGCGCGCGCGAGCCCCTCGTGGACGAGGACGATGCGCGCCTGGTTGAGGTCGGGCTCGTCGACGACGACGACCTTGCGCTCGCCCGGCACGCGGGCGGGCGGCGCGGGCGCCTCGGGCGGCACGTCGCCGCTGCGCCAGCCGCCGAACGCGCTCTGCACGCGCGCCTCGAAGGCCGCGCGGTCGATGTCGCCGGCCGCGAAGACGACGGCGTCGTTCGCGATCGCGACGCTCTCCCAGAAGCGACGCGCGGCCGCGGCGTCGAGCCGGGCGACCGTCTCGCTCGTGCCTTCGGCCGGCGTTCCGTAGCGGTGGTCACCGTAGGCGGCTCGCGCCGCGTGCCACCCGACGAGCGTCGCCGGGTCGTCCTTCGCCTGCTCGAGGCCGGCGAGCGTCTCGGCGCGCGCCTTGCGCCCTTCCTCGGCGTCGAAGCGCGGCCGCAGCACGACGTCGCGCAGCACCTCGAAGAGCGTGTCGACGTCGCTCGACAGGCCGCTCGCGGTGACCGTCATCGAGTCCCAGTCGGCGCTCGCGCCGAGGCTCGCGCCGAGGCCGTCGACGAGCGTCGCGAGCGCGAGCGCGTCGCGGTCGCCCGCGCCGCGCTCGAGCAGCTCGGCCGTGTAGGCGGCGAGGCCGGCGAGCTCGGGCGGCTCGGCACCCGCGCCGCGGCGAAGGGCGACGCCGACGACGAGGTGCGGCAGGCGGTGATCGCTCAGCAGGATCGCGTGCAGGCCGTTCGGCAGGGCGAAGCGCGCGAGCGCGCCGGGCTCGGTGATGGGCGCGTCCGCGGGCTCGGGCGGCGCCTCGTCCCAGGCCGGCGGCAGCGTCGCGAACGGCGGGCCGTAGACGGGGGCGCGCTCCGCGGCACGGCCGACGAGCTGGCAGCCCGCGCCGAGCGCGAGCGCCACCGCGAGTGCGACCCGCGCGGCGAGCGCGCGCGGAGCTCCGGCGCGCGCGCTCATCGCGCCGCCTCCGCGCCCGACTGCGGCGGCGCGGCCGGCGCCACGACGTGCACGACGCTGCGCTTCTCCGGCACGAGATAGGTGGCGACGACGCGCTGCACGTCGGCCGGCGCGACGGCCGCGATCTCCGCGAGCCGCTCGTCGATGGAGCGCACGCGGCCGAACGCGACGTAGTCGCGCCCGATGCGGCTCGCGAGCGCGTGCGCCGTGCGAAGCCCGCCGATCATCCCGACCTCGAGCTGGCGCTTCGCCTTCGCCACCTCGGCCTCGCTCACGCCCGCTTCGCGGATGCGGTCGATCTCTCCGAAGAAGAGCGCCTCGACGTCCCCGATCGCGGCGTCGGGACGCACGCCCGCGCTCGCGTAGAAGAGGCCCGCGTCCTGCAGCTCCCAGTAGCCGCCGTAGGCGTAGAGCGCCTTCGCCTCGCGATCGACGAGCGTCCGGTAGAGCCGGCTCGAGCGCCCATCGGACAGGATCTGGCTCGCGACGTCGAGCGCGGCACCGTCGGGGTGGCCGGTCGCCGGCGCGTGCCAGCCCGCCATCAGGATGGGGCTGCGCACGTCGAACTCGACGACGACGCGGCGCTCGCCGCGCTGCTCCGGCTCGCGCGTCGGGTTGCGCTCGATCTCCGAGCGGCGAAGCGAGCCGAAGCGGAGGCGGATGCGATCGAGCGCCTCCTTCGCGTCGAAGTCGCCGGCCACGACGAGCACGAGGTTGTTCGCGGCGTAGTAGGCGTCGAAGAACTCCTGGCACTTCTCGACCGTCACGGCCTCGACGTCGCTGCGCCAGCCGATCACGGGGCGCCGGTAGGGATGGGCCATCCACGCCGTCGCCGCGAGCGCCTCGAACGCGAGCCCGCCCGGGTCGTTCTCCGTGCGCATCCCGCGCTCCTCGAGCACGACCTCGCGTTCGCTCGTCAGCATCGCATCGTCGACGTGGAGGTTCGCGAAGCGCTCCGCCTCGAGGTCGATCACGAGGGGCAGCGACTCGCGCGTGACGTCCTCGAAGTAGACCGTGACGTCGTCGCTCGTGAACGCGTTGATGGCGCCGCCGCGGTCGGTGACGAGCTGCGCGTGGCGCTCGGGCTCGAGGTTCTTCGAGCCCTTGAACATCATGTGCTCGAACAGGTGCGCGATGCCCGAGTAGCGCGCCTCGTCGCGCGAGCCCGCGCGCACCCAGACCTGCAGCGAGACGACGGGCGTCGAGTGGTCCTCGAGCAGCAGCACGACGAGCCCGTTCGCGAGCTCGTGACGCTCCAGTCGCGCGGCCGGGTCGTCGATGTCGACGCCCATTGCCGGCCCGGCGAGCGCGCACAGCGCGGGAACCGCCGCGAGCGCGGCGCGCACCCACCGCGCGACCCGAGTGGCCGGAGACGAACCGCGCGGAGCGCGTCCGTCGGGACGCCGGGCGGCGGGGACAGCCGGAGCCGCGACGTCGGCGCCGCCGGACCGGAGCGAACCCATGGACCGGGACGAACGAGGTCGCGCGAGCAGCATGGCGGGGTACCGTAGTGGGTGGGTCGACGAGTGTCGACCGATCGACACGTCGTCGGCGTTCGCATTCCAGCGCAATCGTTCCGCGCGCAGCCGCTTCGGAGTCGCCTTGCCCGAGACCGATCACGAGCTGCGCGCCGTCCTCGAGCGATGCCGGACCATCGCCGTCGTCGGCATCAAGGATCTGGAGTCCGAGGACGCCTATCGGGTTCCCCAGTACCTGCAGCTCCACGGCTTCCGCATCGTTCCCGTGAACCCGAAGCTCGACCGCGTGCTCGGGCAGCCCGCGTTCGCGACGCTGCGCGACGTCGCCGAGCCCGTCGACCTCGTGAACCTCTTTCGCGCGTCCGACCACATCCCCGCGCACGTCGACGAGATCCTCTCGATGTCCGCGCGGCCGTCCGCCGTGTGGATGCAGCTCGGCATCCAGAACGGGGCGGCGGCCGCCCGCCTTCGCGAGGCGGGCATCGAGGTCGTGCAGGACCGCTGCATCATGGTCGAGCACCGCCGACTGCTCGGCGCCGCCGCGCGCTGACGCGATGGCCGCGCGCACGGTCTACTCCTCGTCGCACGGCCGCATGTGCCCCGACTGCAGCGCGCCCGTCGCGCAGTGCCGCTGCAAGCGGGTGCGCGCGCAGCAGGCCGCGGCGTCGGGCGACGGCGTCGCGCGCGTGCGACGCGAGACGAAGGGACGCGGCGGCAAGACGGTGACGACGATCGAGGGCCTGCCGCTCGCGCCCGACGCGCTGCGCGACCTCGCGGCCGAGCTGAAGCGCCGCTGCGGCACGGGCGGCTCCGCGAAGGACGGCGTGATCGAGATCCAGGGCGATCACCGCGACGTGCTGATGGCCGAGCTCGAGCGGCGCGGCTTCCGCGCCAAGCGGGCGGGCGGCTAGGCGCTCGGCGCACCCGCGTCGCGCGCCCGCTCGCGGCGCGCGCGCCGCTGCCGGCGCGCGACGTACACGAGGTCGACGAGAGCTTCGCGCACGCGGTTGCGCGCGGTGTACTTCGATGCGCCGAAGCGGCGCGGCCGGTGCGCCACGGGAAGCTCGACGACGCGCGCCCCCTCGAGCGCGAGCAGCACGGGCAGGAAGCGGTGCAGCCCGCGGCGCAGCGCGAGCGCGCGCGCGTGGCGCGCGCGCACGACGCGCAGCGCGCAGCCGATGTCGCGATGGGCGTCGCCGAGCACCGCGCGGCGGGCGGCGTTCGCCGCGCGCGACGAGAGCCGGCGCCACGCGCCGTCACGGCGCGTCGCGCGCACGCCGCAGACGGCATCCGCGTCGCCCTCGGCGAGGCGCTCCACGAGGCGGGGGAGATCGGCCGGATCGTTCTGGCCGTCGGCGTCGAGCGTCGCGATCGCATCGCCGCGCGCCGCTCGGAAGCCCGCGCCGAGCGCCGATGCCTGTCCGGCGTGCGCGGCGAGCGCGACGACACGCAGCCGCTCGTCCTTCCGCTCCCACTCGCGCATGCGCGCGAGGCTCGCGTCGCGGCTCGCGTCGTCGACGAGGATCCACTCGAGGCCGATGCCGCGCTCGGCCGCGAAGCCCGTGAGCGCGGCGTCGAGCTCGAGCAGGAGCGCGTCGATCGAGGCCTCCTCGTCGCGCACGGGGACGACGACGGAGAGCAGCCGCGGGAGCGCGCGCCCGGCGTCCGTCATCACGCCTCGCGGCAGAGCGCGAACCAGCTGCCGATGTCCTTCCCGTTCTTCGCGGCCGACCCGATCGTCACGTGCTCCGAGACGCGCCGCAGCGTGTCGACCATGTGCCCGTAGACGAGCACCGAGAGGCCGCGCTCGTTCGAGCGCACGGGCGGCCAGCCTTCGGGCAGCGGCGTCGTCGCGGCGTCCGGGACGCGGCGGTAGTCGACCCAGACCTCGCGCCCCTTCCGCTCGGGGTTGTCGACGGCGACGAAGTAGCCGGGCCCCGTGACGGGCGACATCGACTGGAAGTTGAAGCCGTACAGCTCGGCCGGCTTCGCGGCGTCGTCGCCGCGGCCGCGCGCGAAGCGCTTCTCGAAGTGCGTGAACGCGGGCAGCGTGTTCTTCCCGTAGTGCCGCACGGGTACGACGTCGGGCGTCGACGGCGGGACGAGGTCGGCGAGCGCCACCGCGGCGAAGCCGTCGACGGCCTCGTAGAGGCGCCGCTGGTCGGCGCGCCGCAGATCGCGGATCGCGAGCACGCGATCGGCGTGCGAGAGGCCGTCCAGGAAGCGCGCGATCTCGGCGGGGCGGCCCGCGTCCTCGGCGATGCGAGCGCGCAGCTCGGCTCCGGGCGTCGTCGACATCGGGCTCCTCCATGACGCGCGCGCCGGTGTGCGCGCCGCGGGACGACCGCGGCGCCGACGTGCGGCGGCAGGGTACCGTCGATCGCGCGCGCGCGAGCCGTGCGACGAGCGAGGTCCCGTGGAGAGCCGCCCTGCCCCCGAGCCGTCGACCCCCGCCGAGGACGCGCGCCCGCAGCGCGGACGCGCCGCGCGGCGAGCGACCGCGGAATGGCTCGTGATCGCCGCGCTTGCGGCCGCCTGGCTGCCCGCGCTCGGCGCGCGCGACGTCTGGGCGCCCGACGAGCCGCGCTTCGCGCAGGTGGCGGAGGAGCTGCGCGCCGGCGGCGCCTCCCCCGGGCGACTCGCGCTCCTGCGCCTCGGCGGGCGCGCGTACACGCAGAAGCCGCCCCTGTACTACTGGGCGGCGGCGGCGCTCGGCGCGCCGTTCGGGCGCGTCGACGAGTGGGCGGTGCGGCTGCCGTCGGCGCTCGCCGCGCTCGCCGGCGTCGGCCTCGCGATGGCGCTCGCGCGGCGCGCCTTCCCGGGTGACGAGGGCGCAAGGGCCGCCCCCCTCGTCGGCCTGCTGCTCGGAACGAGCTTCCTCTACGCGCACCACGCACAGCGCGCGTCGCTCGACGCGCCGCTCGCGGCCTGCGAGCTCGCGGCGATGCTCGCGTGGTGGCGCGGCGTGCGCGGCGAGCTCCCGCGCGCAGCGGCGCTCGCGCGCTGCCACGCGTGGCTCGGCGTCGGCATGCTGCTGAAAGGGCCGGTCGCCCTGCTTCCGCTCGCGGTGATCGCCGTCGTCGAGCGCGGCGCGCGGCCGCGGCGCGCGCCCGGGCCCTTCGCTCCCCGGCTGCTCGCGCTGTCGCTCGGGCCGTTCGCGGCGTGGGGCGCGATCGCGCTCGCGATCGCGCCGGACGGGTTCTTCGCGCGCGCCGTGGGCGAGAACCTCGTCGGCCGGTTCTTCGCAGGCACGTCGCACGCGCGGCCGTTCTGGTACTACGCCGTGCAGCTCCCGCTCGACTTCCTGCCCGCGACGCTGCTCGTCCCCGCCGCGCTCGCCGCCGGCGCGCGCAGGCTTCGCGGCGGCGCCGACGGGCCTCGCTCGGGCGCGGAGGAGCGCGCCGCGTGGGCGTGGCTCGCGGCGTGGGCGGCCGTCTTCCTCGCGTTCTTCTCGCTCTCCGCGGGAAAGCGCGGCTCCTATCTGCTTCCGCTCCACCCCGCGCTCGCGATCGCGTGCGGCGTCACCGCGCAGCGCGCGCTCGCCGGGCGGACACGACTGCCGCTGCGCCTCGGCATCGCGGCGTCCATCCTCGCGGCGCTCGTCGCCGGCGCCGCGCTGCTCGTGTTAGGCGACGCCTTCGGCGCGGCCGGGCGCATCGCGGGGCTGCTCGACGGCGCGACGCTCCCGCGCGCGTGGCTCGGGGCGGTGGCGGCCACGGGCCTCGCCGCTGCGGCGGCCGGCGCCGGGCTCGCGCGGCGCGGCGCCCCGGCGCGCACCCGCCTCGCGACGGGGCTCGGCGCGCTCGTCGCCCTGCAGGCGGTGAACGCGTGGGGTCTGTGGCCGGCACTCGACCCACTGCGCTCGCCGCGGCCCATCGCCGAGGCGGCGCTCGCGCTCGCGCGGCCCGGCGAGCGGATCGGCGTCTTCGCGCACCCGCCGCTCACGCCCGGCCTCGCGTACTACGCGCGCGGCGCGACCGACCTGTTCGTCGACCTGCCCGACCGCGACGCGGTCGTCGCCTTCCTCGCCCGCGGCAACGCCGTCGTGGTGAGCCGGGAGCGGCGCCTCCCGCGGCTCGAGCCGCTCCCCCCGCCCCTCGCCGGCGGCGTCGTCGCGACGCGCGGCGAGGTCGTCGTGCTGGCGCCGGCCGAACGCCAGCATCGGGGACAAGCGCCCGAACGGGAAAGGCTTTCCGTTCCGGCGGACTGACGGTCGACTTTCATCTCAGCTACCGTGCGATGACCGCCGAAAATTGAACGCCTGCTCGAAGAACACCGTGAGCACCGGTCGGTCCGCACCGCCCCCGCCCGCCGCGCGGAGGCCCGCGCCGGACCGACGCCAAAGGAGGGCCCCATGAGCAAGACCGCCGAGCTGCGCCTCGACGACAAGACGATCGAGCTCCCCGTCGTCGTCGGGAGCGAGGGCGAGCACGCCATCGACATCACCAAGCTGCGCGCGCAGACCGGGTACATCACGCTCGACCCCGGCTACGCGAACTCCGGATCGTGCAAGAGCGCGATCACCTTCATCGACGGCGAGCAGGGCATCCTCCGCTACCGCGGCATCCCGATCGAGGAGCTGGCCGAGAAGTCGAGCTTCCTCGAGGTCGCGTACCTGCTGATCTACGGCCAGCTGCCCCCGGCCGACACGAAGGCGGCGTTCGAGCGCTCGATCCGCCGCCACACGATGATCCACGAGGACTTCCGGTACTTCTTCCGCGCGCTGCCGAAGGACGCGCACCCGATGGCCGCGTGCGCGACCGCGATCGGCGCCCTCGCGACCTTCTATCCCGACTCGCTCGACCCGCGCGACCCGCACCAGGTCGAGGTCTCCGTGCACCGGCTGATCGCGAAGCTGCCGACGATCGCGGCGTACGCGTACAAGCACTCGATCGGGCAGCCCTTCATGTACCCGCAGAACTCGCTCGACTACGTCGGCAACTTCCTGCGCATGATGTTCGGCAACCCGTGCGAGGACTACGAGGTCGACCCGGTCATCGAGCGCGCGCTCGACCTCCTCCTCATCCTCCACGCCGACCACGAGCAGAACTGCTCGACGAGCACCGTGCGCCTGTGCGGCTCGTCGATGGTGAACCTGTTCGGCGCGATCTCGGCCGGCATCAACGCGCTCTGGGGGCCGCTGCACGGCGGCGCGAACCAGGGCGTGATCGAGATGCTCGAGGCGATCGCGGACGAGGGTCAGACGGCGCGCGAGTTCCTCGAGCGCGCGAAGAGCGGCGACGAGAGCGCCCGCCTCATGGGCTTCGGGCACCGCGTCTACAAGAACTACGACCCGCGCGCGAAGGTGATCAAGAAGGCGTGCTTCGACGTGCTCGAGCGGCTCGGAGTCCACAGCAAGCTGCTCGAGATCGCCGTCGAGCTCGAGGAGATCACGCTCAAGGACGACTACTTCGTCGAGCGGCGCCTCTACCCGAACGTCGACTTCTACTCGGGCGTCATCTACAACGCGATCGGAACGCCGGCGAACATGTTCACCGCGCTCTTCGCGATCGGCCGTCTGCCGGGGTGGATCGCGCAGTGGATCGAGATGCACCGCGACCCGGCGTTCAAGATCGGCCGCCCGCGGCAGATCTACACGGGCCCGACGAAGTCGTCGTACGTGCCCGTCGAGAAGCGCTGACGCGGGACGCGCGGACCGCCCGTCCCATTCCCTCCGCTCCGTCCAGCCTGCCCGTCTGGGTCGGCGGTCGCGTCGCGGCCGCCGACACCGCACGGCTCCCGCTGCGCGAAGCGCCCGCCGCCGACGGGCGCGCGCACTACACGACCGCGCGCGTGCGCGCGGGCGACGTCGTCTGGCTCGACCACCACGTCGCGCGCCTCGCGCGCGACGCCGCGCGCCTCGGGCTCCCGCCCGTCGACCCCCGCGTCGCCCGACGCGCCCTCGTCGAGCTGGCGCGCGCGGCGTTCCCGTCGGCCGACGGCATCGTGCGCCTCGAGCACGCGCGCGGCGCGGACGAGCGCGGCCACTGGCTCGGCGTCGCGCGCTCGCTCGGCGCGGACGCGGCGACCTGGCGCGCGGTCGCGGCGCCCGTCGCCCACGAGGGATGGCACGCGTGGTCGGGCGCGAAGCGCTCGGCGCAGCGCGCGGTGTCGATCGCACGCGCGGCGGCCGCGCGCGCGGGCGCGGACGAGGCGATCCTCGTCGACGCCGCCGGGCGGGTCGTCGAGGGCGCGCGCGCGGCGATCTTCGTCCACCTGCCGGACGGCGTGTTCGCGACCCCCGCCCTCGAGCGCGGCGGCGTGCGCTCGCTCGCGCGCGAGGTCGCGCTCGCGCGCGCGCGCGGCGCCGTGCGCACGCGCGACGTCTCGCTGCGCGCGCTGCGCGCGGCGCGCGAGGTCGTGGCCGTGAACGCGGTGCGCGGCGCGCGCCCGCTCGTCGAGCTCGACGGCGAGCCGCTCGGCGCCGCGCGCGGCCCGCTGCTCGACCGCCTTCGCGAGTGGCTCGACCTTCCCGCACCGGAAGGCCCGCGCGATCGGTCCTGAGCGGAGCGGCGCGCGGTGGTAGGGTGGCCGCCACCGCGGAGGCCCGATGTCGCTCGGCAGGCTCGCCGTCACGCTCCCGCTCCCCTTCCTCGACGCGCGCGCGTGCGTCGCGCTCGCGCAGCGCTGCGAGAGCGAGTGGGGCTACGAAGCCATCTGGCTCGCCGAGACGAACGGGCACGACTCGTTCTCGCTCGCCGCCGCCATCGCGCTCGCGACCGAGCGCGTCGAGATCGGCACGGCGATCGTGCCCGTGTACAACCGCACGCCGGTCGTGCTCGCGATGTCGGCGGCCACCGTCGCCCAGCTCGCGAACGACCGCTTCGTGCTCGGCCTCGGCACCTCGAGCCACGCGATCATCGAAGGCTGGAACGGCCTTTCCTTCGACGCGCCGCTGTCGCGCGTGCGCGAGACGGTGCGCGTCGTGCGCTCGGCGCTCGCGGGCGAGCGGACGCGCTTCGTCGGCCGCACCCTGCGCAGCGAGGGCTTCCGGCTGGGCGCGCTGCCGGCGAAGCCCGTGCGCATCTACCTCGCGGCGCTGCGCGAGCGCATGCTCGAGCTCGCCGGCGCGATCGGCGAAGGCCTCGTCCTCAACATGATGCCCGCGCGCGCGATGCCGAGGATCCTCGACGCCTATCGTCGCGGCGGCGTCGAGGCCGAGCGCGACGCGTCGCGCGACGAGGTCGTCGCGCGCTTCCAGGTCGCCGTCACCGATGGCTCGGCCGCCGCGAACGCGCGCGCGCGCGACATGGTGCGCTTCGGCTTCTCGGGCTACGTCGCGACCCCGGTCTACAACCGCTTCTTCCGCTGGATCGGCCACGAGGCCGTCGCCAAGGACGTGCTCGACGCCTTCCGGCGCGGCGATCGGGCGGGCACGTCGGCGGCGATGACGGACGCCTTCGTCGACGACATCGCGATCATCGGCGACGTCGCGACGTGCCGCGCGCGGCTCGCCGAGTTCGTCGCGGCCGGCGTGACGACGCCCGTGCTCGCGCCGCTCGCCGCGAGCGCGGAGGAGGCCGTGGGGATGCTCGAAGCGCTCGCGCCGGCGCGCGGCTGAGGCGCGCCGTGCCGCCCGGCCCGACCGCCGACCTCGCGTTCCGCTTCTTCCGCGCGCTCGGGCGCGGCGACCGCGAGGCGCTGCGCGCCCTCGTGCACGACGACTTCCGCTGGGTCGTGCCGAAGGGCGCGGTCCAGCACGCGGGCGTCCACGCGGGCGCGGAGCGCGTCTTCGACGCGATGCTCGGCGCGGTCGGCGACGCCTTCGTCGCCGGCAGCCAGCGCACGGACCTCGAGGTCGTCGTCGAGGACGGCGGCGTCGCGTTCTGCGAGGCGCGCGTGCGCGCGCGCGCGCCCGACGGGCGCGAGTACGACAACGCCTACGTGTTCGTCTTCGTCGCGCGCGACGGACGCCTCGCCGAGCTGCGCGAGCACGTCGACACGCGCTACGCGGCGGCGTTCTTCGGCCCCGGCGGCGACGGCGCATGAGCGACGCGTCGCCGACCGCGGCCGCAGGCGGAGCCGCGCACCGCGGGCCCGTGCGCATCGATGCCGGCTACGAAGGCCTGCTTCCGTGGGTCGCGGCCCGTCTCGGCGGGAGCGTCGTCGCGTGCGAGCGCCAGGGCGCGCGACGTTCGGGCGGGCGGCCCGCGTTCTTCGTCGACGTCGCGCGCGAGGGCGGCGCGCTCGTGCGGACCTACGCGCGCATGAGCCGCGGGCCCGGCGCGCAGTCGCCCTTCTTCTCGCTCGCGCGCGAGCACGCCGTGCTCGAGGAGCTCTTCGCCGCGGGCATCGCGGTGCCCGAGCCGCTCGGGGTATGCGACGAGCCCGAGGGCATCCTGCTCGCGCGGCTCCCGGGCGACGACGACTACTGCGCGATCGCCGACGACGCGCAGCGCGACGCGATCGACCGCGCCTTCGTCGCCGAGCTCGCGAAGGTGCACGCACTCGACCCGGCGCGCTTCGAGCGGCGCGGGCTCGCCGTGCCGCGCACGCCCGAGGCGCTCGCCGGGGCCGACCTCGCCGTCTGGGAGGAGGGCTTCGATCGCGGCGCGCGGCGGCCCGTTCCGCTCGTGCGCTTCGCGCGCGGATGGCTGCGGCGCAACGCGCCGCGCGAGCCCGTCGCGCCCGTGCTCGTGCAGGGCGACACGGGGCCCGGCCAGTTCCTCTTCGAGGGGCACCGGCTCACGGGCATCGTCGACTGGGAGTTCGCGCACATCGGGGACCCGATGCTCGACCTCGCACAGATCCGCATCCGCGACTTCTACAACCCCGGCGCCGACCTCTCGAAGTGGCTCGCGCTCTACGAGCGCGCGTCGGGGACGCGCATCGACGCCGCGCGCCTCCGCTACTACACCGTGAAGGCGATGCTGATCACGCCGCTCGCGCTCGCGGGCGTCGTGCACGACATGCACCCGCGCACCGACCACGCGGAGTGGTACGCGCAGGACGTCTGCTACCAGCGCGGCACCGCCGAGGCGCTGGCCGAGGCCATGGGCATCGCGCTCGAGCCGGTCGCCCTGCCCGATCCGCCGCCCGGCGAGCGCGCCGACGTGCTCGCGCTGCTCGAGGAGAACCTCGCGAACGAGCTCGGCCCCGGCGCGAGCGACGCGTTCCTGCGCCACCGCACGGCAGTCGCGCGGCGCCTCGCGACCTACGCGCGCAATCTCGAGCGGCTCGGCCCGGCGTTCGAGGCGATGGAGCTCGACGACATGGCGCGGCTGCTCGGCGGCGCGCGCCCGGCGAGCGTCGCGGCGGGCCGCGCCGCGATCGACGCGCTCGTCGCTGCGGCCGGCCCCGAGCGCGACGAGGAGATCCTCCGCTACCTGCACCGCCACACGGTGCGGGAGGAGCGGCTCATGGCCGGCGCGCTCGGCGCCGGCGAGCACGCGCGCCTCCAGCCGCTCACCCTGCCCGGCCTCGCCTAGCCCGCGCGCGGCCCCGCCCCGCAGCGGCTCCGCGCGGCGCCGCGCGGTGATAGAGTGCCCGGCTCGCCCGACGGACCCGACCGCACCGAGGAGCTTCCATGGACTTCCGATGGCCCGACGAGTACCTCGCCTTCCGCGACGAGATCGAAGCCTTCGTCCGCGAGTGGCGCACGCCCGAGCTCGTGCAGGAGACGCGCGAGCGCGAGGGCGCGCCCGGCCCCCTCACGCGCCGCTACTTCGAGGCGCTGCAGGACAAGGGCTGGATGCGCATGTGCTGGCCCCGCGAGATGGGCGGCGAAGGTCGCGACCCGCTGTACCAGTTCATCCTCGTCGAGACCATGGAGTACTGGCGCATGCCGTACGGCAACCTGACGTTCACGTCGGTCGCGCCGTCGATCGCGCAGTACGGCACGGACGTGCAGAAGGAGAAGTACCTCCCCGGCATCTGGAACGGCGAGCTCACGTTCGCGATCGGCTACAGCGAGCCGAACGCGGGGACCGACCTCGCCGCGCTGCGCACGAAGGGCGAGAAGGTCGACGGCGGCTGGAAGGTGAACGGCCAGAAGATCTGGACGTCGCTCGCCGCGCACTCGACGCACATCTGGCTCGCGACGCGCACCGACCCCGACGCGAAGCGACACCAGGGCATCTCGGTGCTGATCGTGAAGACGGACTCGCCCGGCGTCACGATCCGTCCGCTCAAGACCATGAGCGGGATGAGCACGTACGAGACCTTCTACGACGACGTCTTCGTCCCCGACGAGGACGTGCTGCCGCCGCTCCACGGCGGCTGGCCCATCATCATGCACGCGCTCAACCACGAGCGCGTCGGCCTCTCGCCGACGAGCAACCTCGTGCGCAACTACGACGTCGTCGTCGAGCACCTGCGCGCGCACGCGCCGGAGAAGCTGCGCGACCCGGTCGTGCGCAACCGCCTGGCCGAGCTGCGCGTCGAGCTGCAGCGCCACCGCGCGCTCGCGATCCGCAACGCGGTGACGATCGCGCGCGGCGCGATCAAGCCCGGCGAGGCGTCGATGGCGAAGATCTCGGGCAGCGAGCTGCGCTACCGCATGTCGACGCTGCTGCTCGACATCCTCGGCCGGCAGGGCGGGCTCGCGCGCGAGGACGCGCGCGCGATCGCCGACGCGCACGTCCAGGGCAACTACCTCTCGTCGCCGATCCTGCGGTTCGGCGGCGGCACCAACGAGGTGCAGCGCAGCATCATCGCGACGCGCCACCTCGGCATGACGCGCTAGGCGCGCACCCGGCACGCGAGGCGAGGAGAGCGAGATGAATCCCGACTTCACCGAGACGCAGCAGCTGCTGCAGACGACCGTCCGCCAGTACGTCGAGGACGAGGTGCCGTTCGACCGCGTGCGCGAGCACGAGCAGAAGCGCGCCGCCGACGACAAGCTGTGGGAGGCGATCTCGAACCAGGGCTGGCTCGGCATCCCGCTCCCCGAGGCGGTCGGCGGCGGCGACGCCGGCCTCGTCGAGGCGGGCATCTTCGTGCACGAGCTCGCGCGGCGCGCCGCGGTCGTTCCCGCCACCGAGGTGATGACGAGCGCGATCGCGCTCGCGCGCTTCGCGGACGGCGACGAGAGCGCGCTGCTCGCGGCGATCGTGAAGGGGGCGGCGATCGTCGTGCCCGCGGTGCTCGAGGCCGACGACGACCTCGGCCGCGTCGAGGCGCGCGTCGACGCGAAGGGCGCGCTCACCGGCGAGAAGGACTACGTCGACTACGCCGACTTCGCGACGCACCACCTCGTCGTCGCGGTCGGGCCGGAGGGCCGCGGGCTCTACCTCGTCGAGCGCGCGGCGCCGGGCGTGACGCTCGAGGCCCGCCACGGCACCGGCCGCACGCCGCAGTCGACGGTGCGCTACGCGGGCGTACCCGCGCGCCGCGTCGCCGGCACCGACGCGGTCGACCGCCTCGTCGATGTCGCGCGCGCACTCACCTGCGCGCAGCTGCTCGGGTGCATGGAGGTCGCGCTCGAGATGACGGTCGCCTACACGAACGTGCGCGTGCAGTTCGGCCAGCCGCTCGCCGCGTTCCAGGCGGTGCAGCACCACGCGGCCGACATGTGCATGCAGGTCGAGAGCAACCGCTTCCTCGTCTACGAGCTGCTCGACGGGCTCGAGAACGGGCGCGCCACGTCGCACGACGTCGCGATCGCGAAGGCCTCGGCCTCGCGTTCGGTCGCGTACGTCACGATGCAGGCCCACCAGCTGCACGGCGGCCAGGGGCTGATCGAGGAGAACGACCTGTACTTCTTCTCGATCCGCGGCAAGGACCGCGCGCTCGCGTGGGGCACCGCCGAGGAGTGCCTCGCGCAGATCGCGCGCGACGTCGAGGACTCTCCGCGCTGGCTGTGACGGGCCGGCGGCGCCGCGGGGCGCGTCGCCGCGGCTAGTGGACGGTCTCGCCGTCCGCGCCGGCGTCGTCGCCGGCGATCGGCTCGGCCCCGAAGAGCTGCGGCAGCACGTCCTTCACGGTGAGCTCGCCGCGGCCGGGCAGGATCTCGACGAAGTACGACTCGTAGGTGAGCTCGGCCGAGGTCGGGAACTCGTCCTGGAAGCGGCCGAGCACGCGGGCCAGCGTCTCCTCCGCGGTCGTGCGATCGACGTCGGCGAGGTGGAGCACGGTGCGCTCGCGCGTCATGCGGAAGACGCCGTCCTCGACGCGCAGCGCGCTCTCGACGAAGTCGACGAAGTCGGGGAACCGCCGGTCGCCGCGCGGCGCGATGAGCCCGACCATGACGGACGGGACCTCGTGCTGCAGGGCGAGCAGCGAGGCTCGCTCGACGAGGGATCGAAGCTTGCGGGGGTCGTCGCTCACGGAGGCGGTTCCTGCACTCATGGTGCGCCCTATCGGCAACGAACGTCAAAAGCCTGAACGCGTGCGCGGCATCCGCGCGATTTTCTGCGCCCGCACGAGCGCGCGCCGGCGCGCGGGCCCGGGGCCGGGCCGCCTTCGCTAGCGTCCGCGCCGCCCGCCTCCGACCGAGTGAGCCCCGCATGCCCCCTGCCTCCGGCCCGCCGCCGGCCGCCCCGACCGACTCCGACGCCGACCACGCCGCGCGCCTCGCGCGCGGGTTCCGCGCGCTCGTCGGGCTCACGACCGGGCTGATCGTGCTCGGGGCGATGGTGCGCGCGCACGGCGCGGGGCTCGCGTGCCCCGACTGGCCGCTCTGCCACGGCCGGGTGGTCCCGGATTTCGACCTGAAGGTCGCGTTCGAGGTCGGGCACCGCGCCGTCGCGGGCACGGTCTCGCTCCTGTTCGTCGTGCTCGCCGCGCTCGCGCTGCTGCGGCCGGCGACGCGGCGCATCGCGGGGCCCTGGCTCGCGGCGTCGGCCGCGCTGCTCGCCGTGCAGGTGGTGCTCGGGGCGCTCACGGTCTGGCACCTGCTCGCGTCGTGGACGGTCACCTCCCACCTGCTCACGGGCAACGCGGTCAACGCGAGCTTCGCGCTGGCGGCGGCGCGCCTCGCCGACGCGGCGCGCGGCCGGGGCGCGAGCGCCGCGGCCGCGCCGGTGGCTCCCGCCCTGCGCGCCGCCGTGCTCGCCGCCGCCGTCGCACTGCTCGCGCAGCTCGTGCTCGGCGGCCTCGTGTCGTCGAAGTTCGCCGCGCTCGCCTGCGACGAGTGGCCGGCGTGCCACGCCGGCGAGTGGTTCCCGGGCTTCGCGGGCGCGCGCGGCATCCACCTCGCGCACCGCCTCGGCGCCTACACGCTGGTCGCGGTGCTCGGGGCGGCGGCCGCCGTCGGGCGCGGCCGGGGACGCACCGCGCGCCGCATGGCGCTCGCCTTCGCAGTCGCGCTCGCGCAGGTCGCCGTCGGCGTCGCGAACGTGCTGCTGCGCGTCCCGGTCGAGGTCACGGGGCTGCACTCGCTGCTCGCCGCCGTGCTCGTGCTGCTCGTCGCCGTGTCGGTCCGCGAGGTGCTCGCCGCACCGGACGCGCCGCGCGG
Organism: Myxococcota bacterium; assembly: GCA_041389495.1. Lineage (NCBI taxonomy): Bacteria > Pseudomonadati > Myxococcota > Myxococcota bacterium. The sequence continues at coordinate 1,477,187 of JAWKRT010000001.1, read as the reverse complement.
CGGTGTGCTATGAGGCCAGCCCATGCGTCCCTACCAGATCTTCGCGGCGATGTCGGCCGACGTGGCCGAGCACTTCTTCGACGGGCTCGCGGCCGAGGCCGCGCCGATGTACGCGCAGATGGTGCACGCGGCCGCCGCCGCGATGAAGAGCCGGCCCGGCTCGGTGGCCAAGCTGCCGAAGGACAAGAAGGCCGCGGCGATGCGGCGCGCGCTCGCGCGCGTCGGCGCCGACCCGCTCGCCGAGGAGATGCTCGCCGTCTACTTCCTGCAGGTGAGGAAGGACGTGCTCGTCGAGTGGCTCGACGCGCTCGGCCTCGCGCACGACGAGGGCTCGCTGAAGGACGACTTCCCGCCCGAGCCCGAGGAGGCGAAGCTGCGCGCCTGCGTCGACGCCTTCCGCACCGGCGAGGGGCCGGCCGATCGCGAGCTCCTGCTCGCGGCGTTCGCCGCCCAGACGGCGATCGACTGGCCCGTGCTCGACGCGTTGATCGCCCGCTGACCCGCCGCGACGCGCAAAGGAGAAGGGGCCGGAGAGTCGCCTCCCCGGCCCCGTGCGATGCACTCGCCCCCGTCGCTCTCGACTAGCGAAGCGTGACGGCCGCGTTCGTGATGACGGGCGCCCCGTCGCGCGACTTCGAGTTCGTCTGCACGAGCACCTTGTCGCCCTCGTTCCACCACGAGATCGTGTAGGTCTCGCCCGGGAAGCCGACGCCCGCGAAGCGCGCCTGCCAGCGCCCGACCTTCGTCGTGTCGCCGCCGAGCGCCTCGTCGACCACGGCCTTGAGCGTGATGCCGTACGAGCACAGCCCGTGGATGATCGGGCGGTCGAAGCCCGCCATCTTCGCGAAGTCCGGGTCGGCGTGGAGCGGGTTCTTGTCGCCCGAGAGGCGGTAGAGGAGCGCCTGCTGCGGGAGCAGCGTGCGCTCGCACGTCCCGTCGGGAGCGCGTCCCGGCGCCTCGTTCCCGACCTTCGGCCCGGGCTCGCCGCCGAAGCCGCCCTCGCCGCGCAGGAAGAGCGAGAAGCGATTCGTGAAGAGCTCGTCGCCGCCCTTCTCCTTCGTGTTCATCTCGATCACCGCGAGACACGCCTTGCCCTTGTCCCAGAGCTCGGCGACGCGCCCGCGGCTCTCGATCTCGGCCTCCGGCGGGATCGTGCGGTGGATCTGGATGTCCTGCTCGCCGTGGAGGAGCATCGCGAGGTTGAACTGGAGCCCCGGCGTCGCGCCGATGTTCGCGATCGCGCCGAACACCGGGATCACGCCGAAGCTCGGCAGCACCTTCAGGTTCTTCTCGTAGGTGTACTCGAGCTCGTTCGGATCCGTCGCCGGGTTCCCGGCGCCGACGCCGAGGTGGTAGAGGATCACGTCGTCCTTCGAGTACGCGCCCTGCGAGGGCGCGAACTCGTGGCCGAGGGCCTTGCTGGGATCGATCGGCATCTCGCCTCCCTCCGCCTAGCCCTGCAGGCTCGCGAGGATCGCCTTCATCTCGTCGGCGATGCTCGTGGGAACCGTGTAGCCGTCCTGATCGCGGATCTTCCCGAGATTCGCCATCACCTCCTCGGCCGACGGCGTGGCGCCCGGACCGGCGACCCACCCCGGGCACATCCCGATGAAGACGCGCGCGTAGCGACCGCCGCCGACGTCGAACATCTCGTGCGTGAGCTCGCACTGCTCCGAGACGAGGTAGGTGACGAGCGGCGTCACGCACTCGGGGTTGAGGTTGTCGGCCATCGGCCCGAGCAGCCCTTCGGTGAGCCGCGTCTTCGCGACGGGCAGGATCGTGTTCGCCTTGATGCCGTACTTCGCACCCTCGACGGCGAGCACGTTCATCAGGCCGACGAGGCCCATCTTCGCGGCGCCGTAGTTCGTCTGGCCGAAGTTGCCGAACACGCCGGCGCCCGAGGCCGTGAACACGAACCGGCCGTACCCGTTCTCCTTCATGTTGCGGAACGCGGGCTGCGAGACGTAGAAAGCGCCTCGCAGATGGACGTCGAGCACGATCTTCAGGTCTTCGTCGGCGAGGTTCGCGAAGCTCTTGTCGCGCAGGATGCCGGCGTTGTTGATCACGATGTCGACCTTGCCGAACTGGTCGAGCGCCGTCTTCACGATGGCCTCGCCGCCCTCGGGCGTCGACACGGAGTCGTAGTTTGCGACGGCCGTGCCGCCCGCGGCCTCGATCTCCTTCACGACCTCGTCGGCGGCGCTCGCGGTGCCGCCCGTGCCGTCGGCCGCACCGCCGAGGTCGTTGACGACGACCTTCGCGCCGCGGCGGGCGAGCTCGAGCGCATAGGTGCGGCCGAGGCCGCCGCCGGCGCCCGTGATGACCGCGACGCGGCCGTCGAAGCGAATCTCACTCATGCTCTGGGACTCCCGTGTGGGTGCGCACCGCTCGGCCGGCGGCGCGCCGCGCGGCGGGCGATGCATCGGTGGCTCGGGGAACCGCGGCGACGACGGGCGGCCCGGGTGCGGGCGCGGCCGCCGTCGAGCGGGCAGCGCAGCATAGCGGACGCGCACGCGGCGTAACCGGCGAACGCGCCTCGACGTAGGCGCCGAGAGGAGCGATGCATGACCCCGCCCCAGCGCGACTCCGAGTCCGCACATCGCACCGCCGCCGGTGACGCCGTGCGCCCCACGGCCGTCGAGGACGCGGTGCGCGACCGGTACGCCGCGGCCGCGCGCGTGCGCGAGGCCGCGCTCTGCTGCCCGGTCGACTACGACCCGCGCTGGCTCGCCGTCGTACCCGACGAGGTCGTCGAACGCGACTACGGGTGCGGCGACCCGTCGCGCTTCGTGCGCGAGGGCGACACCGTGCTCGACCTCGGCAGCGGCGGCGGGAAGATCGCCTTCATCGCGCAGCAGATCGCCGGCCCGAGCGGCCGGGTGATCGGCGTCGACGCGAACCCCGACATGCTCGCGCTCGCGCGGCGCGCCGCGCCCGTCGTCGCGGACGCGGTCGGCTTCGCGACGACCGAGTTCCGGCGCGGACGCATCCAGGACCTCGCGCTCGACCTCGACCGCGTCGACGCCTGGCTCGCCGCGCACCCGGTCCGCGCGGCCGACGACGTCGCGGTGCTCGAACGCGAGTGCGAGCGGCTGCGCCGCGACGAGCCGCTCGTCGCCGACGACAGCGTCGACCTCGTCGTCTCGAACTGCGTGCTGAACCTCGTGCGCGAGCAGGACAAGCGCGGCCTCGTGCGCGAGATCTTCCGCGTGCTGCGGCGCGGCGGGCGCATCGCGATCTCGGACATCGTGAGCGACGAGCCGGTGCCGGCGTCGCTGAAGGACGACCCGGAGCTGTGGAGCGGCTGCATCTCCGGCGCGTTCCACGAGCTCGACCTGCTGCGCGCACTCGAGGAGGCGGGCTTCCACGGCATCTCGATCGCGAAGTGGGAGAGCGAGCCGTTCGCGGTGGTCGACGGCATCGTGTTCCGCTCGGTGACGGTGACCGCGCACAAGGGCAAGCACGGCGCGTGCCTCGAAGCGAACCAGGCCGTCGTCTACCGCGGCCCGTGGCGACGCGTGGAGGACGACGACGGGCACGTGTTCGAGCGCGGCGTGCGCCACGCGGTGTGCGCGAAGACGTTCGCGCTGCTGACGCGCGAGCCGTATGCGCCGGAGACGATCGCGATCGAGCCGCGCATCGCGATCCCGGCGGACGCGCGCCGCGCGTTCGACTGCGCGCGCACGACGCCGCGCAGCCCCCGCGAGACGAAGGGCGAGGCCTACCGCGCGACGGAGACGTGCGGCGACGGGAGCTGCTGCTAGGCGATGCGCGCGCGCACCGGCACGACGGCGGCCTCGCGGGAGGCGCGGCCCGGGGCGTCCCGCGGCGCGCCGCGCGCGCCCGCGGACACCGACGCCTTCGCGCACGCGCTCGGCGAGCGGGGCCTCGGCCCGCTCGTCCGCGAGCGCGCGACGACGCTGCAGCTCAACGTCGGCAAGCGCTGCAACCTCGCCTGCCACCACTGCCACGTCGAGTCCGGGCCGAAGCGCACCGAGGCGATCGACGACCGCACCGCCGAGCGCGTGCTCGCGCTGCTCGCGAACGACCTCCGCATCGAGGTGCTCGACCTCACGGGGGGCGCGCCCGAGCTCGACCCGCACTTCCGCGCTCTCGTGCGCGGCGCGCGGGCGCTCGGGCGGCGCGTGATCGACCGCTGCAACCTGACCGTGCTCTTCGAGCCCGGCCAGGAGGACACGGCGCGCTTCCTGGCCGAGCAGGGCGTGGAGGTCGTCGCCTCCCTCCCCTGCTACTCGCGCGAGAACGTCGAGCGCCAGCGCGGTCGCGGCGTGTTCGCCGCGAGCATCGAGGCCCTGCGTGCGCTGAATGCGCTCGGCTACGCGCGCCCCGGCTCGGGCCTGCGGCTCGACCTCGTCTACAACCCCGTCGGCGCGTCGCTCCCGCCGCCCCAGGCCGCGCTCGCGCGCGACTACCGCCACGCGCTGCGCGAGGACTTCGGCGTCGAGTTCGACGACCTGCTCGCGATCGCGAACATGCCGATCCGCCGCTTCGCGCACGCGCTCGCCCGCGAGGGACGCGCGGCGGAGTACGCGAGCCTGCTCGCCGCGCACTTCAACCCCGTCGCGCTCGACGGCCTCATGTGCCGCGCGCTCGTCTCGGTCGACCACGAGGGGCGGCTCTACGACTGCGACTTCCACCAGGCCGAGGGCATCGCGCTCGGGGCGGGCGTCGCGACGATCTTCGACGTCGACGACCTCGGGCCGCTCACCGGCGCGCGGATCGCGACCGCCGCGCACTGCTTCGGCTGTACGGCCGGTGCGGGGTCGAGCTGCGGCGGCGCGCTCGTACGCTAGTCCGCGCGCGGGACGGCGCGCGCATCGCGCGGTGCGGCCCGGCATCGAACGCGCCATGGAGACTCCGATGACGCTGCCCGACGAACCGAGCCCCGCCCGCGCCCCGACACCCCGCCCGTCCGACACCGACGCGGGCGCGGACGTCGTGCCCCTTCCGCGCAGCCCGTTCGCCCTGCGCGTGCTGCTCGCCGCCGGCGGGCTCGCGCTGCTCTACGCGTTCGGGACGGAGGCGGCCGCGCACCTCCAGTCGTTCGCCGCGTGGGTGGAGACGCTCGGCGCGTGGGCGCCGCTCGCGTTCGTCGCGGGCTATGCGCTCGCCGTCGCCGCCCTCGTTCCCGGCTCGCTGCTCACGCTGGCCGGCGGCGCGATCTTCGGCCTGGCCTGGGGGACGCTCTACGTCTTCGTCGCCGCCGTCGCCGGCTCGGTCGCGGGGTTCCTGATCGCGCGGTACGCGGCGCGCGGCTTCGTCGAGCGGCGCGTCGCCGCCGACGCGCGCTTCGCGGCGATCGACCGCGCCGTCGCGCGGAGCGGGTTCCAGATCGTGCTGCTCCTGCGCATGTCGCCGGTCTTCCCGTTCAGCCTGCTCAACTACGCCCTCGGCCTCACGCGCGTGCGCCTGCGCGACTACGCGCTCGCCTCGGTCGGGATGCTCCCGGGCACGCTGCTCTACGTCTACTACGGCAAGGCCATCGGCGACGTCGCAGCGATCGCGAGTGGAGCGCCGCGCGACGGCGCCGGAAGCCTCTGGGTGACGGTGCTCGGCCTCGCGGCGACGATCGCGGTCACGGTGCAGGTCACGCGCATCGCGCGGCGTGCACTCTCCGACGCGACGCACGGCGAGGTCGGCGCGCAGGCCGGCGCTCCAGAGGGAGGGGAGAACTAGCATGCACGCCTCGAGCCACGTCGACGCGGGAGTCGACCCCGATGCGGGGCGGATCGCGAACGTCCACCCGCCCGACTGGGTCCAGCCCACGCCCGCCGGCCGCTACAACCTCGTCGTGCTCGGCGCCGGCACGGCCGGCCTCGTGACGGCCGCGGGTGCGGCCGGCGTCGGCGCGCGCGTCGCCCTCGTCGAGCGCCACTGGATGGGCGGCGACTGCCTGAACGTCGGCTGCGTGCCGTCGAAGGCGCTGCTCGCCTCCGCACACGCCGCCGCGCGCGTGCGCGAGGCCGGCGCGCTGGGCGTGCGCGTCGGCGGAGAGCCCCGCGTCGACTTCGCGGCCGTGATGGAGCGCATGCGCGCCATCCGCCACCGCATCAGCCCCGCGGACTCCGCCCACCGCTTCCGCGAGCTCGGCGTCGACGTGTACTTCGGGGAGGCGCGCTTCGCCGACGACCGCCACGTCGACGTCGGCGGCGTGCGCCTCCCGTTCGCGCGCGCGGTCGTCGCGACGGGCGCGCGCCCCGTCGTGCCGGCGATCCCCGGCCTCGCCGACGCCGGCTTCCTCACGAACGAGACGGTCTTCGAGCTGCGCGCCCTGCCGGAGCGCCTCCTCGTGCTCGGCGGCGGCCCGATCGGCTGCGAGCTCGCGCAGGCCTTCGCGCGCTTCGGGGCGCGCGTCACCCTCGTCGAGATGGCCGACCGCTTCCTCGCGCGCGAGGACGCGGACGCCGCGAGCGTGCTTCGCGCCGCGCTCGAGCGCGACGGCGTCGACCTCCGGCTCGGCACGTCGCTCGGGCGCGTCGAGCTCGTCGACGGCGGGCCCGCGAAGCGCGCGCACCTCGGAGGCCCGCGCGGCACCTCGACGCTCGACGTCGACGCGATCCTCGTCGGCGTCGGGCGCGCTCCCAACGTCGAGGGGCTCGGCCTCGAGGCGGTCGGCGTCGCGACCGGGCCGCAGGGCATCGCGGTCGACGACCGCCTGCGCACGACGAACCGGCGCATCTTCGCGTGCGGCGACGTGTGCATGGCGCAGAAGTTCACGCACGCCGCCGACTTCGCCGCGCGCACCGTCGTGCAGAACGCGCTCTTCTTCGGCCGCGCGAAGCTGTCCGCGCTGCGCGTCCCGCGCTGCACGTACACCGACCCGGAGATCGCGCACGTCGGGCTCACCGACGCGGAAGCGCGGGAGCGCGGCATCGAGGTCGACACCTACGCGATCGACTTCGCCGACGTCGACCGCTCGATCGCGGAGGGCACCGAAGCGGGCTTCGTGAAGATCCACACCGAGCGCGGCCGCGATCGCATCGTGGGCGCGACGATCGCGAACCGGCACGCCGGCGAGATGATCGGGGAGATCGCGGTCGCGATGGCGGCGGGTACCGGCCTCGGCGCGCTCGCGCGCGTGATCCACCCCTATCCGACCCAGGCCGAGGCGATCCGCCGGCTCGGCGACGCGTACAACCGCACGCGGCTCACGCCCACCGTGAAGCGCGTGTTCGACGCGCTGCTGCGCGCGCGACGCTAGTCGCGCGGCGCGCCTACTCCGCGCGGCGCGCCGCGAGGATCGCCGCGACGAGCTCCTCGGGCGCGTCGCACGGCACGCCGTCGTCCGCGCAGGCGAGGCGTCCGAGGCGGATCGTGTCGGCGTAGGTGTCGAGGTAGTCCTTGCACGACGGACAGGCGCCCATGTGCCCCTCGAAGACGTCGCGCGCCACGGGCTCGAGCTCCTCGTCGAGGTAGGCCATCAGGAAGTCGACGAACTCGCGGCAGTTCATGGCTCGCTCCGGCGGAAGTGCGGCTCGAGCTGCTCGCGCAGCGCGAGCCGCGCGCGGTGGAGCCGGGTCTTGACGGCGCCGCGCGTGATCCCGAGCTCGCGCGCGGCCTCCTCCGTGTCGAAGCCTTCGATGTCGCGAAGCAGCAGCACGGTGCGGTGGCTCTCGGGCAGGCGATCGATCGCCTCGCGCACGGCGGCGCGCGTCTGGCTGCGCTCGAGCTGGCGATCGGCGCCGCTGCGCCAGCCGGTCGTCGGCGCCTCGAGGTGGCCGTCCTCGCGGAACCGCGGCAGCAGCTCCTCGATGCTCTGCTCGGGCTTGCGGCGCCGGGTGCGGAGCCGCATCAGGCACGCGTTGACGACGATGCGGTGCAGCCACGTCGAGAGCTGGGCGCCGCCCTCGAAGCGATCGATGGCGCGGAACGCCGACACGAAGGCCTCCTGCACCGCGTCGCGCGCGTCCTCGTCGGTCTGCAGGTAGCGCCGCGCGACGACCAGCATGCGCGGCGTGTTCGCGCGCACGAGGCGCTCGTAGGCCTGGGCCTCGCCGCGCTGGAGCGCGGCGACGAGCTTCGCCTCCTCCTCGATCGCGGCTTCCGACGGCGTCTCCACTCGATCCATGGCGCGAGCCCTCACGGAAGCAGAGCGAGGAGGTCCTCGGTGGGTCGGCCGACGACGGCGCGCCGGCCGCGCACGAGGATCGGTCGCTCGAGCAGGGCGGGCGCGCGCGCGATCGCGTCCTTGATCGCGCCTGGCTCCGATGCCGGCGAGAGCCCGGAGACACGGAACGCCTCGTCCTTCGTGCGCACCCACTCGCCGGGCGGGCGTCCGAGCCGGCCTTCGAGGTCGTCGAGCTCGGCCCGCGAGAGCGGCTCCTCGAGGTAGAGGCGCACCGCGAACGCGACGCCCCGGCTCTCGAGCAGCTCCTTCGCGGCGCGGCTCTTCGAGCAGCGCGGGTTGTGGAGCAGCTGGAGCTCGTCGTCGCGTGCGGGCAGCGGCATCGCGTCCTCCATCGGCGCGCGCGCACTCTATCACCCGGCCGGGCTGCGCGAGCCGGCGCGATGGGCCAGCATGGCGCGCCGCGGCGCGCCGGTGCGGCGCGGTGCGCGCGAGGGGCCCGGATGTCGCTGCTCGAAAGCCTGCTCGGAATCGGAGGCGCCGCGCGCGGCGCGGCCGCCGCCGTCGGCGAGACGGCCTCGGTGCGCCGCATCGCGGCCGCGCTCGCGCGGCTGCCGGCGGAGCGCGCGCGCTACCTCGCCGCCTTCGCGTACGTCCTCGCGCGCGTCGCGCACGCCGACCTGCGCGTCGTCGAGGAGGAGTCGCGGCTCATGCAGGAAGCGGTGCGCGAGCACGGCGGGCTCGACGAGAGCGAGGCCGCGCTCGTCACCGAGCTCGCGATCGACCAGGGCCACCTGCTCGGCGGCACGGAGAACTACCTCGTCACGCGCGAGCTGCGCGGCATCGCGACGCGCGCCGAGCGGCTGGCCGTGCTCGAAGCGGCGTTCGCGATCGCGGCGGCGGACGGCAGCATCGCGGAGAGCGAGAGCCAGGAAGCGCTCGCGATCGGCGAGGAGCTCGGCTTCGCGCGCGAGGAGGCGCTCGCGGTGCGCAGCCGCTTCCGCGACCGCCTGGCGTCGCTGGCGCGACGCTAGGCGAGGCGGCGCGGCCGTCAGCTCCGGACGAGCAGCAGGGTGTTCGGGTCGAGCGCGACGTGCAGGGCCGAGACGTCGGGGTTCTCGTGGTCCTTCAGCGCGCGCAGCTTCATCGCGTCCGTCTCGGGCTCGAGCGCGAGGATCACGCCGACCACGTCCTCGACGAGGCGCACGGCCGCCGGCAGCGCGGCGACCTTCTCGTCCTCGGTCGCGACCGAGAGCCAGACCTCGGCGCCGAGCTCGCCGGCGAGCGCCTTCGTCTCGAGCAGCTCGGCGCGGTCGAGCGCCGGCAGGTCGACGCCCTCGATCAGGATCAGCGCCGGCCGGTTGCCCGCTTCGGCCTCGACCTTCACGGCCTCGCGCAGCTTGCTCGCCGAGAAGCTCGCGGCCGAGTAGGCGCGGATGTTGCGCCGACGGTCGATCTCCTGCCGAGTGACGGCGACGTCGTCGAGGTGCGTGGTCGCCGCGAAGTCGTCGAAGACGGCATCGTAGTGGAGCTTCACGTGCGCGACGGTCTGGTCGAGGGCGACGTGGAGCACGTTGCCCCCGCGCAGCGCCTCGTCGAGCGCGACGCCCACGAGGAAGGGCGTCTTCCCGACGCCGCGGCCGGCGAGCAGGAGGCCGAGGTTGCCGGCCCCGAGGCCGCCGTGGAGCCCCTTCTCGAGCAGGCGGAGCGGGCTGCGCGCGTTCACGAACTTGCGATACATGCGATGCGTTCCCTCTGAGCTTCGCGGCCGGGCCGCGAAGACGGCGCCGATGGTCTAGTCCTCTTCGTCCACCAGCTTCGACGCGTACTTCTTCTTGAGCTCCTCCTGCACCTCGCCGGGCGCGGGCATGTAGCGCGAGAACTCCATCGAGAACTCGGCCTTGCCCTGCGTGAGCGAACGCAGGTCGGTCGCGTAGCCGAACATCTCCGAGAGCGGCACCTCGGACTCGACGCGCGCGAAGCCCGAGTCGTCCTCGGTGGTGCCGACGACGGTGCCGCGGCGCTGCATGATGCTCTTCAGCATCGCGCCCTGGAACTCGACCGGGCCCTCCACCTCGACCTTCATCACCGGCTCGAGGATGATCGGCTTGGCGCGCGGGTAGAACTCGCGGAACGCGCCGCGCGCCGCGGCCTGGAAGGCGTTGTCGGACGAGTCGACCGAGTGCGACTTGCCGTCGTTCAGGCAGATGCGGATGCCCGTCACCGGGAAGCCGATCAGCCGGCCCTTCACGATCGAGCTGCGGAAGCCCTTCTCGACCGACGGGATGTACTCGGTGGGGACGTTGCCGCCCTTCACCTCGTTGACGAACTCGAACTCCGTGTCGCCCTCGGTGATGGGCTCGACCCAGCCCATGACGCAGCCGTACTGGCCGGAGCCGCCCGTCTGCTTCTTGTGCGTGTAGCTGTACTCGACGCGGCGGCTGATCGTCTCGCGGTAGGCGACCTGCGGCTGGCCCGTCTCGACCTCGCAGCTGTACTCGCGCTTCATGCGCTCGACGTACACGTCGAGGTGGAGCTCGCCCATGCCCGAGATCACCGTCTCGCCGCTCTCCGGGTCGACGCCGGCGTGGAAGGTCGGGTCCTCGCGCACGAAGCGGCCGAGCGCCTTGGACATGTTGTCCTGCGCCTTGTTGTCCTTGGGCTTGATCGACAGCGAGATCACGGGCTTCGGCACGTGCATCGACGTCATCGAGATGCGCACCGACTCGTCGCAGAACGTGTCGCCCGTGGCGCACTCGATGCCGAACAGCGCGACGATGTCGCCGGCCGTCGACTTCTCGATGTCCTCCATCTTGTCCGCGTGCATGCGGACGAGACGGCCGACCTTGTGCTTCTTGCGCGTGCGGCTGTTGATGATCGTGCCGCCCTTCTCGAGGTGGCCCTGGTAGACGCGCACGTAGGTGAGCTGTCCGTAGCGCCCGTCCTCGAGCTTGAACGCCAGCGCGATCGTGGGCTTGTTCGGGTCGCACTCGATCGCGACCGGCGCCTCGTCGTTCTCGAGGTCGACCGCCGAGTTCGAGATGTCGATCGGCGCCGGCAGGTAGAGCGTGACCGCGTCGAGCAGCCGCTGGACGCCCTTGTTCTTGTAGGCCGAGCCCAGGAAGACGGGCGTGAGCTCCATCGAGAGCGTGCCCTTGCGGATGGCGGCGTGGATCAGCTCCTCGCTCGGGTTGCCCTCGAGCACGGCCTCCATCAGCTCGTCGCTGAACATCGACACGGCGTCGAGCATCTGCTCGCGCGCCATCTCGGCGTCGTCGCGCAGCTCCTCCGGGATCTCCTTCTCGACGACGTGCTCGCCGTTGTCACCCTCGAAGTGGATCGCCTTCATCGAGATCAGGTCGATCACGCCGGCGAAGTCGTTCTCGAGCCCGATCGGCAGCTGCATCATCACGGCGTTGTGGCCGAGCTTCTCGCGCAGCTGCGTGGTGACGCGCTGCGGGTTCGCGCCGGAGCGGTCGAGCTTGTTGATGAAGGCGAGGCGCGGGACCTTGTAGCGGCGCATCTGGCGGTCGACGGTCATCGACTGCGACTGCACGCCCGCGACGCCGCACAGCACGAGCACCGCGCCGTCGAGCACGCGCAGCGCGCGCTCGACCTCGATCGTGAAGTCGACGTGGCCGGGCGTGTCGATGATGTTGACGTGGTGACCCTTCCACTCGCAGAACGTCGCCGCGGACGCGATCGTGATGCCGCGCTCGCGCTCGAGCTCCATCGAGTCCATCGTCGCGCCGACTTCGTCCTTGCCGCGCACCTCGTGGATGGCATGGATGCGACCCGTGTAGAACAGGACGCGCTCCGTGAGCGTCGTCTTGCCCGAGTCGATGTGGGCGCTGATGCCGATGTTCCGGATCTTCGAGAGGTCGCCGAGCATACTCGCCTCGCCTGCCCCGCCCTGCGCGGGGCCGAATCGAAAGCAACGAAGGATTGAGCGTGGGGGCCGCACGCGGCCGACAGGAGGCCGACGTGGGCGCGCACCTTAGCGTGGACGCGCGCGAGCGGCGAGCCCCGGCGCGCCGCGGCCCCGCGGGAGGACGCGCGCTCGAGCGCGCCCGCTCCCGATGCGCGCGTCACCCGCGCGGCGGATCGGCGGTGGCGGCGAGCCCGACGGCCGCTGCGCGCTGGTGGTGGGCCTCGGCGTCCGCGTCGTAGGCGTGCGCGCGACCGACCGGGCACGCGCGCCGCGCGGCGCACGCGGCCGCGCAGCCGCCGCGCAGGATGCGCTCGGAGCCGCAGGCGCGGACATCGAAGGGCGCATCGCGGCGGACCGCATGCCCGGGACACGCGGACACGCACGGCGCCGGGCAGGCGTCGCACGGCGACGGCGCGGGCGCGCGTTCGCCGCACGGCGGCGCGGGCGCGGCGCCGAGCGCGCCGTCGGCCGCGACGAGCGCGCGCAGCGACCACCACGGTCCGAGCTCGGGATGCACGAGCAGGCCGAGCGGGCTCGGCGCACCGACGCCGGCCGCGCGCGCGAGCGCGAGCAGATCGACGAAGGTCGGAACACCGCCCGGCGAGGCGCGGCGCTCGTCGTAGTGCGCGACCGCACTCGCGCGGGCCGCCGCGCGAAGGGCGTCGCGCGCCGCGCGCAGGCCGCGCCGGACGAAGCGGTCGAGCGGGTCGGGAGCGCCGTCGCGCGCCTCGGCACTCGTGCGAAAGGCGTCGAAGAGCGCGCGGCCTCGGCCGCCGACGAGCGCGACCTCCGCGCCGGCGCCGTCGGCGCCGTCGGCGCGTTCGGGTGCGCCGTCGTCCCGGCCGCCGTCGGCGTCGCGCGCCGCGGCCCGCGTCGGCGTCCACGAGGAGCGCGCGCGTGCGCCAGCCGGCGGCGACGCGCGCGTCGTGGTCGGCGGCGCGCAGGCGCGCGAACACACAGCCCGAACGGCGCGAGCGCGGCGGCGAGCGCCGCGCCCGCGCGGGCGCCCGCATCGGCGGCCGCCCGCGCGAGCTCGTCAGGCGAGGCGCACACCGGGCGCGATGCCGGCGTCGGCGGCCGCGACCTTGGGGCCGTCGCCGCGGCGCACCTTCGCCGCGGCGAGCACGCCGCCGCGCAGCGCGATGCGCAGCCGGCCCGCGGCGTCCGGCGCGAGCACCGTGCCCGCCGGCGCGCCCGCGTCGACGCGCTCGAGCGACGCGCCGAACACGCGCACCGTCTCCTCGCCGAGCCGCGCGTGCGCGCCCGGGTTCGGGTCGCACCCGCGCACGAGGCGGTCGACGACGCCGGCCTCGGCCGCGAAGTCGATGCGCGCGTGCTCGTCGGCGAGCAGCGGCTCGTGGCTCGCGCCCGCCTCGGATTGCGGCGTGAATCGCGCCGTCCCCGCCGCCACCGCCTCGACCGCCTCGACCATCGCCTCGATGCCCGCCGGGTAGAGCTTGTCGAAGTAGAGCGAGGCGGCCGTGTCGTCCGGCGCGATCGGGATGCCCGCCTTCTGGACGACGATCGGCCCGGTGTCGACGCCGCCGTCGGGTCGGAACACGGTCGCGGCCGTCTCGGTCGCGCCGAGGATGATCTGCCACGGGATCGCGCTGCCGCCGCGATGCGCGGGAAGGCGCGACGGGTGGAAGCACAGCGAGCCGTGGCGCGGCGCGTCGACGATCGCTTCGGGAAGGATCACGGTCGTGAACGGCATGACGTTGAGCTCGGCGCCGAGCGCGGCGTACTCGTCGACGAGCTCGCGGATCGGCTCGCCCTTGCGACGGAAGCGCGCGTGGCGGAAGAGCGGCCAGCCGCGCTCCTCGGCGAGCGCGGCGAGCGGGTCGGGTCGCGCACCGGGCGGCGGCGCGTACACGCCGACGACGACGTGGCCCGCGTCGGCGAGCCGCTGCGTCACGTCGCGCCCGAACGGCGCCTGGCCGAATACGGCGATGCGGAGGGGTCGGGGCGTGGTCATGCGCACAGCCTACCCCGGAGTGACGCCGCCGCGCGGCGCGTTCGCGCGCGGTGGCGCGAGCTCACGCGGGCGCGCACACACCGGTCAGGGCCGCACGCTCGAGCGATCGCCGACGCGGCCGCGGGCGCGCGCGGGAACGCCGAACGCGAGCGCGTGGTCGGGCACGTCGCTCGTGACGAGCGAGTGCGCGCCGACGACGCAGTGCGATCCGATCGTCACGCCCTTCAGCACCGTGACGCCGGACGCGATCCACGTGAAGTCGCCGATCCGCACGGGCGCGCGGCGCTCGGGCGTCTCCGCGTCGATGTCGTGCTGGTCGGCGTCGTACACGCGCGAGCCCGGCCCGATCCACGTGCGGAGGCCCGTGGCGAGCTCGCTCTTCGCGGACAGGAAGCAGCCGTTCAGGAAGCCGTCGGCGCCGATCGTCATCCGCGCGCCCGGGTAGACGACGAGCTGCACGCCCTCGACCTCCGTGCGCAGCCAGGTGCCGGCGCCGATGCGCAGCTCGCCTCCCGCCGCGACGTGGATGCGCAGCGCGCGCGGCGTCCGCTCCGTCACGACGCCGTCGCCGATCTCGACGCGCGCGCCGGGCCCGAGCTCGAAGCGCGCGACCGCGAGATTGGTGCTGGCGCCCGGGTGGATCGCGACGCCGGGGTGCGCGCGCGCGAGGCGCGCGAGGCGGCGGCGGTCGCGCGCGCGGATCGCGCGGAGCGCGACGCGCACGTGCCACGGAACGCGCAGGAAGCGGACCTACGAAGAGGCGCCGGGGCCGGACTGCCCCTCGCGCAGGCGGAACGTGATGAAGCCGTGCGTCGGGTCGTAGGGCGAGAGACCGACGGTGACGCGGTCGCCGGGGATCACGCGGATGCGGAAGCGCCGCATGCGACCCGAGAGCTGCGCGGTGACCGTCTGACCGGTGTCGAGGGTGATCTGGTACTTCCCACCCCCGAGGATCTTCTCGACGGTCCCGTCGGCAGCGATCAGGTCGTCACGGGCCAAGCGCGGCGCTCCCCTCTTCACTCGCCCCGGACGCGCCGGAGCACCGGAATCTCGCGGATGCCCGTCCCGCAACGAAGGCGCTCGACGAGCGGCGCGCACCCTAGCACGCGGCCCGGGCGCGGGCACGACGCGCGCGGCGGATCGAGCCGGAGTCGGAATCGCTGCTAGATTCCGCGGCCCTCGCGGAGAGGTGCCGGAGTCCGGTTGAACGGGCCTGACTCGAAATCAGGTGAAGGTGCAAGCCTTCCGTGGGTTCGAATCCCACCCTCTCCGCCATCTCCGCTTCCGCATCGCTCCCGATGGCGACGCCCGCGCGCGTGAACGCGTCGGCGCGTCGTGCGCGCGGTCGTTCCCCGGATGCAGCGCGGGCGCGCCCGCCGGAGCGGAGCGCGCCCGCAGCCCCTTCCCGGGGCGGGTGAACGCGAGCGGCCTCTCGTCACTCGACTCCGCGCGCGACGCGAACGGCCGAGACGAGCCGCCAGCCGCGACCCTGGCGCGCGGCGTGGAACGCGATGCGGTCGGCGTCGTCGACCTCGAAGAGGCCGGGCATCGGGCCGGGCTTCGCGGCCTGGAGCTCCTCGAGCGAGAGCGCGTTGCCCTTCTCGTCCGTGATCGTCGCGTGCTCGTCGACGGTCATCTTCTGCGAGGCGACCGTGAGCGTGCCCTGCACGAGGTCGACCTCTTCGACGAAGCCCGCCCCCTTCTCGACGCCGTCGGCGCCCGGGCGCGCGACGGAGGCTCCGGCCAGCGCGATCGTGCAGAAGACGGCGAGTACCGCGGTCGCGATGCTGCGCTTCATGTCCCTTCTCTCCTCGTGGCTCGAGACGCGGTGCGCGCCGGCGAGCGGTGCTCGCGCGGACGCGCTCCCGTCAGTCGAGCATTCGCCAGTAGAGCGACGTCACCGCGCCGTCCACGTCGGGCATGCCGATGCTCATGAGCTCGGCGTTCGACAGCTCGATGTAGATGCGGTTGTCCTTGCCGTCCGGGCCCACCGAGACCTGCGGATCGGTCGGCATCGCGACGTCGAGGTCGAGCTTGCGATCCGCGTTGCCCGAGCCGTCGACGAAGTAGCCCTCGCCGCACGCGAGCGAGAAGATGTAGATCGCCGCGTTGCCGATCTGGTTGCACGGATCCGTCGTCACCGGCGGCACGTAGCTCGCGACGAACACGAGGCCGGCGAAGATGTCGGTGCGCGTGACGAACTTCTCGCCGTCGGGCAGCGTGAAGAAGTACCCGGGCGTCGAGAGCGAGGCGCACGCCGAGCTGCCCGACACGTCCGTGAGGTCGGTCTCGACGACCGGCGCGGCGACGCCGAGCGTGTTCTCCGGGTCGGCGTCCTTCGCGACGTAGAAGCGGTTGTTCTCGTCGAGCCCGGGGATGCCGGGGAAGTTCAGGTTCTTGCGCTCGCCGGAGCCGAAGGACAGCCACAGGCTCGAGCCGAGCTTCGCCGCCGCCGGCGGGAAGTAGAAGCTCTTGTAGTAGGTCGTGCCCGTGCTGCCGTCGAACGTCGTCGGCGCCTGGAAGAACACCGAGAAGTCCCAGTTCGGCTGGCTGTAGTCGCTCGCGGGCGAGCCGTCGTTCACGCGGTCCTCGCCCACCGGCGACACGACCCACTTGAACACCTGGCCACCGAGGTCGCCCACGTAGATGACGTCGGCGAAGCCGTCCGCGTCGATGTCGAGCACCGAGGGCGTCGACGGGATCGCGTAGAGCATGTCCTTCGCGGCATCCGAGGCCGTCGGGTCGTAGCGCTTCGAAGCGAGCACCTCGCCCGTCTTGACGTCGATGATCGAGATCGAGCGGCCCTTGGTGCCGTTCGGGTCGTAGTTGACCGGGTCGTTCGGGTCGCCCGTCGTGTCGTATCCGCCCGTCACCACCGCGACCCAGCGCTCGTAGCCCGCGCTGCCGTTCGTATTCGCGGCGACGTTGACGCGGACGCGCGTGATGATCGGCTGGCCCCACGTCTCGCCGACGAACGGCAGGAACGAGGTCGCGACCGCCGCGTTGTCGGGGTCCGTCTCCTTCGGGAACTCCCACATGTAGCCGGGGTAGGAGCCCGACGCGGGGTTCGTGACGTCGAGCGCGTAGGTCACCGGGCCGCCGCCGCGCATCGCGCCGACGAGCACCGTCTTCCACTCCGAGCCCGAGAGGTTCTTCGAGGCCGTCGTCGCCGTCGGATGGATCCAGACGTCGGCGGCCTGCGGCGAGCCGTCGACGTAGTGCGTGCGGTCGTCGGGGCGATCGACGTACAGGTTCTTGATGTTCTTGCGCGCGTACCACGGCATGAAGCCGAACTTCTCGCCGCCCGTTCCCGCGTCGTAGGAGGGCGGCGTCGCACCCGCCTGCCAGCTGCCGGCGTGCACCGCGTGCAGGAAGCCGTCGTTCGCGCCGACGTAGAGCATGCGATCGCGCGTCGCGTAGGTCGACTTGAACGCGAGGTAGGACGCGTCCGGCCACAGCACGCGCGGCCGCGACACGACGAGCGGCGCCGAGTGGAAGATGTCGCCCAGCATCGGCGTGCGGCCGGCGCAGGCCACGGTCGCCGAGACGTCCGCGCCCGACACGCCGGTCGCGAAGTTGCAGCCGCGCGCGTACGACACGACCTCGTCGGCGAGGCCCTCCTCGTTGAGCGCGACGCTGCCGGGGTAGATCGGGTTCGGGGCCGACGCCGGCGGAACGGCGAAGGCCTGGATCCCGAGGTCGGCGGCCGTGAGCGCGCTCGAGAAGTCGACGCGCGTCGCGTTGCCCGAGACGACCTTCGAGGTGTAGAGCTTGCGCGAGCCGGCCGCGGGCACCTGGGCCGCCGCGTCCCACCACTCGAGGGCCGACGGGAAGAACGGCCCGCTGTTGCACTCGCCACCGCCGTCCGGGTCGTCGAGCGCGCAGTTGCCGAGCGAGTCGAGGATGTTGCCGGCCGCGTCGATCGTGAAGGCGCGCACGTGGCCTTCCCACAGCGCGCGCTTCGCGGACGGGAGGAAGAAGCTCGTGAAGAAGCTGCCGCCGTCGGTCGTACGCGCGGACGGCACCGTGGCCGCGGTGAACGACTGGGTCTTCTCGAGGATGTTCGTGATCGCGCTCGTGATCGCGACCGTGAGCTCCTCGGCGCTGTTGCTCGTGAAGAAGATGCCGTTGCCCTGGGCGGCGGTCTTGTCGAGCAGCGCGTTCGCCGCGCCGGACGTCGTGAAGCCGATCGTGTAGACGTCGATCAGCTGGTCGCCGGCGAGCGTGGTGTCGAAGTCGTTGGTCGCCATGAACTTGGCGATGTCGTCGAGGTAGAGCGCGCCCTCCGAGGCGTAGCCCGTCTCCACCTCGCCGTCGGCGTTGTAGTCGCCGATCAGCTGGGCGAACTGACCGAAGCCCAGGTCCTCGTTGGTGCCGTCGGTGTCGAAGTCGTCCATCGTCGGCTCGCCGTCCGTGATGATCACGACGAAGTTCTTCTGGCACTCGTACTGGACGGGCGAGGGGATCACGCTCGACATGCTCGACAGGTACTGGCCGCCGTTGCCCGACGTGCTCGTGCTGTAGCGGTAGAGCGGGAAGGCGGTCGTGCCGTTCTGCCCGACCGGCGACTTCGTCGAGTCGCGCGTCATGAAGTACGTGTAGATCTGGAAGAGCGACTCGCCGAGCGGCGTCCACGTGTCGGCGTCGGTCGCCGACACCGCGTTCTCGAGCGCGGTGAACTGGGTCGTCGACGGGTCGTCCGCGCCGACGCGCAGGTAGCCGCCGTGCGGGTCGGCGCCGTCGCGGAAGATGGCGAGGCCCACGCGCACGTCGCGCGACGCGTCGAGCTCGCAGATCGTGTCCATGACGACCTGCTTCGCCGCCGTGATGCGGCTGCGCTGGTACTTGAGGAAGGTCGTGCCGTCGCAGACGCGCGTCGCCGTCCCGGTGAGGATCTCGTTGGCCTCGGTGTCGTGCGCCGGGTCGAAGTACCAGTTGAGGTAGCGGCCGAGCCACAGCGTCTGGCCCGTCGCCGCGGGGTCGTTGTAGAGCCAGCGCGTGCGACCGCAGAACGTGTACCAGCCGCCGGAGGTCGACGCGCCGATCACGTAGCTCGAGTTGTTGTTGAAGACGGCGCAGCCGGGCGAGGTCGCGGTCGGATCGAAGTTCGGGTGCCACACCGCGTTGTCCATCGATCCCGAGTTGTCCATCAGGATGACGACGTTCGGCGACACGGAGGTCGAGAAGAGCGCCAGGTCGGTCTCGACGTCCGCCGCGTGGGCCGCGGGAACGAGCGTCGCGACGAGCGCGAGCGAGAGGATTGCCTTTCGCATGACTCCAGATCCTCCACGCGCACGCACCCCGCCATCGCGTGCGGCACGACGATTCGTCGCGCGTATCGGGATCGGGAAGGTCGACTTGAGGGGAAACTCCCTGACGCGGGAAGCGTCGATCGCCCGCGCGCAGCGCGCGCGCCGGCGGCGAGCACGCACCGTGCAACGGAGCCCGCGCGCAGGGCGCGAGATCAGAAGAGCCGGAAGAGCGCGACGCCGCCTTCGGCGTCGACGAGGCGCGCGCCCGGGAACGCCTCGGCGGCAGCTCGACCGCAGTAGGTGCGCGCGCGGAAGGCGCGCTCGGCGTCTCCCGCG
The DNA here is from genome assembly GCA_041389495.1 of Myxococcota bacterium. Classification (NCBI taxonomy): domain Bacteria; kingdom Pseudomonadati; phylum Myxococcota; species Myxococcota bacterium. The sequence continues at coordinate 1,457,607 of JAWKRT010000001.1, read as the reverse complement.
CTGCGCGCCGCGAGCGCGACCCAGCGCGCGCGGGCTCGCGCGAACAGCGCGGGCGCCGGGGCGACGCGGTCCGCTCCGATCCCGACGTCGCCGCGGATCTCGCGACAGGCGGCATCGAGGTCGCTCGCCGCGACGCGCGCCCCCACCGACAGGTGGTAGAGGAACAGCGCGGGCCGCCCCGCCTGCAGGTACAGCGCGAGCGACGGGTCGGTCGGCGCGATCCAGCGCTCGCGGTTCGACGCCGCGACGTGCGCCGCGACGAGGTAGGCCTCGCCGGCCGGCACGCTGCGCGCCTCGAGCGCGCGGAGATCGGCGACGTCGCCCCGCGTCGGGCCTCGCGCCGCGCTCGCGAGCGGCGCCTGGCGCTCGCGCAGGTCGACCTCCGCCGTCGCGAACGCGAGCGCGAGCGCCCCGACCGCGACTCCGAGGGGAACGACGCGGCCCATCGCCCCGCGCGACCGCTCCGTCTCGCGAACGAGGCGCGTGCCGAGTACGGCGCCGGCCGCGACGAGTGGCCAGAGCATCTGCGCGAAGGCGATGGCCGATGCGCGGTTCGCGTAGTCGGGCCAGAGTCGCAGCGCCGCGTCGTCGGCGTGCACCCACGCCCGAAGCGCGGAGCGGCCGGCGGCGTCGAGCGTCGCCGCGACGACGACCGCTCCCACGGCGCGCAGCCACGCCGCATCGCGCCGCCGCAGCACGAGGGCGAGCGGCAGCGGGATCAGGATCCACCGCACCCATCCTTGTAGGGGTGAGATCCCGATCCCCGTAGGGTCCGGAAAGTTGCGCGGCCCCTTCACGAACGGGATGGCGCGGCGCAGGTCGAGCCCGGGCTCGAGCAGCGCGCGGACCGGCCCCTCGACGAGCACGCGCGCCGGCACGAGCGCGTCGACGAGCGTGCGTGTCCGCAGCGCGGCGGCGGCCACGCATCGCGCGCTCGCACAGGTCGCCGCGGGCATCCCGGCGCCGAACTCCGCCTCGACGCGCGCGAGGGCCGCATCGGGCGGCGCGCCCCACCCGAGCGCGCGCGAGGCCGCGGGATCGCCGGCCGCCATCGCCCAGGCGAGCGCGAGGCCGGCCGCCGTGCCGAGAGCGACGCCGCGCCAGCGCGCCGTGCCGGAAGCGAGCGCAGCGACGAGCGCGGTCGCGGAGAGGGTCGCGTGGAGCAGCGCGTGCGTCGGGTTCACGAGCACGACGAGCGCTCCGCTCGCGATGCACGCGAGCGTCGCGGCGAAGCCGGCGAGCGACGCGCGCCCGACCGGCGCGAAGGCGCGCACGCCGCCTGCTGCGGCGAGCAGGACGGCGAAGGGAACCGCGTGCAGGGCGCCGGCCGCGAGCCGACCGGTGCCTTCGTACGCCTCCCACACCGAGAGCTGCGCGGACGAGAGCGCGGCGCTCGACGCGGTGAACACCGCGGTGGCGAGCCACGGCGTCGCGCGGCGTCCGTTCGCGCGCGGCACGAGTGCGCGCGCGCCGGCGACCGCGACGTACACGAGCCACGCCGAAGCGAGCGGCGGCGCGATCGCGACGAGCGTCGTCGGCAGAAGACCCGCGACGCCGCCGAGCCCGGCGAGCCACGCGTGGAAGCCGAGCGGATACGTGATGGGCGCATCCGTCTGCCCGTAGACGTCGGGCGCGAAGCCGAACGACGAGAGCTGCGCGAGCCACGCGATGTGCTGCGCGGGATCGGAGCTGTACGGCGCGAGCGCGCGCCAGTGCGCGCCGCACGTCCACGCGAAGACGGCGAGGAACGCGATGGGCGGCGCGAGGTCGGAGCGACGCGGCGCGATCGCGCGCGCGACGGGCCCGAGCGATGCCGCGAGCGCGAGCAGGAGCGCGAGCGCCGGGAGCGCGAGGCCGCTCCACTGCGGCGCGCCCGCCCAATCGAGGAGGGGTGCGTGCAGGCCGAGCGCTCGCTTCCACACCGCCGATGCGACGAGCCACGCGCACGCCTGCGCGAGCGCGCCCGCGAGCGCTTCGAAGACGGGGTCGCGGAAGACGGCGAACCCGCTCGCCCCGAGGAAGCGTTCGCCGCGCACGCGCAGCACGCGCCCGACCCACCACGAGGCGGCGAACGCGACGCCGAAGCGCGCGGCCGGGTCGGCCGCCTCGCCGCCCGCGCGCAGTACCGCGACGCCCGTCGTCGCTCCCACGCACGCCGCGAGCGCGAGCAGCGCGCGCAGCGCGGCGCTGTCGTCGAGGCGCCGCGCGACGCGCGCGCGAACGGAGTGGAGCGCATCGCGGCCGCGTCGCAGGGCGGGCACGGCGATTCCCCTCCCCTTCGCGCCCGCGCGCGCGTCGCCATCGATGGGATCGAACCGACGGCGCGGCGAGTATATCGGCGTCGCTCGCGCGCGATCGCGATCGCCCCGCGCGGCGCCGCCGAAGTAGGATCCGCCGCGCGCAGGACCTCCGGGCGACGCGCGCGGGAGCGAGCGTGACGGAAGCGAGCCGAGACGGGAGCGGGTTCGAGCCGGTCTCCGCGAGCGGGGCCGCCGCGAAGGAGGGCTGGGCGCGGCGGCTGGTCGCGCACACCGCCTTCCCGGTCGTGCTCGGCTCGACGCTCGTCGCCGCGCACGCGTCGTTCCAGGCGGGCCGCGCCGACATCGCCGCGTTCGCGCTCCTGCTCGCGACGGCCGTCGTCGTCGCGGTGCTCGAGCGGCTCTTCCCGCATCACGCGTCGTGGCTGCACTCGACGGGCGACCTGCGCGTCGACATGGCCTACGTCCCGACCGTCACGGTGACGAGCCAGATCGCCGGCGCGGGCGCCATCTGGCTCGGCTTCCAGGCGTCGGCGTGGGCGAGCGCGGCCCTCGGCGCGACGCTCTGGCCCGCGCACTGGCCGATCGCCGCGCAGCTCGTGCTCGCGCTCGTCGCGGCCGAGCTGCCGAAGTACTGGGCGCACCGGCTCGAGCACGAGGTCGACTTCCTGTGGCGCATCCACGCGACGCACCACAGCGTGCCGCGCCTCTACTTCCTGAACGCGTCGCGCTTCCACCCGCTCGACATCGCGCTCGACGGTCTGCTCGGATTCGGGCCGCTCGTCGCGCTCGGCGCGGGCGAGGAGGTGCTGCTCCTCTTCAGCGTCGTCTCCGCGGTGCACGGCTACTTCCAGCACGCCAACCTCGCGACGCGCATCGGCCCGCTCAACTACTTCTTCTCGATGGCCGAGCTCCACCGCTGGCACCACTCGAAGACGATCGCCGAGGCGAACCACAACTACGGACAGAACTCGAGCGTCTGGGACCTCGTGTTCGGGACGTTCTTCTGGCCGAAGGATCGCGAGCCGCCCGAGCACATCGGGCTCGCCGACCTGCCCGCGTTCCCGACGACGTTCTGGCGACAGCTCGCGTCGCCCTTCGCGTGGCGGCGCATCCGGGCGGAGTCCCGCGCGCTCGCGGAACGCGCCGACACCGCCTGAGCGCACGCCGCGCGCCGTCGACCCGGCGCACGCCGCGCGGTACCCTGCGCCGTCCTGCGGCAAGAGGGGATCGCAGGGTCCCGCTCGAGCTCGGAGACTCGTGAACCCGGTCAGGCCCGGAAGGGAGCAGCCGTAGCGGGGATTCGGTTGCGAGCGGGGGTGCCCTGCGGTCTTCTGTTGCCGCAGCCTCGCGCGGCGCGCCCTCCGGCGCGCCGCGCCCCCAGCGAGGCCCCCGCTTGAGCTACCAGGTCATCGCGCGAAAGTGGCGGCCGCAGGCCTTCGACGAGGTCGTCGGGCAGGCGCACGTCACGACCGCGCTGCGCAACGCGATCCGCACCGGCCGCGTCCCGCACGCCATCCTGCTCACGGGACCGCGCGGCGTCGGCAAGACGACGATCGCGCGCATCGTCGCTCGCTGCCTGAACTGCGAGAAGGGTCCGACGGAGACCCCGTGCGGCACCTGCGACGCGTGCCGCGACATCAGCGCCGGTCGCTCGACCGACGTGCAGGAGGTCGACGCGGCGAGCCGCACCAGCGTCGACGACGTGCGCGAGCTGATCGAGTCGATCCGCTACGCGCCCTCCCCCGGCAAGCACCGCATCTTCGTCGTCGACGAGGTGCACATGCTCTCGACGGCTGCGTTCAACGCGCTGCTGAAGACGCTCGAGGAGCCGCCGCCGAGCAGCCTCTTCCTCTTCGCGACGACGAACCCCGAGAAGATCCCGTTCACGGTCGTGTCGCGCTGCCAGCGCTACGACCTGCGGCGCATCCGGATCGCCGACGTCGCCGATCAGCTCGGCCGGATCGCGGAGGCGGAGGGCGTCTCGCTCTCGCGCGCGAGCCTGGTCTCGATCGCGCTCGAGGGCGACGGCTCGATGCGCGACGCGCAGACGCTGCTCGACCAGCTGATCGCCTACGGCGGCAACGAGATCTCCGACGAGACGGTCGCGACCGTGCTCGACCTGATCGACCGCCGCGTGCTGCTCGCGATCGCGCGCGCGTGCATCGAGCGCGACGCCGCGGCCGCGCTCGACGCGTGCGCGCGCGCCGTCGATTCCGGCAGCGACCCGAAGCGTCTGGCGGCCGCGTTGATCGCGCTGCTGCGCGACCTCGTCGTGCTCGCGATCGCGCCCGACGGCGAGCTCGTCGAGGCGAGCGACGCCGAGCTCGAGGAGCTGCGCACGCTCGCCGGATCGACGGACGCCGCGAGGCTGCGCCGCATGTTCCGCGCGATGGTCCGCGAGCAGGAGGATCTCGCCTGGGCGCCGCAGCCCTACGCGGTGCTCGAGATGGCGATCGTGCGGCTCGCGACGATGCCCGACGGCGAGGACGTCGCGCGCCTGCTCGCCCGGCTCGACGCGCTCGAGCGGCGCCTCGCAGGCGGCGGCAACGTGGGCGGCGGGCGCGGCGGCGAGGGAGCACCGGCGCGATCGACGCCGCCCGCGCGAGGCGAGCCCGGCCCTCCGACGGCGCGCCGCGGCACGCCTCCCGACGACGCGCCTCCCCGCCGCGCGGCAGCCGACGCCCCGCCCCGCAGCGCGCCCGGCGAAGCGGCGCCCCGGTCGGCGCCTCCGCGCGCGTCCGCCCCGACCCGCGCGGCCCTCGACGACGACGTGCCCTTCCCGGACGACGTCGACTTCGGCGACCCCGACGCCGAAGTCGACGGGCGCGGCGACGACTCCGCCTTCGGGTCGACCCGCGCCGCGCCGTCGCGGGCGCGCGGACCGCGCGCCGACGAGGCTCCGCTTCCCGTGGTGTTCGACCGCCTCCGCGCCTTCGCCCAGGAGCGCGACCGCGGAGGCTTCGCGGCGCTCGCCGACGCGAGGCTCGTCGAGCGCCAGAGCGGCTTCGTCGCGATCGAGCTCGGAAGCGACTTCCAGGCGCGCCGCCTGCGCGACCGGGCCGCCGCGCTCGAAGCGGTCTGCTCGGAGTTCTTCGCCGAGCCGACGACGGTCGAGATCCGCTGCGCCGAGTCGACGCCGCCGCCGCGCCGGGCCCGCGGTGCGCGCGACGACGCCCCGCAGCGCGACGGCGACGACGCCTCGGCGCTCCGCCGCGAGGCCGCCCGCCGTGCGCGCCAGGCCGCGCTCCACAACGAGGGCGTGAACACCGCGCTCGAGGTGCTCGGCGCGTCGATCGTCGACATCCAGCCCATCGCGCCGGGCGGGCCGCGAGGCGCGCGCACGTGAGCGCACCCGACCTCGGCAAGCTGCTCGCGAGTGCGCGGGAGATGCAGTCGCGTCTCGCCGAGGTGCAGCGCGACCTCGCGAACCGACGCATCGAGGGAACCGCGGGTGGCGGCATGGTGCGCGCCGTCGTCGACGGACAGCTGCGCGTCCACGCCGTCGAGATCGAGCCGCAGATGCTCGCGACCGGCGACGCGCACATGCTCGGCGACCTGTGCGCCGCGGCCGTGAACGCCGCGCTCGCGAACGCCCAGCGCGTGGCGCGCGAAGAGCTCGAGCGCGCCTCGGGCGGGCTCGGAGGAGCGCTCGGCGGCGGCCTCGGAGACGCGCTCGGCAAGCTCTTCGGCGGCTCGGCGTGAAGACGTCGCCGGCGATCGACCGGCTCGTCGCGGCGCTGCGGCGGCTGCCCGGCATCGGCGAGAAGTCGGCCACGCGGCTCGCCTTCTTCCTGCTCGGCGCGGCCGACGGCTTCGTCGCCGAGCTCGGCGACGCGATCGCGCGGCTCAAGCAGGACACGGTGCTGTGCGAGCGATGCTTCAACCTGACGGACGCATCGCCCTGCGGCGTCTGCCGCGACGGCTCGCGCGACGCGGCGCTCGTGTGCGTGGTGGAGGAGCCGGCCGACCTCGTCGCGGTCGAGCGGAGCGGCGGCTACCGCGGCCACTATCACGTGCTCGGCGGCACGCTGTCGCCGATCGACGGCGTGGGCCCCGACGAGCTGCGGATCGGCGAGCTCGAGGCGCGCGTGCGCGCGGGCGACGTCCGCGAGGTCATCCTCGCCACGAATCCGAACGCCGAGGGCGACGCGACCGCGCACTACATCGCCGACCGGCTCGCCGACGCGGGCGTCGCGCTCTCGCGCATCGCCTACGGCATGCCGCTCGGCGGCGACCTCGAGTACGCGGACCACGTGACGGTGGGCCGGTCGCTCGAGCATCGGCGCCCGCTCGATCGCTAGTGCGGCCGCTCCGGCGAATGCCGCACTCAAGCCGCCGGGTGGCGAATCCGATGCCGCCCGTCGTCAACTTGGTTGCCCTTGGAGTGGGCTCCGGATAGATTGCACCGGAATCCTCGTCATTCCGAGCGGTTACAGAGGCGCCTGCCGATGTTCGAAGCCCAGCTCGTCATGCGCGATGAGGACCACAAACGCATCCTCGTCGTCATCTCGCGGCTCGTGCGCGACGCCAACTCGAAGGGCGTCTTCCTCGTCGACAAGAACGGTCACCTGATGGCCGAGGCCGGCGAACTCACCGGCATCGACAGCACGAGCCTCGCCTCGCTCACGGCCGGCTGCATCGCAGCGACCGGCGGCCTCGCCAAGATCGTCGGCGAGGAGGAGTTCCCGACCCACTTCCACCAGGGCCAGCGCGACAACCTCCACATCACGATGGTGGGGACGCGCATCATCCTGGTGGTCATCTTCGACGACCGCAGCTCGCTCGGCCTGGTGCGGCTGCGCGTGAAGAAGGCGACCGGCGAGCTGGCGAAGATCTTCGAGGACATCGAGAAGAAGACCGAGCAAGACGCGCGCGCCGGGGGCTCTCCGTTCGCCGAGATCACCGACGACGACATCGACAACCTGTTCTCGGACTAGGCGGCCGCACCCATGTCGTTCATCAACTACTCGTCGCGCGAGATCAACTGCAAGATCGTCTACTACGGCCCGGGCCTGTGCGGGAAGACGACGAACCTGCAGTACATCTACAGCAAGACGAATCCCGACGTGAAGGGGAAGATGATCTCCCTCGCGACGGAGACGGAGCGCACGCTCTTCTTCGACTTCCTGCCGCTCGCGCTCGGCGAGATCCGCGGCTTCAAGACGCGCTTCCATCTGTACACGGTGCCCGGCCAGGTCTTCTACGACGCGAGTCGCAAGCTCATCCTGAAGGGCGTGGACGGCGTCGTGTTCGTGGCCGACAGCCAGATCGAGCGCATGGAGGCGAACGTCGAGAGTCTCGAGAACCTCGGCGTGAACCTGCGCGAGCAGGGCTACGACCTCGCGAAGCTCCCGTACGTGATCCAGTACAACAAGCGCGACCTCCCGAACGCGGCGCCGCTCGAGGAGATGCGACGGGTGCTCAACCCGAACGGCGTCCCGGAGTTCGAGGCCTGCGCGACCGTCGGCAAGGGCGTCTTCGAGACGCTCAAGGCCGTCGCCAAGGGCGTGCTGACCGACCTGAAGAAGCTCGGCGGCTAGCGCGCCGCCCCCGGCTCCCCGCGCAGCGCGCGGTCCGCCCCCGCGCAGCGCGCGGTCCGCCCCCGCGCAGCGCGCGGTCCGCGGTACGATGGTCGCATGCCGATCGTCCACTACCGCTCGCGACGGATCGAGTACGAGGTCCACGGCAGCGGGCCCGCCGTCCCGCTCCTGCTCGCGACCGGCACCGGCGGCTCCTACAAGGGCTGGCTCCCGCTCCAGGTTCCCGAGCTCTCGAAGCGCGGACGCGTCGTCCTCTTCAACCACCGCGGCGTCGGCGCGAGCGACGACGACGGCAAGCCCTTCACCACGGCCGACCTCGCCGACGACATGGTCGGCCTGCTCGACGCCCTGCAGATCCCGACCGCGGACGTGCTCGGCGCGTTCATGGGCGGGATGGCCGCCCAGGAGCTCGCGCTCCAGCACCCCGCGCGGCTGCGGCGTCTCGTGCTCACCGGCACCTACGCGCGCGCGGACGCGAAGCGGCGCATGCTGCTCGACCACTGGGCCTCGCTCGCCGCGCGCGGCTTCGCGATGGACGCGATGGTGCGCGAGCGGATGCTGTGGTCGCTGCAGGACGAGACGCTCGCGCAGACGGACCTGATCCAGGGAATGGTCGAGTACCTGTCGAAGGGCGACCTGCCGATGACCGCCGACCTGTTCGCACGGCAGTGCATGGCGTGCATGGAGCACGACACCTACGACCGCCTGCGTCGCATCCAGCACCCGACGCTCGTCGTCAGCGGTCGCAACGATCAGCTGACGCCGCCCCGCCTTCTGCGCGAGATCGCCGACGAGGTGCCGGACGCGCGGCTCGTCACGATCCGCTTCGCGGCGCACCTCGTCATGGTCGAGGCGGCCGAGCGCTTCAACCAGCTGGTCGCGGACTTCCTCGACGAGCACTGAGCGGGCGGCCGAAGCCGCCGACGACTCCGACGCCTACCGCGCGAGCGTGCGCAGCCGCAGCTCGCGAAGCGTCTCGCGCAGGACATCGCTGCGGGCGATCGCCGCGCGCAGGACGCGCGCCGAGAGCGGCCGCGGGCCGCCGACGAGCACGCGGTTGTCGAACCCTTCGATCTCGATCGACACGACGCGCGGGAAGGACGCGCCGAGGCTCGCGGCGACGCGCGACGCCTCGTCGAGCGTGTTCGCGACGAGCACGCCGCCCGACGCGAGACGCGCGCGCGCGAGGTCGTGGGCGGGATGCGGGATCCACGCCGGCTTGTGCACGGCGTCGCCGCGCCCGACGAACACGTCGTCGAGAATGGCATCGAAGCGCCGCCGTTCGCGTTCGAGCACCGCCAGCGCGTCGTCGCGCAGCACCTCGACGCGCAGCGCGTCGAGGTCGAAGTGGGCGCGCGCGACGCGCAGCACCTCGCGGTCGATCTCGACGCCGACCAGCTCGGCGCGCGGCGCGATCGCGCGCACGACCCGCGCCGCGCTCCCCGCGGCGAGCCCGAGGAAGAGGAAGCGGCGTCGGCGCTCCGGCGGAAGCGCGAGCACGGGCGCCGCGATCGCATCCCACACCGAGCCGGTCGTCGCGCGCCCCGGCCGGTAGAGCGACGCGAACGTCCCGTCGACGACGAGCTCGCGCCCGTAGCGGCTCTCGTGCACCTCGACGCGCGGGCGCTCGGCGCGCCGCGCCCGCCCGTCGACCCGCTGCTCCACGCCCTCGCGCGCACCCACTCGTCCGCCCCCGCCCCGGTCGTTCCGGCCCGACGAGTAGCACCGCTAGACTCGCCGCATGCCCGACCCGCTCTTCGCGGGCGCGCGCGGGCGAGCGCTGCGCGTCGCCCTTCCGGTTCCGATCTCCCCGACCGACGGCGCCTTCGACTACCTGCCGCCCGCCGACGACGCGCGGCCGCTCGAGCGCTGGGTGCGCTGCCGCGTGGTGGTGCCCTTTCGCGGGCGCCGCCTGACCGGCGTCGTCGTCGGGATCGCCGGGGACGACGCGCACGCGGGCGCGCTCGCGCGCATCGAGCGCGCGCTCGACGACGAGCCGGTAGTCGGCGAGGCGCTGCTCGACGCGCTGCGCGAGGGCGCGGCGCGCGCGCTCTGCCCGCTCGGGCTCGCGATCGCGCCCGCCCTCCCGCCGGGCGCAGCGCCGCGCATGACGCGCCAGCTCGCGATCACGCAGCGCGGGCGCGACGCGCTCGCGAGCGGCGCGGCGCGCGGAGCGCTGCGCGACGCGCTCGCCGCGCTCGCGAAGGCCCCGCTCTCGCCGGCCGCACTCGCGCGCCGCTTCCCGCGCGGCGGAGACGCGCTGCGCGCGCTCGAACGCGACGGGCTCGCGATCGCGCGCGCGGGCGAGCTGCGGCCGAGCGCGCGGCTCCCCACCGAGCGCGTCGCCGTGTCGGTGTGCGGCGACGTCGAAGGGACGTGCGCGAGCGAGCTCGCGCGCGCGCCGCGGCAGGCCGAGCTGCTTCGCCGCATCGCGGCCGAGGGACCCGTCGCCGCGTCGCTCCTCGACGCGCCGGCCGCGCTCCGCGCGCTCGCGACGCGCGGCTTCGTGCGGATCGAGGAGCGCGCCGTCGAGGTCGGCGCGCCCGGCGGCGCCGACGACGCGTTCGACGCGGCCGCGACACCGCCCGCGCTGACCGCCGAGCAGCGCGCGGCGCTCGAGCCGATCCTGCGCGACGTCGAACGACGGCGCGCGGGGCACTACCTGCTGCACGGCGTCACGGGCAGCGGCAAGACCGAGGTCTACCTGCACGCCGTCGCGCACGCGCTCGCGCAGGGTCGTCAGGCGCTCGTGCTCGTCCCCGAGATCACGCTCACCCATCAGATCGTGGCGCGCCTGCGCGCGCGCTTCGGGCAACGCGTCGCGGTGCTCCACAGCGGCCTGCGCCCGCCCGAGCGCCTCGACCAGTGGTGGCGCATCGCGCGTCGCGAGCTGCCGATCGCCGTCGGCGCGCGCAGCGCGCTCTTCGCACCGCTCGACGACCTCGGCGTCGTCGTCGTCGACGAGGAGCACGACCCCGCCTACAAGAACGAGGAGGGCTTCCGCTACCACGCGCGCGACCTCGCGCGCCTGCGCGCGCAACGCGCCGGGTGCCCGCTCGTGCTCGGCAGCGCGACCCCGGCGCTCGAGACGCGCCACGCGGCCGAGCGCGGCGAGACGGTGCGGCTCGTGCTCTCCCACCGGATCGCGGGGCGGCCGCTGCCGCGCGTCGAGGTCGTCGACCTGCAGGCCGAGCGCGACCGCACGCCGCGCGGTCGCAGCCGCACGCTGACGCGCCCGCTCGTGCGCGCGCTCGAGAGCACGCTCGCCGAAGGCCACCAGGCGATCCTGTTCCTCAACCGCCGGGGCTTCTCGACGCGCATCTTCTGCTTCGAGTGCGGTCACGCGGAGCGCTGCAAGAACTGCGACGTCGCCCTCGTGTACCACGCGCGCGAGGCGCACCTGCGCTGCCACTACTGCGACTACGCGAAGGCGCCGCCCGAGGTCTGCGGCGGCTGCGGGGCGCCGGACGCCGCGCTGCTCGGCGTGGGCACGGAGCGCCTCGAGGAGGAGCTGCGCGCGCGGCTCCCCGATGCGCGCATCGCGCGGCTCGACCGCGACACCGCGGCGCGTCGCGGCTACACGGAGTCGGTGCTGCGCGCGCTCCGCGAGCGCAAGCTCGACGTGCTCGTCGGCACGCAGATCGTCGCGAAGGGGCACGACTTCCCCGGCGTGCGGCTGGTCGGCGTCGTGGCGGCGGACGTCGGGCTCCACCTGCCGGACTTCCGCGCCGCAGAGCGCACCTTCCAGCTGCTCACCCAGGTCTCGGGCCGCGCCGGCCGCGACGCGACGCCCGGCCACGTGGTGCTGCAGACGTTCGTGCCCGACCACTACGCGATCGCGCCCGTCGTCGAGCACGACTACGAGCGCTTCTACCGCGAAGAGCTCGAGCACCGCCGCGCGCTCGGCTACCCGCCCTTCGGCGCGCTCGCGCAGTGCGTCGTGTCGGCCGAGGCGGAGGACGTCGCGCGCGACGCCGCGGGGCGCCTCGCCGCGCGTGCGCGCGAGGCCGCCGCGCGCGAGCCGGGCGCCGACGTGCTCGGCCCGGCGCCCGCGCCGCTCGCGCGCCTGCGCGGCCGCTTCCGCTTCCAGCTGCTCGTCAAGGCGCCGACGCGCGACGCCGCGACGAACGTCGCGCGCGCCGTGCGCGACGACATCCCGCGCCTGCCGCGCGCGGCGGCGGCCGTCCTCGACCTCGATCCGGTCCACATGCTATAGACGCCCGGCGACGGCACTCGCCGTCGCGCCCCCCCGACGATGCGATCCACCCGGCGGATGCCATGGCGTTGCGCGCAGTCCTGAAGTTCCCCGATCCGCGCCTCAAGCGCGTGTCGGAGCCCGTCGGCGACGTCACCGACGCGCTGCGCGAGCTCGCGCGCGACATGTGCGAGGTGATGTACGACGAGCCGGGCATCGGGCTCGCCGCGCCGCAGGTCGGCGAGGCGGTGCGCCTGATCGTCGTCGACACCGAGTGGACGGAGGACGGCGTCGAGCGCAGCCCGCTCGTCGTCGTGAACCCCGTGCTCTCGCATCCGGAGGGCAAGATCGTGTGGACCGAGGGCTGTCTCTCGGTGCCCGACTTCCAGGCCGACGTCGAGCGCGCCGAGCGCATCACGCTCACCGGCACGGACCTCGACGGGAACGCGATCGAGGAGCGCGCCGAGGGCCTGCGCGCCGTCTGCTTCCAGCACGAGCTCGACCACCTCGACGGCGTCCTCTTCATCGACCGCATCAGCCGCCTCAAGCGCTCGATGTACGTCAAGCGCCGCAAGAAGCAGCTCCGCTTCGAGGAAGAGGAGGCGGGCGCGACGAGCGGGCGCGCGCTCTGACGCGCTCCGCCGACGCGCCTGCGGTGCGCTCGCTGCGCGTCGCGTTCTTCGGCACGCCCGAGCTCGCGGTTCCCACGCTCGCGCGTCTCGCGGACGGACCGCACGAGGTCGTCTGCGTCGTGACGCAGCCCGATCGCGCGCGCGGGCGCGGGCGGCGGACGTCGCCCTCGCCCGTCGCCGAGGCCGCGCTCGCGCGCGGGCTCCCGGTGCTGCGTCCCGAGAAGATCGGCGACGAGGTGGCGGTCGCCGCGCTGCGCGCGCACGCGCCCGACGTCGGGGTCGTCGTCGCCTACGGGCAGTTCCTCCCGAAGAAGGTGCGCGAGCTGCCGTCGTGCGGGTTCCTCGTGAACGCGCACGCGAGCCTGCTCCCGAAGCTGCGCGGGGCGGCGCCGATCGCGCGCGCGATCCTCGACGGCGAGACGCGTACCGGCATCTCGGTGATGCGCGTCGAGCGCGAGATGGACGCGGGCCCCGTCGCCCTCGTGCGCGAGCTCGCGATCGGCGACGACGAGAACACCGAGCAGCTCGAGACGCGCCTCGGCGCGCTCGCCGCCGACGCGATCGCCGAGGCGCTCGACCTGCTCGCGCGCGACGCACTCGCCTTCACGCCGCAGGACGACGCGCGCGCGACGCTCGCGCCGAAGCTCGAGCGTGCGGAGGCCGAGCTCGACTGGCGCGCTCCCGCGCGCGAGCTCGCGCGCCGCGTGCGCGCCTTCGCGCCGCGCCCCGGCGCGACGACCGCGCTCGACGGCGAGCCGCTGCGCGTGCTCGCCGCCGACGTCGACGAGGCCCCCGTCGACCGCGCGCCGGGCACGGTGCGCCTCGACCCCGCGAGGCGCGACGCGCCTCTCGCGATCGCGACCGGCGACGGCTGGCTGCGGCCGCGCGTGCTGCAGCGCGCCGGCGGCAAGGCCCTCGACGTCGCGGCCTTCCTGCGCGGACGGCCGCTCACGGACGGGGTGCGCCTCGCCGACGCGCCGAGCTCGCCCGCCCATCCCGGTCGATCCGGGGACGGCTGCTAGACTCGCGCGCCGGCAGGGTTCACAGCCTGCCGCCCCCCTTCCCCGTTCGCCCGCCGGCCCCCCGCGCCGGGAGAGGTCCTCCCAGGCACCGGGGCCCGGATCGACGGCAGCCGCGCGGCTGCGCAGGTCGTCCCGTGCCCGAACGCCCCCCTCGCCGCGGCAGCGACGACGACGGCGAACGCGAAGGCGGACGCCGCGGCGGACGCGCGCGACCGCGCCGCGGACGGCCGGAGCCGCGCGTCGCCGCGGGCCACCACCGCCGCGGCGGGCCGACGCTCGCGCGGCAGATCGCGGTGCGCGTGCTCGAGCGCGTCGAGCGCGTGCGCGCATTCGCCGACCTCGCGCTCCACCACGCGCTCGCGTCGACGGAGCTCTCGGGCGCGGACCGCGCGCTCGCGACCGAGATCGTCTACGGAACGCTTCGCTGGCGAGGCCGGATCGACTTCGTGCTCGGCCACGTGCTCGACCGCGACCTCGAGAAGCTCGAGCCGATGGTCGCGAGCATCCTGCGCGCCGGCGCCTACCAGCTCCTGTTCGCGGATCGCATCCCGGCGAGCGCGGCGGTCGACGAGTCGGTGCGCTGCGCGCGCGCGCTCGGTGCCGGTCGCGCGTCGGGGCTCGTCAACGCGGTGCTTCGCAGGCTCGCGCGCGATCACGTCGGCATCCCCGTCCCCGCGCTCGACAAGGACCCGCACGGTCACCTCGTCCACGCGCTGTCGGTTCCGCCGTGGATCGCCGAGCGCTGGCTCGAGCGCTTCCCGCCCGACGAAGCGGCCGCACTGGCGCGCGCCTCGAACGAGCCCGCGCCGCGCACCGTGCGCGCGAACCGCGCGCGCACGACGCGCGACGCCCTGCTCGCGCGCCTGCGCGAGCGCTACGACGAGGCGCGGCCGTGCGCGATCGCGCGCGACGGCATCGCGCTCGGTCGCGGCGCCGCGCCGAGCCGGCACCCCGCGTTCCTCGCCGGCGAGTTCTCGATGCAGGACGAGGCGTCGCAGCTCGTCGTCGAGCTGCTCGACCCGCAGCCGGGCGAGCTCGTGCTCGACGTCTGCGCGGCCCCGGGCACGAAGGCGCTCGCGATCGCGGAGCGCGTCGGCGACGCGGGCCGCGTCGTCGCGTGCGATCGGCACGCCGGGCGGCTGCGGCTCGTCGCGCGCGACGCGCGGCGCCTCGGGCTCGCCCACGTCGAGACGCTCGTGCGCGACGGCGCGGAGTCGCTCGAGGATCTCGTGCCGGAGGGGCGCGCGGGCTTCGATCGCGTGCTGGTCGACGCGCCCTGCTCGGGGCTCGGCTCGCTGCGCCGAAACCCCGACGCGCGCTGGCGCATCCGGCCCGCCGACGTCGAGGCGCTCGCCGACCTGCAGCGCCGCATCCTCGACCGCGCGGCCGCCGTCGTGCGCCCGGGCGGCGTGCTCGTCTACAGCACCTGCACGCTGCTGCCCGAGGAGAACGAGCGCCAGGCGGACGCGTTCGCGCAGCGCCATCCGGAGCTGCGCCGCTGCGCGCGGCGCGAGCTGCCCGCGCACCTCACGCCCGCGCTGCGCGACGACGGCGCGCTCGAGTGCCTGCCGCACGTCCACGGCACGGATGGCTTCTACGCCGCGCGCTTCGCGCGCGCCGACGACCGCGAACCCGAAGGAGCACGCTGATGTCCGCTTCCGCCGCGCCCCGCGAGACCGTGATCGCCCCGTCCATCCTCGCCGCCGACTTCGGACGGCTCGCCGAGGAGGTGCGGGCCGTCGAGGAGGCGGGCGCGGACTGGATCCACGTCGACGTGATGGACGGCCGCTTCGTCCCCAACATCTCGCTCGGCCCGGCGATCGTCGCGGCGGTGAAGGCGGCGACGTCGCTGCCGCTCGACGTGCACCTCATGATCGTCGAGCCCGAGCGCTACGTGCCGGACTTCGTCGCCGCGGGCGCGTCGACGGTCGGCGTGCACGTCGAGGCCTGTCCGCACCTGCACCGCAACCTCGCGCAGATCCGCGAGGCCGGCGCGCGGGCGTGCGTCGTGCTCAATCCCGGCACGCCGGCCCAGTCCATCGAACGCGTGCTCGAGCACGTCGACCAGGTGCTCGTGATGACGGTGAACCCGGGCTTCGGCGGACAGAAGTTCATCGAGAGCGCGCTGCCCACGGTCGCGACGATCCGCCGCTGGGTCGTCGAGCGCGGGCTCGACGTCGACATCGAGGTGGACGGCGGCATCGGGAGCGAGACGGTCGGTCGCGCCGCGCGCGCGGGTGCCAACGCCTTCGTCGCCGGGAGCGCCGTGTACGGCGCGCCGAGCTACCGCGACGCGATCGAGGCCATCCGCGCCAACGCGCGGGTCGGGGGCTGAGCGGCGACGCGCCTCCGCCCGCGATCGCCGCAGGGCGACCCGACGGTCGCCGGCGACGGGCGGGCCGGCATGCCGCGGGCGCCGCCGGGCGCGCGCGAGGCGCACTCCACCGGTTGGCGGCGGCGACGGGGAAATGCATACTCCGCCGCCTCGGGGCGTGGCGCAGTTTGGTAGCGCGCTTCGTTCGGGACGAAGAGGTCGCTGGTTCGAATCCAGTCGCCCCGACCACCTCTTGCCTCTTCCTGCTCTTCGGGCTCCGGAATGCGGGCCGCGCGCGGACGCGGCTCAGGCGGCTTCGAGCGCCGCCCGCGCGGCGACGCCCTGCGTCGCGCCGATCGCGGCGGCGGGTCGCACGATCCACGCGGCGAGCAGCCCGGCCCACAGTCCCTTGCCGAGCGCGTAGACCACGGGCGAGAGCGACACCGCGCCGGCCGCGAGCCCCGCGACCACGAGCGCGCTCGCGAGCGCACCCGCCGCACCGAACGCGACGGCGACGCCGGCGGTCGGCGCGCCCGCCGCGCGCGCGAGCCAGCCCGGCGCGCGCGCGGGCGCGGCGAGCTCGCCGCGCGCGCCGCCGCGCGGCGATGCGTGGCAACGACGATCGCAGCGACGATCGAGGCGAGCAGGAAGCCCGTGATCAGGAGATCGACGCCGTAGCTCGCGTCGCCGAACGTCGCGAGCGTCTCGTGGCCGCGCAGGAGCGCGTAGGCGATGGCGCCGTTGATGACGAGATTGGCGGCGAAGTTCACGCGCGCGCCCTTGCGCACGTGGTCGTCGAACGAGTGCGCGGCGTCGCTCACGGCGCTTCCTCCTGCGATGGGCGGCGAAGTCCGGCCATTCTCGCCGCGCGCGCCTCAGCGACGCGCGAGCATCCGCTCGGCGCGCGCGCGCTGGAAGGTGATGCAGGTCGAGTCGGCCGGGATCTCGTCGAGCGGCCGCGCCACGAGCGACGGTCGGATGTCGATCGCCCGGGCGATCGGCTCGAGCGCCGCGAGATCGAAGCCGTAGAGGGCGGCCGCGTTCTCGCCGAGCATCTTGCGCACCTCGTCCTCCGGCACGTCGGCGAACGCGAAGCGCATGTTCTCGCGCGAGTACGGGTAGCAGCCCTCGTAGTGCGGATAGTCGTTGCCCCACATCACGCGGTCGACGCCCACCACGTCGCGGCCGGCCACGTCCTGCGGCGACGGGAAGCTCGCTCCGTACCAGCAATTGCGCTTCACGTAGGTGCTCGGGAGCTCCTTCAGCGCGGGGTCGCGCGACGCGTCGATCTCGCCGATCGCACCGGCCTTCCACGCGAGGTACATCCCGTCCATCTGCTGCATGAGCTTCGGCGCCCACGCGCAGCCCGATTCCGTGAGCACGTAGCGCAGGCGCGGGAAGCGCTCGAAGACACCGCCCATCACGAGGTGCGTGAGCCCGCGCTGCACGAAGAACGACATCTCCATCGCCCACAGCGCCGTCGACCCCTGGCCCTCGCAGTAGGTCGGACAGCCCTGCCCCGAGTGCTGGTTGACGACGAGGTCGCAGTCCTGGATCGCGGCCCACAGCCGATCGTAGTCGGGGTGGTTGAGCGGACGGACGTGCGCCTCGGACGGCGACGGCAACGGCAGCAGCAATCCGCCGCGCAGCCCGTGGTGCGCGATCCACTGCACGTCTTCGATCGCGTCGTCGATGTCGTTCAGGTGGAGGAGCCCGATGCCCGCGCGGCGCGCGGGCTCCTCGGCGCAGAACTCGGCGAGCCAGCGGTTGTGCGCGCGCGTTCCCGCGAGCGCGTGCTCGTACTCCGCCGGCGCGGGCGGCGGTGCGACGTGGAACGCCTTCGCGTAGAACGGAGGCACCGTGTTCGGGAAGACGACCTCGCCCGCGACGCCGTCGGCCTCGAGGTCGCGCGCGCGCTCCGCGGAGTCCCAGTTCTTCGTCTTCTTCCCGCCGATGTGCTCCTTCGACGGGTTGCGATACGAGCCTCGCCACTCGTCGAACGCCGCGCGGTACTTCGGGTCGAGGTACGCGCGGTAGGCGTCGACCGACGCACCCGCGTGCGTGTCGGCGGTGATCGTGACGATGGGGCGATCGCTTCGGGCCACGGCGCGCACCTCGCTGTCGCCGGCGACTTCCGCGCGCGACGCGCCGGCACCGGCCGCGCGATCGTATCCGCCGGCTCGCGACGCGATCAAGCGACGCGCGCGCGGAAGGGCGTGCGCAACTTCCTTCGGTGGCGCCCGGAAACGCTGGACGACGACCTGCGCACGCCGTCTCGGGCACGCCTCAACCCTTCGTCGTTACAGCGTTTTCGAGCGGCGAGCGCGTTGACACCCCCGAGCGCTGGTGCCACGATCGGCCGCGCTCCGACGGGAAGGACGCTGTCGCGGGAAATGCGGAGTCGAACGTTCCCACGCCACGGTCGGGCCGGTTGATCCCAAAGGATGGGCCCACAACGGATGCACCCCACGCTCGGGCGGATCGTCGTCCTCGATCCACGATCCCGATGCACACCCGCACGTTCCTGGAAGCTGCGCGGGTGCGGAGAACGGCGATGACGTTCGAGGAGATGGCCTGGGAGTTCGTCGAGGTGTTCGAAGACCTCGACAGCGATCGCATCAACGAGATGCTCGCGAAGAACGTCCCGTTCGACACGATCGACTTCATCGCGAAGTACGCGCGCGAGTACGGAGAGAGCGAGAACCTCTCCGGTCGCACGCTCGATCGGCTGCCGAACCTGATGTTGATCGGCTACCTGCTGCGCGTGCTCGAAGAGCGCCTGCAGCCGACGACGACCTCCGAGTTCTGATCCGGCGCGCGGAGCGGCACGCGCAGTCCGCGACCCGTCACGGGGCGCGGACTGCGCGCCGCTTCGCGCGGCCGTTCACGGCATCGCGACCTGCGGCTGGCCGGGCGCGCCCATGAGCGGCGGCGACGTGCCCGGGTCCGTCGTCGTGCCGCCCGTCGAGCCACCCCCGCTCGAGCCGCCACCCGTCGCGCCACCGCCCGTCGACGTCCCTCCCGTCGCGCCACCGCCGGTCGAGCCCCCGCCCGTCGAGCCGATGGGCGTCGACGAGACCAACGCCACCTCGAGCGCCGACAGCGTCGGCTGCCACACCTCCTCGGCGAGCTGCACGCTGAGCGAGCCGTCGGTCACGTCGATGTCGAACTCGTGCGTGATCGCCGTGCGCCACTGCGGGCTCTCCGCGAGCAGGTCGAGGTCGTCGAGCACGAGCTGCGACTCGACGCGCACGTCGAAGACGCGCTGTCCGGCGACGAACTCGTCCCACGCCTCCATGAAGTGCAGGCGGACGTGGTAGCGGCCGTCGGGCAACGGCAGCTCGTAGTGGATGTCGGTCGCGGGATCGGTGTCGTACCGGAGGCTCTGGAAGAGGAACGGATCGCTCGTCGCGAGCGGCTGCAGGCGCGAGTTGTACATCGCCGTGCCCCCGCTGACGTACGCGCCGTCGGCCTCCCAGACGTGGCCGGCCGAGTCGGTGTAGGCGGCGCCACCGACGTTCACGCGATAGCTCGTCGGCAGCGCGCTCCCGCCCGGTGCGGGCGAGGCGGGAGGTGCCGGCGGGTCGTACTGGCGCTCGTTCGAGAGCGGGCTCTCGAGACCCTGCGCGTCGTAGGCGGTGACGGCGACGATCGCGCTCGAGCCGTCGGGCAGGGTGAGATCGAAGTGGTAGACGCCCGACGCATCCGGAGCCGGCATCCCGTCGAAGGCGGGAACGCCGTAGGTGCCGGCGACGTCGCGCGTGTACACGCGGAAGCCCGCAACGTTCGACGTGTCCGCGTGCTGCCAGCCGAGCGACTGGATGCGTGCGTCGGCATCGGCGGCGAGCAGCGCCGAGCCGGCGACGACGGCGAACGTCGCCGCAGCGCGGCGCAGCGACGGGGCAGAGGGGAGCGAGCGGACGAGCTGCATCGAAGACCTCGCATCCGATCGGAGCCAGCCGATCGACGGGAGGTCGTTTCGTCCACGAGCCGGAATCCTCTGTGAGTGCAGTCACAGCACGCCGAGCTGCACATCGGCGCGCAGCGCGCGACGCCGCGACGATCGCCTAGCGATCCGCCGCGCCGTAGCGGCGCACGAGCAGCGGAAGGTTCACGGCGTTGACGAGCGTGTGCGCGACGATCGGAGCGACGAGCGTTCCCGTCGCCTCGAACAGCCAGCCGAACGCGAGCCCCATCGCCGCCGCGAAGAGCGTCCACGCGACGAGCGCGCGTTCCGTCGGCAGGTGGAGCGCACCGAACAGGAGGCTCGCTGCGACGAGCCCGACGCGCGGCTGGAGCGCGCCGCGGAAGAAGAGCTCCTCCGCGAGCCCGCTCGCGCAGGCGAGCAGCAGCGCGTCGGCGACCGAGAGCGCCGGGAGCTGCGCACCGAGCGCCCGCGCGAGCCGGCGGCCGAACGCCGTCCCCTCCGTCAGCGCGAACGAGAGCGCGACCGCCCCGAGGCCGAGCGCGGCGCCTGCGAGCGCGCCCGCGCCGAGGGCGGCCGCTCCGAGCGCCTCCGGCGCGCCCGGTGCCGCGAAGATCCGCTCGCCCGCGAGCCCCTGCCGCCAGACGACCGCCGCCACCGCGAGCGCGCCGTAGAAGATCAGGCCGAGACGCACGAAGCGCGCCGGGTCGAGCGCCCCGGGCGGGCCGCCCGGCGTCGGTGCGCTCACGCCCGCCTCCGCACGCCGCCTCGGACATCCCGATGCGCGTCCACTGCGTTGACACCCCCGGCGAGGTCGATACGGTCCGGTCTGGCCGCGGCCCCGTCCCCCTCGGGAGCCGCGGATCCATTCTGAGGATCGGGTCGCCGGGTGTCGAGCGCGCCGACCGCGCCGGGCCCGGAGCCGGCAGGCGACTCCCCCCGCCCCTCGCACGACCACAGCGGAGCGTGCGACGCCGGTCCGGCACGCCGATGGTGCCGGCCGCACCGACCGAACCACCCACCCGCCCACTGCTGCCGGGGATGCGCCATGGAACGAGTCCCGATGACGAAGGCCGGCTACGACCGGCTGAAGGAAGAGCTCCAGCGCCTGAAGAGCGTCGAGCGCCCGAAGAACGTGCGCGAGATCGAAGAGGCGCGCGCGCACGGCGACCTGTCCGAGAACGCCGAGTACCACGCCGCGAAGGAGCGCCAGGGCCACCTCGCCGCGCAGATCGCGCACCTCGAGGACAAGATCGCGCGCGCCCAGGTCATCGACCCCGCAGGGCAGCCGACCGACCGCGTCTTCTTCGGCGCGACCGTGGTGCTGTGCGACATGAGCACCGACGAGCAGGTCCGGTACACGATCGTCGGCGAGGACGAAGCCGACGCGGCCGCCGGACGGATCTCCGTCACGTCGCCGATCGCCAAGGCGATGATGGGCAAGCGGATCGACGACGAGGTGCGCGTGCAGGTGCCGAAGGGCACGCGCGAGTTCGAAGTGCTGGAGATCGTGTACGAGGGTTGAGGATGCGCGGGCGGCCGCAGCGGCCCGCTCCGCGCCTCCCGGCCGCGGTTGAACTTGCCCGGCGACCCTCTAGACTCCGGCGCCCGTTCGCCGTTCCCCGGTAGCTCAGTTGGCAGAGCAAGCGGCTGTTAACCGCTGGGTCGTAGGTTCAAGTCCTACCCGGGGAGCCAGGCGCGTGCGCTAGGGTGCGAAGCGCCGTGTCGCACCCGCTCCAAGCCCGCTCGCGATGCGCCCCTCCGCGCCGGCTCGCGCTGCGGCTCGTCGCCTCCGCACTGCTCGCGTCGCTCGCGGGCTGCGGCGAGACGCCGCCGCCGGTCGCGCCGAGTGCGCCCCTCGCCGTTCCCGCGAGCGGCTACGTCACGTCCGACACGTGCCGCTCGTGCCACCCCGGCCCCTACGCGAGCTGGGCGGCATCGCACCACAGCATGATGACGCGCGCCGCGACGCCCGCGAGCGTGCTCGGCGACTTCGACGGCGCGACCGCACACGGGCGCGGCCACGACATCGCGCTCTCGCGCGAGGGCGATCGCTTCTTCGCCCGCGTGCCCTCGATCGACTGGGACGGAACGGGCACGCCGAGCTGGGAGAAGCGCGAGATCGTCCTCGTCACCGGCAGCCACAACCTGCAGATCTACTGGTTCGAGACGGGGCGCAGCCGCGTGCTCGGCCGGCTCCCGGTCGCGTGGGAGATCTTCGACCGGCGCTGGTTCCCGACCGCGGACAACTTCATCGCCCCGCCGCTCCCGGACGACGCGCCGCGCGCGCTCGGCTACGGCGAGTGGAACCACGGCTGCATCCAGTGCCACGTGACGGATGCGCGGCCGCACTGGGGCGGCCTCGACCACACGTCGACCGAGGCGAGCGAGTTCGGCATCGCGTGCGAGAGCTGCCACGGGCCGGCCGAGCGCCACGTCGAGCGGATGCGCGACCCGTCGGCTCGTTATGCCGAGCACCTCGCCCCCTCGGACGACCCGCAGCACGCGCTCGCCATCGCGCTTCCGCCGAAGCTGCCCTTCGATCGTCGCTCGCAGGTCTGCGGCCGCTGTCACAGCGTCTGGCGCTTCGCGAGCAACGAGCACTACTCGCGGTTCATGACGGAGCGACTCCCGTTCGAGCCGGGCCAGGACCTCGGCGAGCAGGGCTTCGCGGTGATCGGGAGCCACCGCCTCGACCCCGACTCGTTCTGGCCCGACGACGAGGTGAAGCCCTCCGGCCGCGAGTACAACGGGCTCGTCGCGTCGCCGTGCTTCGCGGCCGGCGAGCTCTCGTGCTTCTCGTGCCACCAGATGCACGCGCCCGTGGCGGCGGGCGACGGCGCCGCGCTCGCGGCCTGGCGCGACGACCAGCTGAAGCCCGGCATGCGCGGCAACGAGGCCTGCCTGCAGTGCCACGACGCGTTCCGCGACGACGGCGCGCGGGCCGCGCACGCGCACCATCCGGCGGGATCGTCGGGCGCGGAGTGCCAGAACTGCCACATGCCGTACACGAACCTCGGCCTGCGCAAGGCCGTGCGCAGCCACACGATCACGAGCCCGCGCGCGGCCACCGACCGCGCGACCGGGCGGCCCAACGCGTGCACCGCCTGCCACGTCGACCGTTCGCTCGGCTGGGCGGCGCGCTGGCTCGAAGCCTGGTACGCACAGCCGGCGCCGCGCGATCTCGACGCGATCGAGCGCGCCGTCCCGGCCACGGTCGTCGACGCGCTGCGCGGCGACGCCGCGCAGCGCGCGCTCGCGGCGTGGGCGCTCGGGTGGCCGGACGCGATGCGCACGAGCGGCTCGGAGGCGTGGGCGACACCGGTGCTCGCGACGCTCCTCGGCGACCCGTATCCGCCGGTCCGCTTCCACGCGAAGCGCGCCCTCGCGCGTCAGCCGGGGCTCGCCGACCTCGTCGTCGACTTCGTCGGCCCGGAGGCCGAGCGCCACGCCGCCGCCGAGGAGGCGACCCGTCGCTGGGTCGCGCTGTCGCGCCGCAGCGGCCGCGTCCCCGACCTCGCGCGCCTGATCGACGCGAGCGCACTCGGGCCGGACGAGCCGCCGCTCACCGCGGCCGTCTTCGACGAGCTGCGGCGCGCCCGCGACGACCGTCCGATCCTCGTGCGCGAGTGAGCCGCGACACGCGCGACGGCCGCGCGTTCGCGCGATCCATCGCGCGTCCCTGCGGTAAGCTCGGCCGGTCGCGCGGCGACGCGGAGAGCGGCGGGGCGCGGACGCGCACCGGGCCGCGCCTGCGAGCGACGCGGCGACGACCGGACGATCCCGGGAACGAGTGAACGAAAGAACGGACGAGAACGAGCTGGGGGGTTTCGTGATCTCGACCTGTCCGCGCGCGCGCCGCGAGCGCCGCCACCGACGACACGCCATCGCACGATCGCTCACGCATGCCGCTCTCGCGGCGGGACTGCTGCTCGCCGCGGCCGCCGCGAGCGCCGAGCAGGCCTGGATCAAGGCCGAGCTCACGCTCAACCTGCGCACCGGCCCGGGCACGCAGTACCGCATCCTCGACGCGGTCAAGAGCGGCGATCTCGTGACCATCCTCGAACGCGCCGAGAGCTGGACGCACGTGCGGCTCGCAGAAGGCAAGGACGGCTGGATCCCGGCCGGCTACCTCGACGCGCAGCCGCCGCCGACGCTGCGCCTCGTGCAGCTCGAGGAGGAGGTCGTCGAGCTCCGCGGCCAGCTCGAGACCGTCACCGCCGATCGCGAGCAGCTGCGGTCGAGCAACGAGTCGCTCGCGTCGAACGACGACGAGCAGGCGACGCGGATCGCCGAGCTCACGCAGGAGAACATGCGACTCACCGCGGGCCAGCGATGGCCCGAGTGGATCACCGGCGGCGCGATGGTCGCCATCGGCATGATCCTCGGCGCGCTCTGGAGCCGCAGCGCGGGCCGGCGCAGCAGCCCGCGCATCCGCCTCTAGCCGTGACCGACCCGCTCGTCCTTCCGGAGCGCGTGCAGTGCGGCATGATGCTCGCGGGCGGCGCGCGCGAGGGCGTGCTCGGGTTCGCGCGCGCGGTCGAGGAGGCGGGCTTCGACGCGCTCTGGGTCGGCGACCACGTCTCGTTCTACATCCCGATCCTCGAGTCGCTCACGCTGCTCTCGTTCGCGGCCGCGGCCACCGAGCGCGTGCGTCTCGCGACGGGCGTCTACCTGCTCCCCCTCCGGCATCCGACGACCACCGCGAAGGTGACGTCGACGCTCGACGTGCTCTCGGGCGGGCGGCTCACGCTCGGCATCGGTGTCGGCGGCGAATTCCCCCCCGAGTTCGAGGCCTGCGGCGTGCCGCTCGCGGAGCGAGGCAGCCGGACGGACGAGGCGATCGACGTCGTCCGGCGCCTGTGGACGCACGACGGCGTCGAGCACCGCGGGCGCCACTACGACTTCGGGCCGGTGTCGCTCGCCCCGAAGCCCGTGCAGCGCAACGGGCCGGCGATCCTCGTCGGCGGGCGGCGCGGGCCGAGCTTCCGCCGCGCCGGTCGGCTCGGCGACGGCTACATCTCGCACATGTGCGACGTCGAGCAGTACGCGGCGAACCTCGCCGAGATCCGCGCGCACGCGCGCGACGCGGGCCGGCGCGAGGCGCCGTTCGAGCCGGCGAGCCTCGTCTTCACGGTGTTCGACGACAGCTACGAGGCCGCGCTCGACCGCGCGGCCGCCCTGCTCCAGCGCATCTACAACGTGCCCTTCCGCGACGCCGCGGCGAAGTACTGCCTGCTCGGCCGCCCCGAGGACTGCCTCGAGCAGATGCAGCGCTACGTGAGCGCGGGCTGCCGGCACATCGTGCTCTCGATGCTGTCCGACCCGCTCGAGGCGATCGAGATCGCGCGCGACGGCATCCTCCCCGAGCTGCACGGCCTCGTCGTTCGTTAGGTCGCTCGGCGCAGGCGCCGGCGCAGGCGGCGGCGCAGGCGGCGCGCGAAGCGGCGCGGCTCGCGCGCCAACGTCTCGCGCGCGAGCGCGAGCGCGCGGCGCTCGAGCGCACGCTCGCGACGCCGCACGCGGCGGTCGATCGACTCCGCGTCGTCGGGCGCGAGCGGCGCGCGCGCGAGCAGCGCGCGGAGATCGTCGAGGTCCTGGCGCTCGCCGAGCCGCGCAGCCAGATCGCGCCAGCCCTCGACGGGCGCACCCGTGCGCATCGCGTCGAGTCCGAGCGCCTCCCACTGGTACAGGAACGCCTTGAGGCGTCGCCGCCAGCGGTGGAAGTCGCGCGCCCTGCCGCTCCGGCGCGCACGCCGCGCCGCGCGCCGGACGCGCCGATAGCTCGCCTCGAGCACGTCGACGACGGCGCGATCGAGCTGGCGCGCGGGCACCGCGCGCGCTGCGACGAGGTCGCGTGCGAGCGCGTCGCGCGCCGCGGCGAGCGCACCGAGGACCTCGCCCCGGGAAGGAGCGACGACACCCGCGCCGCCGCGCGCGAACGCGCCGAGCTCGGCGAGGGGCGCCGAGAGTCGCTGCGGCGCCCGCGCGCCGATGTCGCGCGCGCCCTCGGGAAGGACGTCGCGCGGGCGCGCCCGCGAGCGCGCGCGGTGGATGTCGCGCATCCGCTCGTCCGCGCGGCGCGCGTCGCCGCGCGCTTCCGCCGGCGCGCCGTCGCACGGCGGCTCGCGCGTCGCTGCGGCGCGCTCGGACGCGGGACCGACGAGCGAGCAGAGCGCGTGCAGTCGCTTGTAGGTGAGGCGCACGTCGTGCACGACCTCACCCGCGAGGGGAGCCGAGGCCGTGGCGACCGACTCCGTCGTCTCGTCGACGCACTCCGCCGCGCGCGCGAGCGCGCGCGCGACGAGAGACGGGGCTCCACCGACGGAATCGGCTGCCACGGGCCGGCCCTCCACGCCGCCGCCGCGAGCCTACTTCACCGAGACCGACCGCGGCTTCGCCTCGTCGCGCTTCGGCACCTCGACCGTCAGCACGCCCTCCTGGAAGCTCGCGTGCACGGCTTCGGCGTCGGCGTTCGTCGGCAGCGAGAACGAGCGGGCGAACGATCCGTAGGAGCGCTCGACGTAGCGGCGGTGCTCGTCCTTCTCCTCGCGCTCGCTGCGCTTCTCGCCGCGGATCGTGAGAACGCCCTCGTGGACCTCGACGTTCACGTCCTCCTTGCGGGCGCCCGGGAGCTCGACGGTGACCGTGTACTGCTTCTCGCCCTCGCTCACGTCGACGGCGGGCGCCCAGGACGGCGCGCGTCGCTCGGAGGCGAAGAGCGACTCCCCGAGCGGGCTCCAGCGCGGGAAGAGACTCCAATCGCGGAACGGATCCCACACCGACACGTTCGACTTCGACTCTCGTTCGGCCATGACGGGCCCTCCTCTGATGATCCTCGACGATCGACACCGATCGCGGAGTGCAAGCCCGCGCACCGACGGGGATGCGACGGCGCCGTGCACCGCAGCCTCCGACACCGGACGGTGTGACGGCGTGCGACGGCATGCGCGCGACCGGGGGCGGAGGCGGGGCGCGAGCGAACGCTCAGTGCGCGCCGAGGTCGAGCGGGATGCACGCCATCGCGAGCGCGCACACCGCGAAGCACGCGAGCGCGACGAGGAACGTGTATCCGACGACGTCGCCGAAGCGCAGGCGCGTCACGGCGAGGATGGGAATGGCGAAGAACGGCTGCACGAGGTTGGTCGTCGAGTCGCCGTACGCGTAGGCGAGCAGGACGGTGACGGGCCCGACGCCGAGCTCCTCGCCGGCCGGCAGCAGGAAGGGCGCCTCGATCAGCCACTTCGAGCCGGCCGACGGCACGAAGAGGTTCATGAACCCCGAGTAGACGTAGACCACCATGGGGTACGAGGCGCTCGTCGCGACGGTCGAGAACAGGTGCTCGAGCCAGCCGCCGAGCGCAGTCGACTGCATGAGGCCGAAGATCCCGGCGTAGAAGGGGAACTGGACGATGATGCCCCACGCCGCGTCGACGCCCTCGCGGCACGCGCGCAGGAACGGCTGCGGGCGTCCGTGGAGCACGAGGGCGAGCGCGAGGAACGTCGCGTTGTACGCGTCGATCGTCCAGCTCGACCCGAAGCCGCGCGTCGCGACGGCGTGCACGAGCGGGATCGCGAGCAGTGCGGCGGCGAGCCACACCCAGCCGCGGAACGCGTCGAGCCGGCCCGCCGGCGTGTCGGGAACGGGCTCGAGCGGCGGTGGCGCCGGAAGGATGGCGTCGACCTGCTCCGGCGTCAGCGTGCGCACGTCCGTGCGCGGGTGCAGCAGCGCGACGACGACGAGCGCGACCGCGCCGACGCACGCGATCACCGCCAGGTTGAACGGGTGGAAGAGCGTCTCGGTGACGGGGAACAGACGATCGACGATCGGCGCGCCGCTCCCCGGTGCGACGAGCGGGTTGCCGGGCGTCGCGAGGATGAGCGGCGCCGATCCCGAGAGGCCTCCGTGCCACACGGTGCCGAGGCCGAGGTAGGAGGCCGCGATCGTCACGCGCACGTCCGTCCGCGGATTGCGTCGACACAGGAACGGCACGAAGAGCGCGCACGCCACGAGGCACAGCGCCCAGTTGAGGTAGCCCGTGACGAGCGAGAAGAGACCGGCGAGCACGACGGCCTGCACGGGCCGCTCCGGGTCGGGGAGCGACGCGAGCCGATCGAGCAGCGCGAAGACCGGCCGCGACGTCACGCACGCGTGGGCGGCGACCATCGCGATCGTGAACTGCATCGCGAGCGCGAGCAGCGTCCACGTGCCGCCGCCCCACGCGAGCACGGCCTCGCCGACGCCGACCCCCGCGCCGAGCACGGCGAGCGCGAACGCGAGCGCGGTCAGCGCCATGCAGATGACCCACGCGTCGGGAACCCATCGCTCGGTCGCGCGCGAGAGCGCGGCGCCCGCGCGGCGGAGGAGGTCGAGGGGCGAGGCGACGGCGGGCACGGCGCGCGAGCCTAACACCGTCCGCGCCGCGCGCGGGCCTCAGATGCGATAGCGCGCGGTGCGCCGCGCGGTGAGCGCGAGGCGGGCGCGCATGCGGCCTTCGCTCCGGAAGACCCCGACGAGCAGCGCGCCCGCGACGAAGCCGCCGACGTGCGCCCAGAACGCGACCCCGCCCTCGAACCCGGCGAGCTGCGGGAGGCCGCCGAGCAGCTGGACGAGGAACCAGTAGCCGAGCATCCAGACGGCCGGCACCGCGGCGGTCGTCACGTAGAACCCGAGCACGAGCAGCATGTGGATGCGCGCGCGCGGGAAGAGCCGGATGTAGGCCCCCATCACGCCGCCGATCGCGCCCGAGGCGCCGACCATCGGCACGAGGCTCGCGGGATGGCTCGCGACCTGTGTCACCGCCGCGACGAGCCCGCAGAGCACGTAGAACGCGACGAACCGCACCGGCCCCATCGCATCCTCGACGTTGTCCCCGAAGATCCACAGGAACCACAGGTTGCCGAGGATGTGCGCCCAGCCGCCGTGCATGAACATCGAGGTCACGACCGTCGCCGCGGCGCGACCGTCCGCGACGCACGCGTGCTCGGGGCCGAGCGGCAGCACGGCGCCCGCGCCGACGGTGCCGAGCAGCTCGGCCGGAATCAGGCCGAACGTGCAGATCGACTGCACGAGCGTCGCCTCGCTGCCGAGCCCCTGGAGCGCCGCCCACGTCCACGCGTTGAGCGCGATCAGCGCGATCGTCGCGATGGGGCGGTGCGCGGTCGGGTTCTCGTCGCGAACCGGGAACACGCGACGAGCCGCCTAGCCGCTTCGCGCGATCATGCCGGCGAGCACGATCGCGGCGGTGAGCAGGCCGAGCAGCGCCGACACCGCGGCCGTCCAACCCGCGCGTCGGTGCGCGCGCACGCGGCGCGGGTCGGCGGCCGGGTCGGCCGGGTCGCGCGTGAAGCTGCGCGTCCCCGGGAAGGCGCGCGCGCGCGCGATCGCCACGCCGCCCGCGACCAGCATGAGCAGGACGAACGACTCGTGGATGCGCAGGTTGGCGACGTGCGCCGCGCTCCACGCGGACATGTCCTCCTTGCCGAGCACCGATGACTTCAGCAGATAGGCGACGAGGAAGGCGGCGACGAGCGCGGCCGCCGTCCACATCGAGCGCCGGTGGCGCGCCATCTCGCCGCGCCGCGCCTGTGCGACGCCGCGCGCGACGAACGCGCACAGCACGGCCATGTTGGCGAGGGCGGCGCACCAGAAGGCGAGCTTCGCATCCATCGCGGCGCGGCTCCGGCGCGCTCAGGCGACCGGCGCGTAGCGCCGCCGCACGTCCGCGGCCGGGAGCTTCCCGGCGGCCGCGATCCGCTCGACCATCGCGTCGTCGGCGAGGTCCTCGGCCGTCACGCGGGTCTGCAGCGCGAGCGCATAGCGATAGGACTCGCTCGTCGTGTCGACATAGCGAACGCGCGTCCGCCCGGTGGCAGGGTCGATCAGCTCGTCGAACCGGATCGGCGTGCAGCGGCTGCCCTGGCGCGTCACGAGCACACCGCTCTCGCCCGCGGCGAGCAGCTCGATGGCGCCCACGCCGAGCGTGCGCGTGTACTCGCGATCGAACGCGCACGGCGGCAGGCAGCGCAGCTCGTAGCCGATCTCCTTGGCGTTGACGGTGAGCTTCACGCCGCGGTCTGCGAGCCGCTTCTTCACGAGGTCGGCGATCGTCTTCGCGAGCGGCACGTCGGCGAGCTTGATGTGCCCGTGCTCGTCGCGCGCGACGTCCTTCAGCATCTCGAGGTCGTTCGGATCGAGGCGCTCGGCGATGCCCTCGGCGATCACCGCGCAGCCGTGCTCGAAGCCGAGCGCCTTGCGCTTCACGATCGTGCCCTCGACGAGGTTCGCGACCTGGTCGAGCCGGATCGGATCGTCGGGGAACTCCTCGGCGATCACCGTCAGCGTCGCGCCCGCGGCGGCACCGGTGCCGAAGCTCAGGAAGCCCGCCTGCCGCCCCATCAGCTCGGCGAAGAACCAGCGGTTCATCGTGCGGCCGTCCTCGTGCAGGCCGGCGACGAGGTTCGCCGCGTGCTCGCGCGCGGTCTCGTACCCGAACGTGGGGACGCCGTCGGGGAGCGGCAGGTCGTTGTCGATCGTCTTCGGAACGTGCACGACCTGGATGCGACCGCCGGCCGCGCGGCTCACGGACACGGCCGAGAACGCCGTGTCGTCGCCGCCGATCGTCACGAGCTTCTCGATCCCGAGCGCGTCGAGCGCGGCGACGCACGCCTCGAGGTGCTTCGGATCCTTCGTCGGGTTCGCGCGCGACGTCTTGAGGATCGAGCCCCCGAGCAGGTGGATCGAGACGACCTCCGCGCGCGACAGCTCGCGCGCGTGCGCGGCGATGTCCGCGGGCCCCTTCATCAGGTGCGCGAAGCCTTCGAAGATGCCGACCACCGTCGCGCCGCGCGCCTGCGCGGCGAGCGTGGCGGCGCCGATCACGCCGTTGATGCCCGGCGCCGGGCCGCCGCCCACGAGGATGCCGACTCGTCCCATGCCCGCTCTGCCCTCTCCGCTCATTCGCTCCCCCTCGGCGCGTGGAATGCCCTGGCGCCCGCGCTGCGCGCCACCTCGCCGTGCGACGGCGCGCGCGCCGGCCGCCGCGCCCGCAGCAGGCGCCGCCACGCGTCGGCGCCCTCGGTGCTCGGCGCGTCGCCGCGCGCGCGGATGGCGAGCGCGAGCCGCTGCTCGCGCGCCGCGCGCTCGCGCCGCGCGAGCGCGTCGAGCCCGAGGTCGACGGCGATCTCCTGCGCGAGCGCGCGCAGCTGGCGATCGAGCGACGTTCCGCGCGCCGCGTGCAGCGCGCTCCGCACGGCGCCGTCGCGTCCGAGACGCGCCTCGAGCGCGGGGCGCGCGCGACGAAGCCGCGATAGGCCGGCCAGCCGCCGCGCGCGATCGCGGCCCGGAGCTGCGCGAGCGCGTCGAGGCCCGCCGCGTCGACGCGCGCCGCGCGGTCGACGCCGCAGACGAGGAGGCGCGCGCGCCGGCGGGCGCGTGCGGCCGGCGTCTCGCGCTCGATCCGCTCGAGCCGCTCGACGGCGCGCGCGAGCGACGCGTCGTCCCAGACCGGGAGCGCGATGCGATCGGCCGCGCGCTCGGCGGCGGCGTCGAGCGCATCGAGGCCCGAGCGCGCGTCGACGACGTGGAGCCCGCCCCAGCGCGTGCGGTCGAGGACGCCGCGCAGCGCGTCGGCGTCGCGCGCGACCTCGGCCGCGACGCGCTCGGGCGCCGCCGGAGCGCGCACCGCGTGCACGCCGAACTGCCCGAGCGCGATCGCGCGGTTCAGGCTTCCGAGCGCGACCGCGGCCTCGAGCGATGCGGGCGCGCCGGGCGCGCCCGGCAGGTCGAGCAGCTCGCCGCCCGGCGGACGCCGCGCGAGCGGGACGTACAGCACGCCCACGTCCTCGCGCAGCGCGCGCAGGTAGACGGCGAGGTTGACGGCGAGATGCGCGGCGAAGGGCGCCTGCGGCGGCGCGCTCACGCAGAGGATCGGACCCGCGAGGCGGACGGGCTGCGTCGGGGGGGAGTGCACCGGCGCAGAATACTACGTCCCGCGCGGCGGCGGCAGCGAGCGGTAGCATGCGCGGCGCTGCGCGTGCGAACGGCGGCGCAGTGGAGCGGGTGCGAGCATGCGAGCGATCGGCATCATCCCGGCGCGCTGGGCGTCGTCGCGCTTCCCGGGCAAGCCGCTCGCACCGCTCGCCGGCGTCGCGATGATCGAGCGCACGTGGCGCGGCGCGCGGGCCGC
Organism: Myxococcota bacterium; assembly: GCA_041389495.1. Classification (NCBI taxonomy): domain Bacteria; kingdom Pseudomonadati; phylum Myxococcota; species Myxococcota bacterium. Next base: position 1,425,531 of record JAWKRT010000001.1, on the reverse strand, counting down.
CCGCTCGCTCGAGGCGCTGCTCGTCGCCACGGACGACGAGCGCATCGCGCGCGCGTGCCGCGCCTTCGGCGCCGACGTCGTCATGACGGACGCGCGACACGGGACGGGGACCGACCGGCTCGGAGAGGTCGCGCGCGGGCTCGACGCCGACGTCGTCGTCAACGTCCAGGGCGACGAGCCGCTCGTCGAGGGGCGCGTCGTCGACGCCGCCGTCGATGCGCTCACCGCGGACGCGGGCGCCGCGCTGGCGACGGTGGCGCACGCGCTCGAGGCCGGCGCGGTCGACGACCCGAACCGCGTCAAGGTCTGGGTCGACGCCCGCGGACGCGCGGTGCGCTTCGCGCGCGAATGTGCGGCGCGCCCCGACCCGCGCGCGCCGCGTCTGCGAGACGATCCGGGCGATCCGCGCGTGCTGCAGCACGTCGGGCTCTACGCCTACCGGCGCGACTTCCTGCTCGAGTTCGTCGCGTGGCCGCCGAGCGACGGCGAGCGCGCGCACCGGCTCGAGCAGCTGCGCGCGCTCGAGCGCGGCTGCGCGATCGCGGTCGCGGAGATCGACGGCTGGACGAGCGCACCCGTCGACGTGCCGGGCGACGTCGCGCGCGTCGAGGCCGTGCTCGCCGCGCGCGCGCGCGGCGCGGGACGCGCTCCGCGCGACGCCGAGGAGGACCGCACGACATGACGATCGAGGTCGACGCGCTCACGGTGCGGGAGTGGGGACGACGTTATTCGAACTGGGGGCGCTGGGGCGACGACGACGAGCGCGGCACGCTCAACTTCATCACGCCGGCGCGGCGGCTCGCGGCGCTCGCGCTGCCGCGGCGCGGCATCGCCATCTCGTGCGCGCTGCCCTTCGACGCGGCCGGGCCGCAGAGCGGCTTCGCGGGTCGCCACAACCCCGTCCACCGCATGCTCACGGACGGCGCCGCGGCGCTCGCCGGCGAGCAGGACGCGTTCCCCGGCGGCTTCCGCTACGCGGACGACGCGATCGAGATGCCGCTGCAGTGCGGCACGCAGTGGGACGCGCTCTCGCACGTCTTCTACGACGGCAGGATGTACAACGGGCGGGACATCGCGCTCGTGACGAGCCGCGGCGCGGAGCGCAACGGCATCGAGCGCATGCGCCACGACGTCGTCGCGCGCGGCGTGCTGCTCGACCTGCCCCGCCACCGCGGCGTGCCGTGGCTCGAGGACGGAACGGCCATCCACGCGAGCGAGCTCGACGAGTGCGCGGAGGCGTGCGGCGTCGCCGTCGAGCCCGGCGACGTCGTGCTCGTGCGCACCGGAATGATCACGCGCTGTCTCGAGCAGGCCTCGTGGAAGGGCTACTGCGGCGGGCCGGCGCCCGGCCTCTCCGTCCACTGCGCGCGCTGGCTGTGGGAGCGCGAGATCGCCGCCGTCGCGACCGACACGTGGGGCGTCGAGGTGATCCCGAACGAGACGCCCGACTGCCTGCACCCGCTCCACATGATCGCGCTGCGCGACATGGGGCTCCTGCTCGGCGAGATCTTCCACCTCGACGCGCTCGCCGAGGCGTGCGCGGCGGACGGCGCGTGGGCCTTCCTCTTCGTCGCCGCACCGCTGCCCATCACGGGCGCGGTGGGGTCACCGATCAACCCGCTCGCCATCAAGTAGCGGCGAGGCGGGAGGGGCCGCGTCACCGGTCGCGAGGTCGGGGGCGGGCTCGCGGGCCACGGGCGTCGCACCCTCTCCCTGCGCGGCGGGAACGCGCCGCTCGAGCTCGTCGTCGCGCCAGACGCCGCGGACCTCGCCGCCGTCGGCGAGCACGAGCGTGCCCGCCCCCCAGCGCCGGCCGCCGACCCACGTTCCCGTGAAGCGGACGCCGTCGGGCCAGCGCATCGCGCCCTCGCCGTCGCGCTCGCCGCGCTTCCACGCTCCCTCGTAGACCGACCCGTCGGGCCACGTCATGCGCCCGATGCCCTCGGGCGCGCCGGCCACCCACTCGCCGTCGTAGGTCGGGCCGTCCGGCACCTCGTGGACGCCGCGGCCGTGCGGCAGGTCGAGATGCCAGCCGCCGACATAACGTTCGCCGTTCGGCCAGCGCAGCTCGCCCTCGCCCTCCGCGCGGCCCTCGCTCCACTCGCCCTCGTACACGCGGCCGTCGGGCCACTCCATGCGCCCGTGCCCGCTCGGCTCGCCGCGCGCCCAGTCGCCCTCGTAGCGCGTGCCGTCGGCCTCGACGCGGGTGCCCTGCCCGTGGGCGAGGTCGCGCTCGAACCCGCCCGTGTGCACGCGGCCGTCGGGCGCGCGCAGCTCGCCCTGGCCCCACTTCATGCCGTCGCGGAAGGCGCCGCGGTAGACGCGACCGTCGGCCCACTCGTACTTGCCCTGGCCGTGGTGCCGGCCGTCCTTCCACTCGCCCTCGTAGCGATCGCCCTCGACGCCGGTGAAGACGCCGAAGCCCTCGAGCTCGCCGAAGGCGAGCTCGCCGATGTACTGGTCGCCGTTCGGCCAGCGGTACACGCCGCGACCGTGCTGCTGGCCGCGCACCCACTCGCCCGTGTACAGCGAGCCGTCCTTGCCGGCGAGCGTTCCCTTGCCGTGCGGGACGCCGTCCTCGAGGTCGCCGACATAGCGATCCTCGCCGCCGTCCTCGGGCACCGGCTCGAGCGCGTGCTGCACGGCGGCTTCGAGCTGCTGCGCCACCCACTCGCGCGTCGTCGGGAACGACGCGCATCCCGTCGATCCGACCGCGACGGCGGCCGCGCCGATCGCCGCGATCGCGCGCCATCGCATCGAGCCCGTCCCCGCCATCGCCATCCTCCCGCGCGATCGCACGCGCGCAGGTGGCATCGAACGACACGCGCGCGCCTTGAGGTGCGGCGCGCGCGGCGGGCGCCGTGGTGTGCGATGTCAGCGCAAGCGCTGCGCGGACGGCGGAGCGACGAGGGTGCGGGGGAAGCGCGAGGTGCGGGGGCGGCGAAGGGCCGTGAAGGGCCAGGGGCCGTAGAGGAATGGACGCCGCGCTGCGGGTCGGGCGCGCGCCGCCGGGACGGCGGCGTCGCACGGGCGAGAGACGAAAGACCCCGGGAGCAGGCCTCGAGGACCCCGAAGCGGCTACGGCAACCGCGCTCCCGGGGACGGTGGCGCTGGGAACTCTGCGTCCCTGCGTATCACCGGGATTCGAAGATCGACGATGATGGTTGGCGTCAGGACGCCGCCACCTCACTCGCCGTAGTCCTACGTTTGTCCAACTCGGATTCCTCCTCATCTCGGCATCGCAGTGACGAGCCGCCAGCCCCAGTGCCCGCGGCCGATTCCCGCTCCGAGGTGGGCGCCGTTCCCGCCCCTACGGGTCGCCCCGCGCGGGCTCGGGCCCGTGCGCGGGACTCGGAGGTGAGTGAGACCCCCTGTCGAGCACGGTATCGGAGCGCTCCGGGGCGGTCCATAGGGCCGATCGGCGACGCGCGCACCGCCAGCGGATCGCTCGCGACGGCGTGCCGCGGGACGTAGACTCGCCCGCCCATGTCCGCTGCCCCGACCGAGAAGCCTCCGGACACGACGGCCGTGCTGCTCGTGTCGTGTCCCGATCGCAAGGGGCTCGTCGCGTCGCTCGCGCAGCTGCTCTACGGACACGGCGCCAACATCCTCGACGCCGACCAGCACACGGACGCGCAGGCGCGGATGTTCTTCCAGCGCATCCACTTCGACACGAACGAGCTCCACGTCGACCGGCGCGCGCTCGAGGCCGCGATCGACGAGGTGGCGGGCCGCTTCGACATGGCGTGGCGCCTGCACTTCGCCGCCGAGCGCAAGCGCGTCGCGATCTTCGTGTCGAAGTACGACCACTGCCTGTGGGACCTGCTGCTCCGCCACCGCGCGGGCGAGCTCGACTGCGAGATCCCGCTCGTGGTGAGCAACCATCCCGACCTCGCGCCCGTCGCCGAGCAGTTCGGCATCGAGTACCGCGTCTTCCCGATCGCGAAGGACACGAAGCGCGAGCAGGAGGAGCGCGAGGCGGCCCTGCTCGAGGAGCGCGGCATCGACCTCGTCGTGCTCGCCCGCTACATGCAGGTGCTCTCGGGTGAGTTCATCGCGCGCTTCCCGGCGCGCATCATCAACATCCACCACTCGTTCCTGCCGGCGTTCATGGGCAGCCGGCCGTACCACCGCGCCTACGAACGCGGCGTGAAGCGCATCGGGGCGACCGCGCACTACGCGACGACCGACCTCGACGAGGGACCGATCATCGAACAGGACGTGATCCGCGTGACGCACGCCGACGGCGTGCCCGACCTCGTGCGCAAGGGCCGCGACGTCGAGCGCGCCGTGCTCGCGCGCGCGGTGCGCTGGCACCTCGAGGACCGCATCCTCGTCTGCCACAACCGCTGCATCGTGTTCGCGAAGGAGTAGGTCGGTGAACGCCCGCCTCGCCTTCTTCGCGGTCGCGGCCGCGGCGCTCCTCGTGAGCTGGTGCTCGTCGTTCGTGCTGTGGCGCGCCGCCGAACGCGGCGACGAGGTCGTGACGCTCGACGCGCGCGACATGGGCGCGCTCTCCGTCGTCGCCGTCGGGACCGGCTCCGCGTGGGAGAACCCGACGCGCGGCGGACCGAGCATCGCGGTGGGCGCGGGCGAGGACGTCTGGCTCGTCGACGCCGGCCGCGGGGTCGCGGAGGGCCTGCGGCGCGCGCGCATCCCCGTCGCGCAGCCGTCGGTCGTGTACCTCACGAGCCTGCTGCCCGAGAACACGGTCGGCATCGACGACCTGCTGATGACGGGCTTCCGACAGGGCCGCGCGCAGCCGCTCGCGCTCGTCGGGCCGCCCGGCACCGAGGCGCTCGCGCGCGCCGTCGAGGCCGCGAACGCGCGCGGCGCGCGCGCGCTCGCCGAGGCGCTCGCGCTCGCCCCGGAAGGCGCGCGCATCGAGGCGACCGAGGTCGGCCCCGCGACACCGTTCGATGCCGAGCGCGACGGCGTGCGCATCCGCGCGGGCGCGATCCCGGGCGGCCCGCTCGAGGCGCTCGCGTGGAGCTTCGAGAAGCGCGCGCAGCGCGTCGTCGTGTCGGGCGTCGGGTTCGGCGAGGACGCGCTCGTCGCGTTCGCCGAGGGTGCGAGCCTGCTCGTGCACGAGGCGGTCTACGTGCCGACCGCCGAGGACGCGAAGAACGCCGAGGTCGAGCTCGACATCGCGTCGCTCGATCGCGAGCGCGCGCTCCACACGTCGATCAACGACGTCGGCGCGCTCGCCGCGCGTGCGCGCGTGCGCGCGCTCGCGCTCGTGCGGCTGCGCCCGCCGCCCCTCTACGCGTTCCGCTTCGCGGCGATCGCGGGCCGCACCTTCGACGGCGAGGTCGAGATCCCCGAGGACGGCGACGACCTCTGGCCGTGAGCCCGCGCGCTCAGATCGCGATGCCCTCGCCCTCGTCCCACGGCGCCGCGTCGCGCGCGTCGGGCACGCGCAGGTACCACGGCAGCGCGGGCGCGACCGGCCGATCGTCGGGCGCGCGCGCGCCGGTGAACCGGTCGCGCTGCTCGCGGAAGTAGGGGTCCCACGGCGCGATCTCGATCGCCTCGTCGATCGCGGCGATGGCCGCTCCCGCGTCGCCGCTCGCGAAGCGCACCTCGGCGAGCGTGTCGAGGAAGTCGGGGTTGGCGCGCTCGGTCTCCTCGACGGCGCGCTCGGCGAGCGCGAGCGCGCTCGCGCGCGCGCTCGCGCGGGCGAGCGCGTCGCTCTCGGTCGCCATGCGCCACGCGAGGTCGTTCAGGTCGCCGGCGGTCGCGTCCTCGACCGCGAGCATCCGGTCGGCGTGGCGGGCGAGCGCGCCCGGCCAGCGCAGCACGAGCGGCGCGGCCGCCGCGAAGGCCGCGATGCCCGCCGTCGCGACGGCGAGCGCCGCGGCGCGCAGCGGGCGCGACGACGCGCGGTCGAGGACGCCGCCCGGGCCGACGACACGCCCCGCGAGGTAGCCGCCCGCGAAGCCGCCGAGATGCGCGAACCCCGCCACGACGGGAAGCGCGAACCCGAGCACCGCCTCGAGCGCGAGCACCGGCACGAGCACGCGGCGCGGGATGCGCCACGGCGCCGGCAGGCGCTCCGGAACGGCGAGCTCGAGCGCGAGCGCTGCGCCCGCGAGGCCGAGCACGAGCCCCGAGCCCCCGATCATCCGCTCGTCGACGGCCGCGCTGGCGAACGCGGCGCCGAGGCCCGCGGCGCCGAGCACGACGAGCGTGCGCCGCGGCCCGAGCGGCTGCTCGACGAGCTGCCCGAACAGCAGCAGGAGCGCCGTGTTCACGGCGAGGTGGAGCGGCGCCCACGATGCGAGCGGCCCGAGCGCGAGCCACAGCCGCAGCCACAGCAGCTGGCCCACGGACGACTCGAAGGCCTCGGGCCGCGGGAGGCCCACCTGGTGCAGGAACTGCGCGGTCGCCACGCGCCACCACTCGCCCGCGCGCGCGAGCTCGGCGACGAACATCCCGACCGACTCGACGAAGCCGTCCGAGACCTGCAGCAGGTGCAGCCCGAGCCAGACGAGCGCACACGCGATCGTCAGCCTCGCGCCGTGCGAGCCGCGCAGGCGCCGGTCGTTCTCGCGGAAGAGCGCGACGCGCTCGGCGCCGCCCGGCCGGCGCGCGACGCGCGCCTCGATCGCGCGCGCGAGCGCCGCCGTGTCGGCGCGCGTGTGGCGCCCGCGCGTGACGGCCTCGACGGTGCGCCGGCGCCCGATCCAGATGCCCCGGCGCGCGGGAACCACGTGCGTGATGTCGTCGTACGGGACGTAGTGCGCGCCGACCGCCGTGCGGCGCGTCGAGTGGAACAGACCGTCCTCGGACAGGAGCAGGTAGCCGCCGCGCTGCGTCAGCGGGAAGAGCTGGTCGCCGTCCCGGATGGCGAGCTCGAACGGGAGCGGATCGGTGCGCGACACGGCCGCGCAGCATAGCGGGCGGCCGGAACGAAGCGGGCCGGTGCGCGCTCGCGCACCGGCCCGGCATCCGTGCCTTCCGCGTCGGCGCGGGGCGTCAGTCGCGCGCGGGCACCGCCAGCGACGGGAACACGCGCGTGTACACGAGGAACACGAGCGAGAACGCGCCGAGGAAGCCGAGCGCGATCGCGAGCTGCACGCCGCCGAACCACGCGAAGCCGCCGTCCTTCACGACCGACGGCCAGATCAGCAGGTTGCGCTCGATCCACAGCCCGACGAGGACGACGCACGCCACGCTGCCGAGGATGGCGGGCGTCTTCTTGGGCCGCTGTCCGAGCAGCACCCAGAAGGGCACGATCCAGCAGCAGGCCCACACGATCATCGACGTCCAGCCGTAGGCCTCGTCGAGGCGCGCCCAGCGGAAGTCCCAGCCCGACCACGCGCGCGCCCACGCCAGATCCGTGAAGCCCTTGTCGATCACGAACTGCGGGCCGAGGCGATCGCGGAAGAAGAGCGTCTCCTCGGGCAGGTTGCCGTACCAGATCACGAGGTACTGCGAGAAGAACAGGTACATCCAGAAGATCGAGAAGGCGAAGATCATCTTCCCGATGTCGTGGAGGCGCTTCTCGTTCACCTCGCCCTCGAGCCCCGGCGCGTTGCGGTGCAGGATCGCGATCAGCGCGATCGCCGACACCGCGGACAGGATGCCGCCCCAGCTCACGAACGCTCCGAAGAGGTTCGAGTACCAGGTCTGCTCCATCGACATCACCTGGTCGAACACGACCAGGCTGTAGCCGAGCGCGAAGACGAGGCAGATGATCGGCGCGAGGAAGCGCTTGCGCGCTTCGGCCGCCTCGCGCTCCTCGGCGTCGCCCCGCCAGCCCGACGTGAAGCTCTCGGCCATCGACTTCGCGATCCCGGTGGCGGTCGACGCCGCGTTGCCGAGCGTCGGCCGCACGGAAGCGCGCAGGAAGGCGAGCGAGAGCACGGTCATGGCGAGCAGGATGCCGAAGTCCGTCCACCACACGCGCGTCGGGTTGAGCCACACGTCCTTGCCGTGGACGGCGCCCTCGCGCTGCCACTCGAACAGGTAGTCGCCCGCACCGCCGCCCCACGCGACGAGGAACAGCACGAACGTCACGGGCACCCAGGCGCCGAGCGCCTCGGAGATGCGGCGCAGCGGCCCCGGCCACTTCGCGCCGACGATCGTGAAGATGCACGACAGGATGACGCCCGCCTGCGCGAGCAGCGCGAAGTAGATGAAGTTCGCGTGGAACGCGAGCCACGCGGTCTGCGGATCGTTCTTCAGCCCGTACACGAAGGCCGCGACGCCGAGCGCCGCGAGTGCGGCGCAGATGGCCGTCAACGGCTGCGGAAGGGCACGCGGATTCGCCTTCTCGGCGACGACGCTCGGGGAACTCACGGCCGACCTCCGTTCAGCTCGCGCACGTAGTTCACGACGTTCCAGCGATCCTCGGGCCCGATGCGCCGGTAGCTCGGCATGCGGCCGCGGCCGAGCGAGATCGTCGTGTAGATGTGTCCGTCGGTGAGGCCCCGGGCGACGCTCGTCGCGCCGCCGATGGGGAGCACGAGGCCGAGCGGGCCGGTGCCGAAGGGCGGCCCGGCGACCGGGCCGTTGCCCGCGCCCTGCGGCCCGTGGCAGGCGGCGCAGTAGCGGCCGAAGAGCACCTTGCCGCGCTCGAGCGAGGCGAGCGACGGCGCGACGGGGTTGGCGATCGCCTCCTGGTCCGCGAGCGCCATGGCCGCGAGGTCGGGCACGCCGGCGCCGCCGACGGGAACCGTGCCGTCGGGCGGCGTGAACCCCTGCAGCTGTCCCGCGTGGTCGACGCGCTCGAACGCCTGCACGGCGGCCTGCCGCTTCATCTGCGGGAACCACTTGCCGCCGTCGATCTGCTCCCAGCAGCCGACGCTCGACGCGGCGAGCAGCGCCAGCGCGACACCGAGCCTACGCATCGACAAGGCTCACCTCCTTCGCGGAGTTCGACCGCAGGAGCGCATCCACCTCGGCGACGTCGCGATCCTTGCACGTCACGACCACGCCGAACTCCTCGCCCGAGAAGCGCGCGCTGTAGGCCGGGTCGAGGTGGAAGCGCGGGTAGAGCTTCCCGACCACGAGCAGGCCGACGAGCGTGAGCAGACCGCCGAAGAGGATCGTCAGCTCGAAGCCGATGATCACGTACGGCGGGATCGAGGCGAACGGCTTGCCCGCGATCTTCACGGGCCAGTCGAGCGACATCCAGATCTGGATGAAGAAGCCCGTGACGACGCCCGCGAGCCCGCCGATCAGCGTGAACGCGCGCACCGCACTCGGCTTCGGATCGACGGCGTCGTCGATCTCCTCGAACGGGGCCGGCGAGTAGGTCTCGATCTGGTCGAAACCGCGGCCCTTGAGCTTCGTCACCGCCGCAACGACGTCCTGCGGCCGGTCGAAGACGCTGACGAGCATGGGCATCAGTGCGCCTCCCCGTGCGCCCGCTCGTGGATCGCGAGTTCCTTGACCTCGGAGATCGCCACGATGGGGAAGAACTTGATGAAGAGCAGGAAGAACATCGAGAACCAGCAGAAGCTGCCCACGAGGATGGAGAGCTCGGCCGGCGCCGGGATGTACACGCCCCACGCCGCGGGCACGAAGTCGCGCGACAGCGAGGTGATGATGATGACGTACCGCTCGAACCACATGCCGATGTTGATCAGCACGGACAGGACGAACAGCGTCGGCACGTGCGTGCGCACCTTCTTGAACCAGAGCACCTGCGGCGCGATGCAGTTGCAGAAGATCATGATCCAGGTCGAGATCCAGAAGGGCCCGAAGGCGCGCATCCAGAAGCTCGTCTGCTCGAACTCGACCGCGCTGTACCAGGCGATGAAGTACTCGATCCCGTAGGCGTACCCGACGATCCACGACGTGAACAGCAGGAAGCGCGACATGTTCTCGAAGTGGTAGTTCGTGATGTAGGCCTCGAGGCCGAAGATCCGGCGCACCGGGATCATGACCGTGAGCACCATCGCGAAGCCGCCGAAGATGGCGCCGGCGACGAAGTACGGCGCGAAGATCGTCGCGTGCCAGCCGGGGATGATCGACATGGCGAAGTCCCAGGACACGACCGAGTGCACCGACAGCACGAGCGGCGTCGCGAGGCCGGACAGGTGCAGCACCGTGCGGTTGTGCGCCTTCCACTGGCCCGACGTGCCCTGCCAGCCGAGCGACAGCACGCCGTAGATGGCGCGCTTCAGGCCGGTCGAGCGGTCGCGCGCGACGGCGATGTCGGGGATCAGGCCGACGAAGAAGAAGACGATCGAGATGGTCATGTACGTGTTCACCGCGAACACGTCCCAGAGCAGCGGGCTCTTGAAGTTCACCCACAGGCCGCGCTGGTTCGGATACGGGATGAGGAAGTAGAACTTCCAGAGCCGCCCGATGTGGATGAGCGGGAAGAGCGCGGCGGTGAGCACCGCGAAGACCGTCATCGCCTCGGCGCCGCGGTTGATGGCGTTGCGCCACTTCGCGCGGAACAGGAAGAGGATCGCCGAGATCAGCGTTCCCGCGTGACCGATGCCGATCCAGAACACGAACGTGATGATGTAGACGCCCCAGAAGATGGGCGCCTGGTAGCCGGCGACGCCGAGCCCGACGTACGTCTGGTAGCCGAGCGTGAACACCGCCTGCCCCACGCCGAGGACGGCGAGCAGCAGCAGCACGCCCCACTGCCAGCTGACGTAGCGGGTGGGTGCGAGGATGTCGCGATTGATCTTCGAGTCCTGCGCCGCCGGGGCGGCGTGGCTCATCGTCGCGACGGCCGTCGCGGGAGGCGGAGGCGTCATGCGTGGGACTCCTCGGAATCGCGCGTCACCTGCGCGAGGTAGGTGATGCCGGGCCGGGTGTTGAGCACGTGGAGCGAGTGGTAGGCGCGCTTGTCCGCCTGCTTCGCCTTCGCGTTGACGGCGGCCTTCGCGTCGCGCGTGTTGCCGAACGTGATCGCGCCGGTCGGGCACGACTGCTGGCACGCGGTGACGACGTCGCCGTCCTGCAGGATCTGGCCGGCGTCCTTGCGCGGCTGCTTCGCGAGGTGGATGCGCTGCACGCAGAACGTGCACTTCTCCATCACGCCCTGCTGCCGCACGGTGACGTCGGGGTTCAGCATGAGCGAGAGGAGACCGGGCCAGTTGTCGTTGCCGTAGTCGAAGTAGTTGAACCGCCGGACCTTGTAGACGCAGTTGTTCGCGCAGTAGCGCGTCCCCACGCAGCGGTTGTAGATCATGCCGTTCAGGCCGTCGGGCGAGTGGTACGTCGCGATCACCGGACACACCGACTCGCACGGCGCCGCACCGCAGTGCTGGCAGAGCATCGGCGCGTGGCGGACGTCGGTGCGACCGAGCTCCTCGCGGTCGGGCACCGGCCGGCGCTCCTCGCCGCCCTCGCGGTCGCCGTCGCCGACGTAGCGCTCGATGCGGATCCACGTCATCTCGCGGTGCTTGAGCGCGTTGGCCTCGCCCACGATCGCGACGTTGTTCTCGACGTAGCAGGCGGCGATGCACGCGCTGCAGCCGGTGCAGCGATCGTTGTCGATCGTCATGCCCCAGCGGTACGGCTCGTCCGGGTGCGCGTCCTGGCCGCGGTCGTACGGCACGAGGAGCTCGTGGTGTCCGCCGTGGTGGTCGTCGTGACCGGCGAGCGCCGCGAGCGAGACCGTCGGCGCGAGGCCGCGTCCGCGCTGGTTGTCCGTCCACTGCGAGAGCGCGATGCGCTGGAAGGCGCCCGTCCGGCGCAGCGACGCCTTCGTCGCGAGCCACGCGCGCCCGCCCTTCTCGTCCGTCGCCGCGGGCAGCACCGCGATGACGCTCGCACCGCGCGCGACGCCGGGCTGGCCGTCGCCGGCGAGCGACGCGTAGTGACCGACCGTGTGCCCCTGCCCGACCGCGATCGCGACGACGTCGTCGCGCACGCCGCCGCGCGGATAGACCGGCAGCTCGATCGCGCCCGCGTCGGTCGTCACCTCGACGATGTCGCCGAACTTCAGGCCGAGCGACGTCGCCGTCGCCTTGCTCACCTCGGCCCACGAGCGCCACGAGAGCTTCGTGACCGGGTCCGGGATCTCCTGCATCCACGGCAGCGCGGCGCCCGAGCCGTCGCCGATCGTCGAGTGCGGGTAGGCGACGAGCGTGTACTCGCCGCGGCCCGAGAGCGTCGACGGCGCCGACACCGCGGCCGCCGCCGAAGGCTGGACGGTCGCACCGCCCGCGTCGGAGGCGCCGAAGCGCCCGCCGCGCGCGAGCGCCTGGCGGAGACTCGCCGCCCCGCCCCAGGCCGCCTCGAGGATCGAGCGCGTGTCGCCCGCCGGCACGTCCGCGCCGAGCGCGCGACCGAGCGCGAGGAACACGTCGCCGATCGCCTTCGTGTCCTGCAGCGGGCGCACCGTCGGCTGCACGAGCGAGCGCACGCCCGCGCGCGGTGCGGCGTCGCCCCACGACTCGAGCGGCGTGTGATCGGGCAGCACGAGGTGCGCGGCCTGCGACGTCTCGTCCGCGAGCGGCGCGAGCGACACGACCGTTCCGACCTTGGCGAGGGCCTGCGCGAAGCCGCTGCTCGCGGGCAGCGAGTAGAGCGGGTTCGCGTCGTGCACGACGAGCACGGCGACGTGGCCGGCGCTCATCGCGTCGACGAGCCGCTGCACCTCGGCGTAGCTCGCGTTCGGCGCGGGATCGGGCTGCGCGGGAATGCGCACGCGCGAGCCGACCGCGCCCACGACGGCGTTGAGCAGCAGCACGGCCGCGTTCGCGGCGACCGCGTTGGTGCCGCTCGCAGCGGGCCCGGGCGGCATGGCGACGGCCGCGCCCGCGCTCGCGAGATCCGCGGCCAGCGTCTCGAGCGCGTGCGCGTCGACGTCGGCGGCCGTGGCGACGGCCGAGAGCGACGGCGCCTTCGCGAGCGCGGCGTCGAGCGCCGCGTCCATCACGCCGCGGCGGCTCGCGACGGCCTTCGCGAGCGCGAGCGCGAGCGCACCCTCGCTGCCGGCCGACGCCGGGATCCAGCGCTCCGCGTTGCTCGCGGTGAGCGTGAGGCGAGGCCCGATCGCGACCAGCTTCGCGCCGCCGTCGGGGTGCTTCGCGATGTCGCGCGCCTCGGCGAGCTGCGCGGCGTGCTCGACGGGCGACGATCCGGTGCCGAGGAAGTCCGAGCCGAAGTCGAGGACGAGGTCGGCGCTCGAGAGGTCGAAGAGCGGCGTCGCCGCGATGCCGAACACCTGCTCCGTCGCGCCGCGGAGCGCGGTGCCGTCGAAGGTCGAGTAGACGACGCGACCGCCGAGGCCCGCGCCGGCGACGACGGCGTCGACGATCCCGTCGATCGTCGGGCCGCGCGACGCGCCGAGCACCCACGTGCGGCCGGGCGCGGCCTTCACGGCCTCGGCGAGCTTCGCCTCGGCCTCGCTCCACGACGTCGGCGCGAGCGCGTCGCCGCTGCGCGCCATCGGGCCGGCGTAGCGATCGGGATGATAGGTGCGGCCGATGCCCGCCTGGCCGCGCGCGCAGAGCCTGCCCTGGTTGATCGGGTGCTCGGGATTGCCCTCGAGCTTGATCGGCCGCCCCTCGCGCGTGCGCACGTGCAGGCCGCACGCCGCCGCGCACTCGCGGCAGGTGGACGCGTAGAACGTCGGGATCCCGGGCGTCACCGTCTCCGGTTGCACGACGTACGGGACGAGGTCCTCGATGGGATCGGAGCAACCCGCCGCGGCGGCGGTGCCGGCTCCGAGTCCGACGAGCTTCAGGAAATCGCGACGATCGAGTTCGGGCATACGCTGCGTCCGTCCTGGGTCGTGGGGTTCGTGCGCGCGTGCGCGGGCCGCGGCCTAGTAGTGGCAGGCGAGGCAGTCCTGCGTCGCCTGCTGGTTGTTGTCGCGATGGCACTGGATGCACCAGCCCATCTCGAGCTTCTGCGTGGGCAGCCCGTAGAACCACCACTTCGTGTCGGGCACGAGGTGCATCTTGTCGATCTCCTCGACCGGCCCGTGGCACTTCTGGCACGCGACGCCCGCCTGCACGTGGCGGTTGTGCCGGAACTTCACGTGCTCGGGGAGGCGGTGGATCTGCTTCCAGACGACGGGCGTCTTCTCCTCCCAGTGCTGCTTCAGGATGCGGATGCCCTCGAGCTCGTCGTACTCCTTCGGGAACTGCGCGTGGCAGCCCATGCAGACCTCGACCGAGGGCATGCCCGCCGCGCGCGAGCGGTCCGTCGCGGAGTGGCAGTACTGGCAGTCGATCTGGAACTGGCCCGCGTGGTGCTTGTGGCTGAACGGGATCGGCTGCATGGGGCCATCGGCGCGCTCGTCCCACGTCGCGTCGTGCGACTCGCACGCGGAGAGCGACGGCCACGGCTTGTTGAACTCGGCCGGGATCTCGATCTGGATGCGCGGGTCCTCGGCCTTCGCCGCCTTGAGCCGCTGCGCGTCGCAGACGCTGGTGGCGACGTGCACGGGCCCCTTCGCCGGAGCGGCCGCCTCGTCGCCGTGCTCGCTGCCGGCCGAGCTCCCGACGCCCGGTGCGAGCACGAGGGCCGCCGCGAGCGACGTCGCGGCGAGGACGACGGCGGAGCGACGCCCCGCGAGCCCGCCCTGGCGCGGAGCGATCTCCGACCCCGGCCGGGCGACGCCCGACCTCTCAAGCCACCGGTCGATTCGTTGATTCATGCGCACGCTCGTGGGCCCCTCTCTCCGGGGTCGTCATGTGCCGAGGCCCCGCGCTCCGGCTCTCTCGCGCTCGCGAGCGCCGCGATCGCGTGCCCCGCCCGACTCACTCTCGACGCTCGCGGGCGCCGGCCCGGCGCCGCGACCTCGCGCTGTGTCCTTGGAAGGTCGCTCGAAGGCGGGGCCATCCGGGCGCGCGCGACGCGGCGCGCGCACCCATCCGACCTTCCTGCCCTCGAGGCTCGCATCCCGGCACGAACGACGAGCTCGATGCTCCGCGCACGACGAGCACTCGCGTCCCGTCGCAGATCCGCCGCCACGAGACCGGTCGAGCGCGAACCTGGGCACCGGGTCGGCCATGCGGAGGCCCGAGAACGGACGTCGATGCCCGGCGAAACGCGCTCTTCACGGTCTGTTGGCTGCGGCGGGGCGGTTTCTAGAACGAGGCCCCGCCGCCGTCAAGGAGATTCGGGGCTTGCGCGCGGAGCTGCGACGCATCCGATCGTTGCAGCGCGTCGCCGCGCGCGCGTGCGCCTCCGCCGAAGCACGCAGGCGCGCACCCTGCGAAGCCCGGTGTCGGCGCACCGACACGAACGGCGTTAGGCGCGCGCGCGCAGCCGCACCGCGACGCCCGACAGCGCGTAGCCCGCAGCCGCCAGCAGCACGACCAGCGGCCCGGGCGGAATCGACACGCCGAAGCGCTCGGCGAGGCCGTACGAGAGGAAGAGCCCGCCCGTCGTGCACGCCGCGCAGATCGCGACCGCGAGCACCATCATGGGCCGCAGGCCGTCCGCGAAGCGGCGCGCCGTGGCGGCCGGGATCGTGAGCAGGCCGATCGCGAGCACCGCGCCGACCACGCGGATCAAGGTCACGATCGCGAGCGCCGCGAGCGCGAGCAGCGCGAGGAAGAGCGGCTCGGTGGGCACGCCGGTCGCCTCGGCGAACTCCTCGTCGAAGCAGACGGCCTCGAAGTAGGGATGGAAGAGCACGACCGCGCCGAGGATCGCGACGTCGAGCCCGGCGACCACGGCGACGTAGCTCCAGGGCGCGAAGAGCAGGCTCCCGAACAGGTAGCTCATGAGGTCCGGCGCATAGCCGGGCGCGAGCGCGACGAACACGACGCCGAGCGCCATGCCGACCGACCACACCATCGTGATCAGCGCGTCGAGCCCCGAGCGCATGCGACGCTCGGCGAAGCCGACGACGAGCGCGGCCACGAGCGCGAACCCCGCCGCCCCCGCCATCGGCGCGACGCCCACGAGGTAGCCGAGGCCGACGCCGCCGAACGCCGCGTGCGCGAGCCCCCCGGAGAGCGACGCGATGCGCCGGGCCACCACGTAGGCGCCGATCACGCCGCACGCGACGCTCGCGAGCAGCCCGGCCACGAGCACGCGCTGGAAGAACGGGAGGGCGAGCGCCTCGGCCACGTCACCCCTCCCCGTGCGGCGCGCCGGCGCCGTCGTGGTCGGCCAGCACGCGGTGCGGATGCCCGTGCGCGACGAGATCGATGGGACAGCCGTAGGCCGCCTCGATCACGTCGGAGGTGAGCTGCCGCGACGGGTGCGCGAAGAGGTGGCGGTTCAGGCACGCGACGCTGCGCACGCTGCGCGAGATCGCCCCGATGTCGTGCGAGACCACCACGATCGCCATCTCCGCGGAGAGCTCTTCGAAGAGCTCCCAGACGCTGCGCCCGATGCGCTCGTCGAGGCTCGACGTCGGCTCGTCGAGCAGGAGCAGCCGCGGCCGCTGCGCGAGCGCGCGCGCGATCAGCACGCGCTGCAGCTGGCCGCCCGAGAGCGCGCCGATCGGCCGGTCGGCGAGCGCCGCCATCTCGACGCGCTCGAGCGCCGCGTCGGCGGCCTCGCGATCGTCGCGCGCGAAGCGGCCGAGGCGCGCGAGGCCGAGCCCCGCGAGCCGGCCCATCGAGACGACGTCGCGCACGCGGATCGGGAAGTCGAGGTCGAACGTGGCGCGCTGCGGGACGTAGCCGACGCGCCCGCGCGCGCGCCGCGGCGGCGCGCCGAACACGCGCACGCGGCCCGCGTCGGGCTCGATCAGCCCGAGGATCACCTTGAGCAGCGTGCTCTTGCCGCTCCCGTTCGGGCCGAGGATCGCGAGGTAGTCGTTCGCCGCGATGCGCAGCGTCACGTCCTCGAGCACGGGGCGCCCGCCGCGCGAGACGCTCACGCGATCGAGCTCGACGCAGGGCGGCGGCGCGGCGTCCGTCACGAGGCGAGTCCCTCCGCGAGCGCGCGCGCGACGCGGCGCAGGTTGTCGTCCCAGTCGGGCGCGAGCGGGTCGAGCACCTCGAGCCGCGCGCCGACCTCGTCGGCGATCGTCTGCGCGGCCGCGCGATCGAACTGCGGCTGCACGAAGATCACGCGCACGCCCTCGTCGCGCGCGCGCGCGACGAGGCGCGCCAGCTCGTGCGCGTCGGGCTCCTTGCCCTCGTCCTCGATCGCGACCTGCACGAGCCCGTACTCGCGCGCGAGATAGCCGAACGCGGGGTGGAAGACGAGGAAGGTGCGCCCCCGCACCGGGGCGAGCCGCGCGCGCAGCTCGGCGTCGAGCGCCTCGGCGTCGCGACGCAGGCCCTCGAGGCGGGCGTCGATCGCGGCGCGCTCGGCGGGCAGCGCATCGGCGAGCGCGCGCGCGACGGAGGCCGCCATCGTCGCGACGTGGCGCGGCACGAGCCAGTAGTGCGGGTCGCCGGGCGCGAGCTCGATGCCCGCCGCGCCGTCGACGACGCGCACGCCTTCGGCATCCGCGAGCAGCGCGTCGAGCCAGGCCCGCTCGAACGCGAAGCGCGGGTGGCCGACCTTCACGTAGAGGACGGCGCGATCGAGCGCGCGCATCTGCGAGATCGAGGGCTCGTAGGTCGCCTCGTTCGCACCGGGCGGCAGCATCACGACGACCCGGACGCGGTCGCCCGCGAGCCGCTCGACCACCCACTGCTGCGGAAGCACGGAGACGGCGACGACCGGCCGCGCATCCGCACTCGGCGCGGCGCGGTCGCAGCCGGCGAGCGCCACACCGAGCGCGACGGCGAGCACGAAGGCGAGCGCGACCGCGACGAACGGACGGGCCGCCGCGCGCGCGCGCGCGTCGCGGACCGCCCGCGGCGCGCCGCCGCGGCGTCGCGCGCGCGCCGCCGAACTCCTGCCCGCCGCGTCCACGGCTCGCTCCCCCACGTTCCGCCTCGCGGCGATCCCGCGCGTCCGGTCGGCCCGCCGCACGGGCGGCGTCCGTCGCGATCGATCGCGGGAGGCGCCGGCCCGGCTTCGCGGCGCGGCCCCGCGCGCGCGGCGTACGGACGCGCGCGCGCGGCGCCCGGGACGTGCGCCGTGCGGTATCGTGCGCTGCGCCCGCACCCCGAACCGACCCATCCGGAGCGCGCCGCGCCGTGCCGCGCACTCCGCAAGCCCCGCGCCGTCGCCGGCGCCCTCGAGAGGGACCCCCATGCCCGAAGCCTGGATCATCGACGCCGTGCGCACGCCGCGCGGCAAGGGCAAGCCCGAGACGGGCGGACTGTACGGCATCCATCCCCAGGAGCTGCTCGCGCAGTGCCTGAACGGCCTGCGCGAGCGCGCCGGCTTCGACCCCGCGGACGTCGAGGACGTCGTCGCCGGCATCGTGAGCGCGGTGAAGGACCAGGGCGGCTGTCTCGCGCGCATGGCCGCACTCGCGGCCGGGTGGCCGGTCGAGTCGGCGACGGGCGTGACGCTCAACCGCTACTGCGGCTCGGGCCAGCAGGCCGTCAACTTCGCGGCGATGGGCGTGATGTCGGGCCAGCAGGATCTCGTGATCGGCGGCGGCGTCGAGTCGATGAGCCGCGTCCCGATGGGCAGCGACGGCTCGAAGATGCACGGCGGCAACCCGCACCTGATCGAGCTCCACCCGCAGGTGCCGCAGGGCATCTCGGCCGACATCATCGCCGCGAAGGAGGGCTTCTCGCGCGCCGACCTCGACGCCTATGCCGCCGAGAGCCAGCGACGCTGCGACGTCGCGCGCAGGGAAGGACGTTATGCGAGCCTGATCCCGGCGCGCGGCCTCGACGGCCAGGTCGTGCTCGCCGAGGACGAGCACCCGCGCGCCGGCACGACCGTCGAGAGCCTCGGCAAGCTCCCGGCGTCGTTCGAAGCGCTCGGCGCGCACGTCGCCAAGGGCGAGACGCGCTCGCTCGACGAGATGGCGCTCACCCGGTACCCGGAGCTCGGCTCCATCCCGCACGTGCACACCGCGGGCAACTCGTCGGGCATCGTCGACGGCGCGAGCGCCGTGCTCCTCGCGTCGCCCGACTACGCGCGCGCACACGGACTGCGCCCGCGCGCGCGCATCCTCGCGACGGCGACCACCGGCAGCGAGCCCGTCATCATGCTCACCGCGCCGTCGACCGCGGTGCCGAAGGTGCTGAAGAAGGCCGGCATGACGATCGGCGACATCGACCTGGTCGAGATCAACGAGGCGTTCGCCGCGATCCCGCTCAAGACCATGCGCGACACCGGGATGGATCCGGAGAAGGTCAACGTGAACGGCGGCGCGATCGCGCTCGGGCACCCGCTCGGCGCGACCGGCGGCATGCTGATCGGGACCGTGCTCGACGAGCTCGAGCGGCGCGACCGCACGACGGGCCTCGTCACCATGTGCATCGGCGGCGGCATGGGCATCGCGACCGTGCTCGAGCGCATCTAGCGCCGCGCGACGGAGGCGGGCCACGCGATGATCGACTTCGAGCCGGACGAGGAGCAGGCGCTCATCCGCGAGACGGTGCGCCAGTTCGCGCAGAACGAGGTGCGACCGAAGGCGCGCGCGTGCGACGAGGCGCGCGCCGTCGACACCGCGGTGCTCGAGGCCGCGCACGAGCTCGGGCTCGTCGCCAACGCGCTCCCCGAGGAGTGCGGCGGCGGCGGCGCGCGCAGCGCCGTCACCGGCTGCCTCGTCGCGGAGGAGCTCGCCTGGGGCGACCTCTCGCTCGCGCTCGCGATCCTCTCGCCGTCGCTGCTCGGCTTCCCCGTCGCCGACCTCGGCACGCCCGAGCAGCGCGCGCAGCTCCTGCCCGGCGTGCTCGGCGATCGTCCTGCGCCGGGCTCGCTCGCGTGGGTCGAGCCGCGCTTCGCGTTCGACCCGCTGCACCCGCACACGACGGCGAAGCGCGACGGCGGCGACGTCGTGCTCGACGGCGCCAAGTGCTTCGTGCCCTGGCAGGACGGGCTCGCGCACGTCGTCGTCGTCGCGCGCGACGAGGGGCTCGCGGCCTTCGCCGTGCCGACGGACGCGCCCGGGCTCACCGCGACGCGCGAGGCGAACATGGGCCTGCAGGCGCTGCCGACGGCCGAGGTCGCGCTCGCGGGCGTGCGCGTGCCGGCGAGCGCGCGGCTCGGCGGCGATGCGGCGGGCACGGCAGCGGTGCGGGCGCTCCTCGACCGCGGGCGCGTCGCGCTCGCGGCGTGCGCGGTCGGCGTCGCGCGCGCGTCCTACGAGGTGGCGCTCGAGTACGCGAAGGAGCGCAAGGCGTTCGGCGTGCCGATCGCGACGAAGCAGGCGATCGCGTTCAAGCTCGCGGACATGGCGACGGAGATCGACGCGACGCGCCTGCTCGCGTGGGAGGCCGCGTGGCGCCTCGACCAGGGGCTCGACGCGTCGCGCGAGGCCGTGCTCGCGATCGGCAAGGCGCAGCGCATGGTGCTCGCGGTGGCGGACGGCGCCGTGCAGGTGTTCGGCGGCCACGGCTACACGCGCGAGTACCTGCCCGAGATGCACCTGCGCAACGCGCGCGGCTTCTCGACCTTCGAAGCCCTGACGCTCGTCTGAGCGACGACGCGTCGAGCGAGGCCCGGCATGGCGATCTCCTTCGAGCCCACCGAGAACACGAAGACCGCGCGCGCGCACTTCCACCGCATCGCGCACGAGCAGATGCGCCCGATCTCGCGCACGTACGACGACCGCGAGCACGAGCCGCCGCGCGAGTGGATCGACTTCTGGTGGAGCGAGGGGCGCAAGGGCGCGCCCGTCGACGCGAGCCAGCCGACCGACGGCTTCGTCACCGTGTGCGTGCAGGCGGAAGAGCTCTGCTTCGGCGACGCGGGCCTCTACCTGCGCATGCCGACGCCGGCGCTCGGCGGCTCGGCGGTGAGCGCCGCGGGCACGCCCGAGCAGCGCGACCAGTTCCTCTCCGCGTTCCGCTCCGACGGCCACCCGATCTGGGGCGCGATGGCGATCACGGAGCCCGAGGCGGGCTCGGACTCGGCGGCGATCCAGACGACGGCCGACTTCGACGAAGCGACGCGCGAGTGGGTGCTGAACGGCACGAAGATCTTCTGCACCGCGGGCGAGGGCGCGTCGCAGGTCGAGGGCGGCTTCGTCGTCGTGTGGGCGACGGTCGACCGGAGCGCGGGCCGCGGCGGCATCAAGAGCTTCGTCGTCCCCGCGCTCACGCCCGGCATGAAGCTCGTCGGCACCGAGGACAAGCTCGGCATCCGCGCGTCGGACACGGCGACGCTCGTGTTCGAGAACTGCCGCGTGCCCGAGGCCAACCTGCTCGGCCGCCGCGAGGTCCGGAAGCAGGACCCGAAGCAGAGCGGCGACAAGGGCTTCAAGGGCGCGATGGCGACGTTCGACGCGAGCCGCCCGATCGTCGCGGCGATGGCCGTCGGCGTCGGGCGCGCGGCGCTCGACTTCGTCGTCGAGGAGCTCGAGCGCCAGGGCGTGCGACTGCGGCACGACGCACCGCGCCACGAGCTGACGGCGATCGAGCGCGACGTCCTCGAGATGCAGGCCGAGCTGCAGGCCGCGCGCCTCCTCACCTGGCGCGCCGCCAAGATGATCAGCTCGGGGACGCCCAACAACCTCGAGGCGTCGATGGCCAAGGCGAAGGCCGGCCTCGCCGTCACGCAGATCACGCAGAAGGCCGTCGAGCTGCTCGGCCCGCTCGGCTATTCGAAGAAGCTGCTCGTCGAGAAGTGGATGCGCGATGCCAAGATCAACGACATCTACGAAGGCACGCAGCAGATCAACCAGCTCATCATCGCGCGCCGGATCCTCGGCTACTCGTCGTCCCTCCTGCGCTAGGAGCCCGTCATGCCCGTCCAAGCAGAGCTTCTCGAGATCCTCGTGTGCCCGGAGACCAAGCAGCCCGTCGCACCCGCCGACGCCCAGACGCTCGCGCGCGTGAACGCCGAGATCGAGGCCGGCCGCCTGCGCAACCGCGGCGGCGACGCGGTGACGAAGCCCGTCGCCGAGGGCCTCGTGCGCGAGGACGGCAAGGTGCTGTACGTCGTCGACGACTCGATCCCGGTGATGCTGATCGAAGAGTCGATCGAGCTCGCCTAGCGAGCGGGGGAGCTTCGGTAGGGGCGCCGCGCGGCGCGGGCGCGGGGGCGGCGAATGGCTCGCCGGCGCCCGGGCGGGTGCCGCGAGGGGCCGCCTCGCGGGGATCGAACGGCTCGGGCATCCGGACATCGCGCGCCGGCTGCGCTCGATTTCGCCGCCCCCGCGCCCGCTCCGCGCTCCTCGCCATTTCGACGGGTCCGCTCGCGGACGAGGATCGCGGGGTGGGGGTGCGGACCGCGCGGGCGATCGATCGTTAGTCGATGATCTCGCCCGGAGCACCGCAGGCGGATTGCAGTGCCGGTCGCGCGCCTCGAAGCACCGCGCGGCGCGGGGCGCGGGGGCGGCGAATCGCCGGCGCAGCCGGCGCTCGGTGCCGCGAGTGCCACCGCGCGCGCATCGAACCACGCCGAACGCCGACCCAGGTCGCGCGCCGGCTCGGATTCGCCGCCGCGCCCCCGCCCCGCGCTCCTCGCCACTTCGACGGGTCCGCTCGCAGACGAGGATCGCGGTGGTGGGGGTGCGGACCGCGCGGGCGATCGGTCGTTAGGCCACGCCGTCTCGCGGAACGCCGCAGGTGGAGTTGCAGTGCCGGTCGCGCGCCTCGGAGGACCGGGCGCGGGGGAGGGGGCGCGGCGGCGAAATCGAGCGCAGCCGGCGCTCGATACCCGAGTGCCACCGCGCGCGACACGCCGAACCACGCCGAACACCGACCCAGGTCGACCGCCGGCGAGCCATTCGCCGCCGCGCCCCCGCCCCCGCGCCTCCTCGGCCGACCGAGCGAACGCGCGCCCGCGACGCCCCTCCGCCTACTGTGCGAAGTCGCGCTTCTTGAGCTGGCGGACGTACTCGCTGAGCTCCGGGTCGGCGGCGACGATCTCGTTGACGCGCTTCTCGAACTCCTCGGCCTCGGCGCGCAGCGCGCCGTCGTCGAACGAGACGCCGAGATAGGCCGAGAGGCGGTCGACCAGCGCGAGCGCGCCGCGCGGGTTGGGCGACGTGCTCAGGTAGTGCGGCAGGCAGGCCCAGAGCGAGACGACCTCGCGGCCGTCGCGCTGCAGGCGGTCGCCGAGCACGCCGACGATGCCGGTCGGGCCCTCGTAGCCGGAGAGGCCGACGCCCAGCCGCTCGAGATCGGCGGGGTCGCTCGCGAAGCCCGTCACCTCGACGGGCCGCGAGTAGACGACGTCGGAGAGGAAGGAGCCGAGCAGCACGACGCGGTGCGCGTGCACGCCCTCGGCCAGCGCGGCGACGGCGTCGCAGAAGGTGCGCCAGCGCAGGTGCGGCTCGCTGCCGAGCCCCGTCACGAGCTCGACGTTGCCGGCGTGTCCGAAGCGGAACTCGGTGCTCGGCCACACGATGCGGCGCTCGCCGTCGCCGTCGAGCTCGACGTGCGGGCGCGCGACGGTGAAGTCGTAGAACTCCTCCGGGTCGAGCTCGGCGAGCGCGACGGACTGGATCGCGTCGTTCACGAACGCGAGCGCGCTGCTCGCGGCCTCGCTCGCGTCGCTCCAGCCGCCGAACGCCAGCACGAGCACCGGGTCGTCGAGCGCAGGATGGACCTGGAATCGGATTGCCCCCGTCACGCGTTCAGGTTCGCACGCGCGCGCCCCGCTCCACAAGCGGCGAACGCGCGAAACGCCGTGTGCGCGACGACGGTGTCGACGCCGTCGACTGCGTCGACGCCGTCAGCGCACGAAGCGATAGCCGTGTCCGCGCACGGACACGATGTGACGCGGCCGTGAAGGATCGGGCTCGACGTAGCGACGCAGCCGCACGACGAAGCTGTCGACGACGCGCGTGCGCGTGTCGGGCCGGAGCCCCCAGACGTCCTCGAGCAGCTCGCCGCGCGTCACGGCCTCGCCCTCGCGATCGATCAGCGCGCGCAGCAGGCCGGCCTCGCGTGTCGTGATGCGCGCCGTGCCGCGCGGCGTCGCGATCTCGAAGCGATCGAAGTGCACGGTGACGTCGCCGAACCGGACCTCGCGCGGCGCCGTCGACTCGCCGAGGCCGCCGTCCCAGCGGCGTCGGCGCAGCAGCCCGCGCACGCGCGCGAGCAGCTCCTCGAGCCGGAACGGCTTCGCGAGATAGTCGTCCGCCCCTTCCTCGAGGCCGCGCACGCGGTCGGCGACCTCGTCCTTCGCGGTGAGCATGAGGATGGGGACGAAGTTGCCCGCCGCGCGCGCGCGCCGCGCGACCTCGAAGCCGCTCATGCCGGGCAGCATCACGTCGAGCAGCACGAGGTCGAGCGGCGCGCCCTCGCTCGCGAGCCGCTGCGCCGCGAGCGCGCCGTCGCCGAGCACCTCGACCTCGTGCCCTTCCGCTTCGAGGTTGAATTGCAGCCCCTCCGCGAGATGCAGCTCGTCCTCGACGACGAGCACGCGCGCCACGTCACGCCTCGCCGCGCGGCGCGGCGCGCAGCGTCACGACGAAGCGGCTTCCCTGCCCCGCGCCCGCCGACTCGGCGACGACGCGGCCGCCCTGCCGGCGCAGGAGGCCGCGCACGATGAACAGCCCGAGCCCGAGCCCGGCCGCGCGCCGCTGCACGTCCCTCCCCGCGCGGTAGAAGCGCTGGAAGATCTTGCGGAGCTCGGTCGGCGGGATGCCAATGCCGTTGTCCTCGATCTCGACACGCACCCGGCCGTCGCCGACGTCGCGCACGCCGACGCGCACCTCGACGGGGTCGTGCGAGTACTGGATCGCGTTCTGCAGCAGGTTGCGGAACACGATGCCGAGCTCCGCGGCGTCGCCGCGCACGACCGACGCGGCCTCGCGCACGACGCGCACGGCCTCGGCCGGCAGGCGGTTGCGCTCGCGCACGTCCTCGACGCAGCCCGCGAGCAGCGGCGCGAGCGCGACGCGGCCGGGCGGGCGCGCGCTGCGCTCCTCGGCGCGCGCGGCGGCGAGCACCTGGTCGACGGTGTGATCGAGCCGCTCGAGATCGTCGCGCATGCGCGCGACGAACGTGCCGCGCCGCTCGGGGTCGAGGTCGTGGCTCGCGATCGTGTCGAGGTAGAGACGGAACGACGCGAGCGGCGTCTTGAGCTCGTGCGTGACCGCATCGATGAAGGCGCGCTGGCGCTGGTTGAGCCGCATCTCCTGCACGAGCCAGACGCAGAGCCACACGAGCCCGGCGAGCACGAGCCCGAAGAAGAGCGTCCCGAGCACGAGGAAGATCCAGTCGGTGACGCCGAGGCCCGGACGCGGGTCGAGGCGCGGCTCGAAGTCGGCGAGCACGAGCACCTGCCAGCCCGCCGCGAGCAGCAGCAGCAGCAGCACGCCGACGATGCCGACGACGAGCGGCGTTCCGATCGAGCGGCGATGCACGCGCGTCCCTCCGTCGCGCGCTCGCGGCGCGCGCGCCCGCGCCTCGCGACGCGGCGCCGGCCGGGGCGAGCGCGCCGCGTAGGATAGACTGCGCCGATGCTCGCCTCCCGCCGGCCCGTCCTGCGCCGCATCGCGCGCTCGCTCGCGGCGCGCGCCCTCGCCGCCGGCGCGCTCGGCGCCGCGCGCGCGAGCGCCCCCGCGCGCGCCGGGCTCCCCGCGGAGGGCGATTGCCCGACCGTCACCGGCGGCGTCGTCACCGACGAGCAGGGCCGCCCCCGCGATGCCGCGAGCGTGACGCTGAAGGAGGGCATGGTCCTCGGCATCGAGAACCTGCTCGTGCTGCGCGAGCTCCTCCCGACCGAGATCTGGAGCCATCGCGACGTCTTCTTCTTCGAGGGCATGCGCATGGAGGTCGGGCCCTGCCACCGGCGCTACGTCGAGCCCGGCTTCCTGAAGGAGGCGACCGCGCGCTTCGCGAAGGACGTCTCGCTCGACGCGCGCGGCAACCTCTCGGGCTACACGGCCGGCGTCCCCTTCCCGCCCGACGCGATCGACCCGGAGGCCGAGGACGCCGCGCAGCGCTTCGCGTGGAACCTCGCACTGCGCTTCGCGGGCGGCGGCCATCGCGGGCACTTCCGCGTCGTCGACTTCTCCGAGCGCGAAGGCGACGCGCAGACGTACGAGGGCGACGCGTACTTCCTCCCGACGCGCGGCCGCGCCGACCTCGCCGCGACGGGCTACGCCGTCGAGGGGAGCGGCGACACCTGGTGGATCGCGGGCGGGCACTTCACGAAGCCCTTCCAGGTGCGCCACCTCGCGTGGCGCCAGTTCCGGCCCGCGAAGACGTGGACGAGCTACGAGGAGCCCGACGACACGTTCGTGTACGTGCCCTCGATGCGGAAGTCGCGACGCGCGTCGACGGCGTGGGTCGACGGCCTGTACTTCCCGACGTACGCCGCGGCGGGCCCCGAGGCCGGCGGCTCCGTCGCCTTCGGCGGCGACCTCGGCGTCTCGATCAGCCCGACGGCCGGCCGCTCGGCCGCGGCCTCGGCGCACGCCTACAAGGGCTTCGAGGGCATGATGCTGCGCCCGAACGCGTACAAGTGGCGGCTCCTCGGCATGCAGGACGTGATGGCGCCGATCAACGGCACGAGCTCGGGCTACCCGATCGATCCGAACCGCAACTTCGGACCGGCCGGCCTCTCGGTCGCGAGCGACCGCTGGGAGGTGCGGCGCGCGGCGGTGATCGAGGGCGCGATCCGCCGCGACGACGAAGGTCTGCGCACGGTGATGTTCTGGGTCGACGCGCAGACGGGCGTCCCGCTCTACCGCGTCTCGCGCGCGGGACGGCGCCGCATCCTCGACGTGCAGATCTTCGTGCACCGCTTCTCGGGCGATCAGCCGGGCTACCCCGAGTGGCCGGGCGGCACTCCGGCGCTCGTCTTCGAGCCCGTCGCGGAGGTGTCGTTCGACGCGCTCGCGGGCGCGGGCGGCTGGCGGCGCGAGAGCTACGACGTCGTGTCGCTGCCCTTCGACCGCGACGACCTGCCCGGCCTCACGTCGTCCGCCGCGCTCGAGCGCGGACGCTAGTCAGAACGCGTAGCGCAGCCGCAGGTACACGTTGTCCGTGCTGCGCACGATCGAGACGCCGTCGTCCGACGCCACGCGGTACGCGTACGGGCCCTGCTGGTTCGACGCGGGGCCGAGCCCGTTCACCGGCATGTCGACGATGTCCGGCTTGCCGCCGAAGAACTGCGCGCCGAACACGATCGAGAACGCCTCGGTGTAGCGGTACTGGAGCTGCGGCAGCGCGCCGTACGTGTTCGAGCGCGCGTCGTAGATGAACGTCACGCTCGGCAGCAGGCGATCCTGGAAGTAGCCCGCGAGCACGGTGAACGTGCTGAGCAGGTCGAGCGTGCTCGCCGTCCCCGCGGCGCGGTAGCGGAAGAAGAACTGCGCGTTGAAGAAGAACGTGCGGTTCGCGTTCAGGAAGTTGACGAAGGTCGGGCGGTCGACGGAGAGCGTGAGGTTGTAGTCGTCCGCGTAGCGCACGCCGTTCCAGGAGTCGGGGTCGCCGCGGCGCACCTTCGGGATCCACGTCGCCTCGATGCTGAAGTTCGACTTCGTGACGTCCTCGGCGAAGTCCATCGAGAAGCCGAGCACGTTGCGGCGCTCGAACGCGAGCACGGCCTCGCCGCCGGACTGCCACACGAACGTGCGGCGCCCGAACGTCCCGTTGCCGCCCGCGCGGCGCGTGTTGCGCGTGACGCCCGCGAGACCGAGCAGGCCGCGCACCGTCCCGCAGTGCTGCGGCGTCGCGAGGCTGCAGACGGGCTCGGGGTTGCCGCGCGCATCGAGCAGACACTGACCCGGATTGTTCGGATCCTCGCGGCAGACCGCGAAGCGGTTGTCCTCGTCGAACTCGCGATCGGCGATCGTGAGCAGGACGAGGAAGTTCCACGACAGCGCCGCCATCTCGCTGCGGAAGTACTGCGTCGAGCCGCCCATGTCGGCGAGCGGGTGCACGAGCGAGTGGTACGGGTTCACGTTCGCGCGGCCGCTCGACGTCGTGCACGTCGTGTGGTCGGTCACGGTCACGCCGAGCGCGGCGCTCACGGCCGCGTAGGCCGCCGGCCCGATGCAGCCGTCCTGCGTCGGGTCGTAGTCCGGGTTCAGGCCGGGCGTCGGCCCGTTGCCGACGACGAGCGCGTCGGTCTTCTCGTCGAACACGAACGGCGAGCGCGCACCGGGGAGCACGATGTTGCGCTTCGGCGTCGTGGGCGAGTCGGTGGGCAGCCGGCCGTACACCGTGCCCACCGGGCCGCCGCGGAAGAAGATCGTGCCGGGCTGCTGGCGGTCCTGGCCGTCGGCCGACAGCGCGCGCCCGTTCACCGTGTTCGTGCCCGGGTCGTACTTCGTGTTCGTGGTCGTCCACTGGCGCGGCGGCGTCGCGCCCGTCCCGGGCGCGAAGTTCGGGCCGCCCGCCGCCTGGCCCGTGCCGTCGAAGCCCGGGAACGACTGGAAGAGCACGCTCGCCTCGGCGTTCAGGAGGTCGATGCCCGAGTCGTCGCAGTTCGTGCCGAAGAACGGGCCGCAGCCGAGCAGCGCCTGCTGCTCGACCGTCAGCACCTGGCCGAGCGCATAGCCTCCCGACGCCGCGAACGACGCGCCGCCGCTGTGGCACGGGATGTCGAACACGAGGTTCAGCGCGTCGAAGTAGTAGATGCTGTGGCGCGGGTGCGTGACCGGCCGCGCGATCTCGCGCAGCGAGTTGTCGACGCAGTAGTGGTTGTCGCCGCCGTAGACGATCTGCAGCGGGCCGCCCCACTGCCCGCCCGGGCCCGTGCCGCCGTACTCCGCGTCCTGGATGTCGTGGTTGAGGCGCACGAGCGCGTCGCTGATCTCGAACTGCGTGAGGCCGGTGCTCGACGTGAGTGCGATCGCGCCCGGCGTCACCTGGCCCGTCGTGCCCGGGCCGTTGTCGCTGCCGGCGAGCACCGAGCCGATCACCTGCGAGGTCGTGAGCAGGCCCGAGGAGAGCGGGAGCAGGAGCTGGCTGCCGAACACGGTCGCCGCGCAGGCCGACGGGTCGAGCGAGCTCACGCCGACCGTGCCCGCGCAGATCGCCGCGAAGAACTGCTGGTTGGCCGGGTGCGCGTCGAGCGCGTTCTTCTCCGCGAAGGTCGGGAGCGTCGGGTCGTTCGTGACGAGCACGCCCATCTCGCGCAGGATCGGGTCGAACGTCTGGCCCGGAGCGACGGCCGCGAGCTCGGCCTCGGCGAGCGCGGCGTCCGCGCGGTACTCGTTGCCGACGATCGCCGGGTTCGTCGCGACGGCGCGCCGCGTCGGGCCGGCCTGCAGGCAGCCGGGGTCGACGCTCGGCACGCCGAGCGGCGCGCGCGGGCGAAGCGCGACGGGCTGCGTCGCGCACGGGCCCGTCTCGCCCATCGCGCGCATGCGGCCCGTCGACGGGTCGACGTTGCGCTCGTAGGTCGAGATGCGGTCGAGGAAGGGCAGGTCCTCGTAGCCGTAGAAGTCGGCGATCGCGAAGCTGAAGCGGTCCCAGCGCCACTCGATGCGGCCGCCGAACTCCGTCTTCGTCACGTCCTCCCACGGCGACTCGGGCTTGTCGACGCCCGCGAGGCCGACGCCGAACGCGCCGTGCGCGAACGAGCCGAAGGCCGCGTCGCAGACCGGGTTCGGCGTGAACGGCTCGCCGCACGCGCCGAGGTCGTTCGACTCGTAGTCGTCGATGTTGGCCGCGATCTCGACGCGCACGTCCTCGAACGGGCCGACCTCGTAGAGCGAGTAGACGGCGCGGCCCGACCACAGCGCGATGCGCGTCTCCTCGAGGTTGCCGAGCGTCACGAGCGCGAGGTCGACCGGGTTGAACTGGTCGGTCGTGCGGAAGAGCTCCGTCTTGCCCCAGACGATGTTCTGCTTGCCGAGCCGCAGCCACAGGCGGCTGTCGAGCGTCTCGATGTCGACGAAGGCCTCCTTGAGCTCGCCCTCGTCCTGCTGGCTCGCGCCGCGGTTCCACGCCCGCTCGTTCTCGGTGAAGTTGATCGGGATCGTGGCGGCGCGGTCGCCCGCGAGCGCGCTGCGCAGGCCCTTGCTCGGGAGGTAGAGGCCGCGGGCGACCTGGTCGCCCTCGGCATAGCGAGCCGCATCCGTGATCGGGATCGGCCGCATCGGCTTCGACGCGCCGACGCGCGAGCCGCCCGTCGGGCCCGCCTGCGCCGAGATGATCGCGCGCGTCGCGCCGCGCACGTAGACCGCGTTCTGGTCGATCGTCGAGATGCCGGGCGTCGTCGACGCCTCGAGCTCGCCGGCGGTGATCTCGGCCGCGAGCAGCACGTCGTGGAACGGGTCCTCGAACGCGCTCTGCGAGTTGAACAGGATGTGCTGCTCGACGAAGGTCGTCGGATCGGTCGGGTCGATGTCGCCCGACTTGAAGTTGTAGCCCCAGTTCGAGCTGCTGTAGATCGAGCCGTTGTAGGCGTTGTTCCGCAGCAGCTGCGTCGTCTGCGAGGCGTCGAACGGGTTGAACTGGTCGGCGAGCGTCGCGTTCGGGTAGACGAAGTTCTTGGGCAGCCACGGGCCCATGATGGCCGACGGCATGCCGCCGCTGCCGCCGCCGCGCAGGCCGCGGTGCGCGAACTTGTAGTCGAGGAAGCGCTCGAACACGAACGGGAACGGGTCGTCGTCGCGCAGCGCCCACGACTCGCCCGGATCCGGCTGCGTGTTGCTCACGGTGATCACGTTCGGGCCCGTGCACGCGGTGTTCGAGCTCGAGAAGAAGCAGAAGGTGCCGCCGACCTTCGAGCTCGGGAGCGTCGCGAGGCCGTTCAGCGCGTTCCCGAACGCCGGCTGGCCGAGGTAGCCGTCGGCGCCCGTCTGGTCGCCGAGGCCCGAGAAGCCGGGGATGTCGACGAGCGGCACGACCTGGTGGTGGTCGACGATCGGCGCGCCGTGCAGGTCCGTCTCGAGCACCTGGACGGTGGTGTCGGCGATGCCGTCGCCGTCGGTGTCCTGGAAGGTGTTGATGCGCCGCTCGACCTTCGGGAGCAGCATCGCGCCGTGATAGGTGTTCTTCTTCGCGCTCGAGATCCGCGTCGGGAGGTGCTTCGCGCGGTCGCCGTAGGTGTCGGCGGTGCGGAACATCCCGCAGCCGCGCGAGTAGACGCAGTCGTAGCGCGCCTCGAGCCGCACGTACGCCGACATCAGGTCGATCGCGCCCCAGCCGTCGGGGAGGATGTCGACCTCGAGCTCGAGGTTGAGCACCTGGTACCACTGCGCGAGGTCGTACTGCTCGCGGAAGTCGTCGCTGATCACCCGCAGCTGGCTCTCGAAGAAGCCGTGTGCCTGGACGCGCCCATCGAGCGCCTCGATGGCCCGCGCCTGGCGCGGCACGAGGCCGCCGAGTGTGGCGGCGGTGACCAGGGCGGCGGCGACGGCGAAGAGGCGACCAACGAAGCGGGCGGGTACTCGGCGCATCGTCTCCCCGGGCCCGGAGGCCCCCGGCTCGGCGCCCGCCCGCCGCGCGTGCGGCCGGCGGGACCCTGCTAGGCGGGGAAGCGACGAATCGGTCGCGGCGCCGCGAAGACGCGGCGCGACGCGGGCCCATCCCGAGACCCGTCCCGAACGGGCGCCCGCCCGAAGGCCGACACCCGCGCTTCCCCCAGACGTCCGGGTGGCCGCGCTGGCGCGCGCGGCCCCCTCGGCACCCGGCTATTTAGGCAGTAAGCGCGCAGCAGGACAAGCGATTTCGTACGCGGCCGCGCGACTGGGAGTCAGCCGCGCGGGGCGGGCGGGCGGTGCGCGCTACTCGTCGCCGGCGTCGGCCGGCGAGCCGCCGCGCGCGCGCGCCTTCGCGCCGGCCTTCTTGGCCGAGGCCTTCTTGCGCCCCGCCTTCTTCGCCGGCTTCTTGCGCCCGGGCGCCTTCTTCGCGGGCGCCTTCTTCCCCGGAGCCTTCTTCTTGGCGGGGGCCTTCTTGCGCGGCGCGGCGGCGTCCGGCGCGGCCGCGTCGTCGCCCTCTCCAGTCTTCTTCGCGGCGGCGCCGCGCGGCTGGAACTCGAAGCCGTGGCGGCCGCTCTCCTGCAGCACGAGCGTCGCGGAGAAGGGCCGCCCGAAGCGCGACGTGAAATCGGTGAGCAGCTCGGTGCGGCGGTTGGCGAGGTAGGCCTGCGCCTCGTCGCGCGTGATCTCGCGCTTGCAGACGGTGCGCGGCAGCACGAACGTGCACGGCTTGTCGCTCGCCTCGCGCGTCGCCTTGCGCCGCGCGGCGATCGACTTCTTGCGGTCGTCGACGCTCATCTCGGCCTCGGCGGCCTTGATCGCGGCGAGCGCCCGCTCGGCCTCGAGCCGGCCCGCGCACGTGAACTCCGTCGGCGTCTCGACGACGTCGCGCCCGCAGCCGAGCGGGCACGCCCCGAGCGGCCGCTCGTCGACGTCGTACTCGGGCGTGTCGTCGGTCGCCTCCTCGTTCCAGCCGATCGAGCGCACGACGAGCTTCCACTCGTCGCGGTCGACCTCGATCTGGCCGCGGTAGGTGCGGCCGTTGCGCGCGGTGAAGCCGTCGAGCACCGGCGTCACGCCGTCGCGGCAGAGCGCGCGCACGGCGTTCGGGTCGAGGTAGCGGCCCGACGTGTCCTTCCAGAACCGCATCGGGCAGTCGTCCTCTTCGAGCGGCGGCTGGCAGCGGTAGAACCAGGCGCTCTCGACGACGGGGCGCCCGCAGCTCGGACACGCGCCGAGCGACTCGGCGTCGGCGTAGAGCTCGCCGTAGTCGAACGTCTTGGCGCGGTCGACGACGTCGACCGCGTACTGCGTGACCTCGGCCAGGAAGTCGCGCGCGCTGCGCTCGCCGCGCTCGACCTCGAGCAGCTGGTACTCGAGGTCGCCCGTGAGCTGCGGCGACGCGAGGCGATCGATGTGGATGCGCTTCAGGCTGTCGATCAGGCGGATGCCCTTCACGGTCGGGCGCAGGCTCTTGCCCTGCCGCACGACGTAGCCCTTGCGGATCAGGTTCTCGATGATCTCCGCGCGCGTCGCGGGCGTCCCGATGCCCTTCTGGTGCAGGACGGCGGCGATGTCGTCGTCGTCGATCTGCTTGCCCGCGTTCTCCATCAGCGAGAGCAGGCGCGCCTCGGTGATGCGCGGCGGGGGCTTCGTCTCCTCCTCGAGCACTTCCGACGCGGCCGTGCGCACGGCGACGTCCGACGCCTCGGTCGCGCCCGCGACGAGCGGCGCGAGCGACACGGCGGGCTCGGTCTCCTCGCTCGCGGGCGGCAGCACGGCGCGCCAGCCGGGAACCTCGAGCGAGCGCGCGCGCGTCGTGAACGCGTGGCCCGCCGCCTCCGTCGTGCGCTCGACGCGCTCCCACTCCGCGGGCGGGTGGAAGGCGCCGAAGAAGCGCCGCACGACGAGATCGAAGAGCCGCTTGTCGTCGCCCGTGAGCTCCTCCTCCGGCAGCGTGCCGGTGGGGATGATCGCGAAGTGGTCGCTCACGCCCTTGTTGTCGAAGGTGCGCGCCTCGTTCTCGAGACCGTCCTCGAGCAGGCGCGCGGCGGCGCGCGCGTAGTCGGCGAACGCGGTGTCGCGCTTCGCGAGCGCGCCGCTGCCGCCGCCCGCATAGCTCTCGAGCACGCCGCGCACGGTGTCGCGGTAGTCCTCGGGCAGGCAGCGCGAGTCGGTGCGCGGATAGGTCAGGACCTTGTGGCGCTCGTAGCAGCGCTGCGCGGCCGACAGCGTGCGGCGCGCCGACCAGCCGAAGCGCCGGTTGCCCTCGCGCTGCAGGCTCGTGAGATCGAAGAGCGGCGGGGCCGACTCCTTCGACGGCTTGCGCGTCTCGCGCGCGCGGGCCGACGCGCTCGCCACCTCCGCCGCGACCGCGCGCGCGCGCGCCTCGTCGAACAGCCGATCCTCGCGGCGCGCGTCGTCGTCGTCGGCCTCGAACGCCGGGTCGAACCACGTGCCCTCGTACGTCTGGCCGGCGTGCTCGAAGCTCGCCTTCACGCGCCAGTAGGGCTTCGGGACGTGCGCGAGCACCTCGAGCTCGCGGTCGACGAGCAGCGCGAGCGTCGGCGTCTGCACGCGGCCCGCCGACCAGGCCGTCTTCTCCTTGCGGCTCGCGAGGCGCTTCGTGAGCGCGCGCGTCGAGTTCATCCCGATCAGCCAGTCCGAGTACGCGCGGCACTCGGCCGACGCCGCGAGCCCGTCGAGCTGCTCGCCGGGGAGCAGCTGCTCGAAGCCCGTGCGGATCGCGTCCGTCGTCATCGACTGGAGCCACAGCCTGCGGATCGGCTTCTCCGAGCCGAGGTACTTCACGATCTCGCGGAAGATCAGCTCGCCCTCGCGCCCGGCGTCGCAGGCGTTGACGAAGCCCTCGACGTCGTCGCGCAGCGCGAGCTTCTTGATCGTGCGGATGCGCTCCGACTGGCCCTTCTTCGGCTTGAGCTGGAAGCCGCGATCGTCGGGGAGGATGGGCAGGACCTCGAGCGTCCACGCCTTGTACTTCTCGTCGAGCTCCTCGGGCTCGAGCAGCTCGAAGAGGTGGCCCACCGCGTAGGTGACGACCCAGTCATCGCTCTCCCAGTAGCCGTCCTGCTCCCGGAAGCCGCCGAGCACGCGCACGATGTCCTGCGCGACGCTCGGCTTCTCGCTGATGACCAGCCACTTCGTCACGAATCCCCCCAACGTCGCGCACGCGGGTGCCGGCCGACGGACCGCCCGGCTCCCGCGAGGCCCGGGTGCGGGCGCGGAGTGGCCGCGCCGGCGCCGGACCCGGCGAAACGGCGCCATGCATTAGCCCGGCCCTCCGGGCCGAGCAAGAACGCGCCGATAGGGGGCGCCGCATTTGCCGCGCGCCGGCGCATCGGGCAGCTTGCGCCGCCGCGAGCCGCGGAACGCGGAATCGAGAGGAGACGCGACGAGATGAGCGACGCCCAGCCCCTGACCGGCCTGCGCCCCGGCGACGTGGCCGAGCACGTGTTCCTGTGCGGCGACCCGGCGCGCGTCGAGCGCATCGCGGCGAGCTGGAGCGGCGTCGAGACGGTGTGCAGCGTGCGCGAGTACCGCGTCGTCACCGGCACGCGCGACGGCGTGCGGCTCACGGCGGGCTCGACCGGCATCGGCGCGCCGAGCACGGCCGTCCTGCTCGAGGAGCTCGCGAAGCTCGGCGCCCATTCCTTCATCCGCATCGGCAACAGCGGCGGCCTCGACCCGGCGCTCGAGCTCGGCGACCTCGCGATCACGACCGGCTCGGTGCGCGACGACGGCACCTCGAAGACCTACGTCGTGCCCGAGTTCCCCGCGGTCGCGAGCTACGAGGTGGTCGGCGCGCTCGTCGCGGCCGCGCGCGCCGCCGGCGCGCGCCACGCGACGGGCATCACCTGGAGCCTCGACGCGTTCTACGTCCGCAACGCCTTCGTCGACGCGAAGGGCGCGATGTCGTCGATGAGCGTCGGCGGCTACTGGCCGTCCCACCTCGAGGCGCGCATCCGCGACATGCAGGCGGCGCGCGTGCTCAACTGCGAGATGGAGTCGGGCGTCACGCTCACGCTCGCCAACCTGTTCGGCCTGCGCGCGGGCTGCATCTGCGTCGTCTCCGACCGCACGCCCTGGCCGGGCCCGGCCGAGCTCGACCTCGACAACAACATGACGACCGCCATCGAGGTCGCGAACCGCGCGATGCTCGCGCTCGCCCGCCCGGCCTGATCGCCCGCCCCGAGACGCGTCGGCCGCGGCGCCGGAGCCACCGCGATGGGGCGAGGCGGGCCGGCGATCAGCGGGGAACGAGGGCCACGGGGACGGGCATGATGTTCCAGGTGAAGACCGCGCGACCGTCGGTGCGCGCGTAGATCGTCTCGCGGTCGAAGGCGCTCCCGTTCCAGACGTAGCGGCGCAGCTGCTTGTGCTTGTCGCTCGCGACGTAGAGCTCGTCGCGCCCGTCGCCGTCGAGGTCGGTGAGGATCGCGGCGTGCTCGAAGCCGCCCGAGTCGCGGTCGATGTTCGTCACGTTCCAGGCGCCGTTCGGGTCGTCGCCCGGGCGCGCGAGCCAGACGCCGCTCGAGAAGGCCGCGATCACCATCTCCTTCTTCCCGTCGCCGTCGACGTCGCCGACGGTCGCGAAGCGGCAGAGCCGGTCGTCGATCGCCGCGATCACCGCGCCGCCCGCCGGGTCGGTGCCCGCCTCGTAGCGGCGCACCTCGATGCCGTGCTCGAGCTCCGTCTTGCTGCCCTTCGCGAGCTGGCCCTCGACGAGCACGTAGAGCTCGTCGGTGCCGTTGCCGTCGACGTCGGCGACGACGATCTCCTTCGCGTGGCGGTTGCCGAGGTCGGCGACGACGACGCGCCCCTCGCCCTTCTTCGGCACGTAGCGCACGACGTGCCCGCTCTGGTCGGAGCCGTCGAGCTTGTTGGGCTCGCTCGGCGTCGCGTAGACCTCGAGCACGCCGTCGCCGTCGACGTCGCCGATCTCGATCTCGTGCACGAAGGTGTCGGGCTCGCGGTCGAGCTCCGTCACCTCGAAGCCGCCCTGCCCGTCGGGATGGATCGTCGCGACGACGCCCTGGTCGTGCGTCGCGACCGCCATCGTCGCGCGGCCGTCGCCGAACAGGTCGGCGACCTCGACGTCGCGCATGCGGTTGCGCTTCCCGCCGAACGACTGCTCCCAGATCGTCTCCGGGACGAGCGTCGCGCCCTCGCGGTGCCAGAGCTTCACGAGCGCGGGCTGGCCGACCGGCGCGCCGGCGACCGTCAGCACCTTCGGCGTGCCGCCGTCCTCCGCATCGACGTAGGCCATCGCCTTGTGGAAGACGTCCGACGCCTCGTCCTCGATGCCGTAGACCTTCCACTCGCCGCCCTCGCGCACGACGAACTCCATCCGCGCCGGCAGCGGCTTCGCGCCGTCGAAGTGGGCGAGCCCGAGCACGAGCGCGAGCGGGAGATCGGCCGGCGCGCTCGACGCGGCGGCCGCGGGCGCGGCGCTCGGCGGCGCGGCGGGTGCGGGCGGAGCCGCGGCGCCGCCCGGGTCGGACTCGGAGCCACACGCGAGCGCGACGAGCGCGACGAGCGCGGCGAGTGCCGCGGCGCGGGTGCGCGGTGCGAGCGGAGCGGAGCGGGCCGGGCGGACGGGATGGGCGCGGTGCATGGCGGACCTCCGAGCGACGCGGGCGTTCGCGCCGGCGCGCGACGGCGCGGCGCTCGGGGGTGTAGCAAGCGGCGAGGCCCCGCTCACCTCGCGCGGCGCCGCGACCCGGCCGTCGGCGCGCCCCCGCCGCGCCTCGGCGACCGCGCGCGGCGCGTGCTACTCGAACGCGCGTGAGCAAGCAGGGCCTGCAGCCGCCGCGCGGAACGCGCGACTTCTACCCCGACGACATGCGCTTCCGCGAGTGGCTCTTCGGGCACTTCCGCGCGGTCGCGAAGGGCTTCGGCTTCGAGGAGGTCGACGCACCGATCGTCGAGCACGCCGAGCTCTTCACGCGCAAGGCGGGCGAGGAGATCGTCGAGCAGCTCTACCACTTCGAGCTGCACGATCGGCACCTCGCGCTGCGCGGCGAGTTCACGCCGTCGCTCGCGCGCATGGTGCTCGCGCGCGCCGGCGCGCTCCGCTTCCCGATCCGCTGGTTCGCAATCCCGCAGTGCTGGCGCTACGAGCGCATGACGCGCGGCCGGCGCCGCGAGCACTACCAGTGGAACATGGACATCTGGGGCGAGCCCGGCGTCGAGGCCGAGGCCGAGCTGCTCGCCGCGATCTGCGCGCTGCTCGACCGGCTCGGCGTGCCGCGCGACGCCGCGCGCATCCGCATCAACAGCCGCGCGCTGCTCGAGGAGTCGCTGCGCGGCGGCGTGCTCGCGAAGCGCCCCGAGGCCTTCGAGCCGCTGTGCGTGGTGATCGACAAGCTCGACAAGATCGGCGACGACGCGGTGGTCGAGCAGCTGTGCGACCCGGCCGGCGGAGTGGGCCTCACCGACGCCGAGGCGCGCCGCACGATCGAGATGCTCGGTGCGCGCGACCTCGACGAGGCAGCGGCCTTCGCACCGAAGGATTCCTCCGCGCTCGCCGACGTGCGGAGGCTGTTCGATCTGCTCGCGGCCTACGGCATCGCCGATCGCGTCGTGTTCGACGCCTCGGTCGTGCGCGGGCTCGCCTACTACACGGGCATCGTGTTCGAGGCCTTCGACACGAGCGGCGCCCTGCGCGCGATCTGCGGCGGCGGCCGCTACGACCGCCTGCTCGAGACGCTCGGCGGCCCGCGCGTTCCCGCCGTCGGCTTCGGCTTCGGCGACGCCGTGATCCACGAGCTCCTGCAGGAGCACGGCCTCGTGCCGTCGCTCGCGCGCGAGCTCGACGACGTCGTGTTCGCGTTCGGCGAAGCCGAGCACCCGGCCGCGATCGGCGTCGCGCAGCGGCTGCGCGCGGCCGGGCGGCGGGTCGAGCTCGTGCTCGGCCACCCGAAGCCGAAGCGCGTGCTCGCCGACGCCGACAAGAGCGGCGCCGCGCGCGTCTGGCTGCTCGGCCCCGACGAAGTCGCGCGCGGGTCGGCGCGCGTGAAGTCGCTCGCCACCGGCGAGCAGCGCGACATCGCGTTCGGCGCCGAGGCCGACGCCAACTAGCAATCGGATCGCCGCGCGCGCCCGCCCCCCGCCGGCGCATGCGGGCGCCCCGGCGCGCGCCGAGGGCGTCGCGAGCGCGAATCGCGGCTCGACCGCGGCGGCGCGGCGAGATTTCAGACTCGCCTCAGGTTCGGGCGCCCGGGCATCGGTAGGTTGGACGGGAGAGGTGGCCCGTCATGACCAGACCGCGCTGCTCCCCGTCGTCCACGTCGAGGAAGCGACCCCTCGGGAGCGCGCGGCGCTTCGCAATCGGCGCGCTGCTGGCCGCGCTCGCGCTGCTCACCGAGCCCAGCGACGCGCGCGCGATCACGCCGCTCTTCGCCGCGCCCAAGACCGAGACGCCCCAGAGTCCCCGAGGCATGGCCCAGGCCGACTTCGACAACGACGGGGTGCTCGACGCCGTCGTCGCGGCGAACTCCACCAACGACCTCACGGTGCTGATCGGGAACGGCGACGGGACCTTCACGACCGCGACGCCGCTCGACGCTTTCGCCCTGCCCATCGACGTCGCGACGGGCGACTTCGACGGAGACGGGAATGCCGATATCGCCAGCGCGGTTCCGCTCCTCGCACTCGTGGCGGTCTGGTTCGGCAATGGGGACGGCTCGTTTCAGGCGCCGATACCGATCACGTTATTGAACGGCATCGTCGCGGTCACGACCGGAGACATGGACGGGGACGGAGCGGACGACATCGCCGCGAGCGTCGTCGTTGGGGGCGGCGTGGAGGTTCTCGCCTTCCGATGGAACGGGAGCAGTGCGTTCCAGTCGAGTGGGGGTCTCGCGTCGTTTGGCGCCACTGCGACGAACGCCAACACCGCGCTTGCCGACCTCGACGCGGATGGCGCCCTCGACATCGTCGTCGCCAACGACGGCATTGTCACCCCGATTGCCGTCGCGCTCGGCAACGGGGACGGCTCATTCCAGTCTCCAGCCTTCTTGAGCAGCTGGGAGTCGTCCTTGACGCTTCGCGCGATCGCCGTTGGCGACTTCGACGGCGATGCCAACGTCGACTTGGCAGTCGGCGACCTCGTCGGCGCGTTTGGGGCGGTTTGGCTGCTTCCGGGCAACGGCGACGGCACGTTCCAGAGTGCCGTCGGCGTACCCGTCCCCACCGCGGTCTTCGATCTCGAAGTCGCCGACTTCGACCGCGACGGACACCTCGATCTCGTCGGCATCCCGAACAGCGCGGCGCTGCCCGCGACTGCGAGCCTCCTTCTCGGAAATGGGGACGGCACGTTCCAACCAGCGAGTCTCATCCCACTCCCGAGCTATTCGCACGACGTCGTCGCGGACGACTTCGACCTCGACAGCGTTCCCGACCTGACATTCGTCTTCGACGCGCTCGACGGCCTCGCCTTCTGGCGCGGCCGCGGAGACGGCACCTTCGAGGGCTACCGGGAGCAGTCGGTCGCCGCTCCTCAGCTCGGGATCGCGGCGGCCGACCTCGACTCCGACGGCGCGACCGACCTCGTCGCAGCGACGGGCGGCGAGGTGGTCGCGCTGATCGGAAACGGCGACGGCAGCCTCCAGACGCCCGTTCCGGTCGCAACCGGAGCTCTCCTC
Source organism: Myxococcota bacterium (assembly GCA_041389495.1). Classification (NCBI taxonomy): domain Bacteria; kingdom Pseudomonadati; phylum Myxococcota; species Myxococcota bacterium. The sequence continues at coordinate 1,385,613 of JAWKRT010000001.1, read as the reverse complement.
TACGACGTCGCACTGGCGGACCTGGATGGGAGCGACGTGGTCGATCTCGTCGCCGTGTGCCTGCTGTGCAACTCGGGAAATCCCGGGATCGTCATCGCGCTCGGAAACGGAGACGGCAGCTTCCAGGCCGCGAGCACGTACTCCACGCTCACGGTGGAGGGCGGGGACATCGCGATCGCCGACGTCGACGGGGATACCAACCTCGACATCGTGACGAGCGCCCCGGTGTCGGTTTCGCTCGGCAACGGCGACGGAACTCTTCAGCCGCCGCTCGCGGTCGCTACACCCATGACCGCGCGCGGCATCGCCCTGGCAGACCTCGACGGCGACACGGTGCTCGACCTCGTCGCGGTCGGGCAGACGACGTTCGCGTTCTATGTCGGAAACGGTGACGGCACCTTCCAGCTCGATTCCACGAGCGTCCTCGGCGCGGGAAGCGAGGACGTCGTGCTCGCCGACGTGAACTCGGACGGCGCGCTGGACGCGCTCGTCCCCGCCACGGGCATCTCGCCGAACGTGGCCGACGGAACCGTGCAGGTACTGCTCGGCAACGGCGACGGCACGTTCCAGCTGCCCGTCGCGTTCGCGGCCGGCTCGGCGCCGCAGGAGATCGCGCTCGCCGACCTCGACGCGAACGATACGCTCGACATCGTCGTCGTCGACGCGGCGAACTCGTCGGTGAGCCACCTGCTCGGCAACGGCGACGGCACGTTCGGCCCGGCCGCCCCGTTCGCGACGGGAGCGAGCCCGCAGGACGTAGCGGTCGCCGACTTCGACGGCGACAGCGTGCTCGATCTCGCCGTCTCGAACGGCGGCGCGTTCGGCATCACCATGCTGCTCGGCCGCCGCGACACGACGCTGGGTACGCCGATGTCGCTATCTGCAGGCGCCGGGCCGACCGCGACCGCCGCGGCGGACCTCGACGGCGACGGCGTGCTCGACCTCGTGACGGCAGATCGGAACGGCAACGCCGTCGGTGTGCGGCTCGGCGTCGGCGACGGAACGTATGCGCCGACGATCGCGCTGCCCGTCGGTGCACTTCCGCGTTCGGTCGCCGTCGCCGACGTGAACGCGGACTTCGTGCCCGACCTCGTCACGTCGAACGCGGGCGACGGCACGGTGAGCGTGCTGCTCGGAAACGGCGACGGCACGTTCCAGCCGGCGAGCTCGTTCGCCGCGGGCGGCCCGGCGTTCGACCTCGAGCTCGTCGACCTCGACGGCGATGGCTGGCTCGACGTGGCGTGCGTCGACGCGACGACCGGAATGGCTCGCGTGCTGCTCGGCAACGGCGACGGCAGCTTCCAGCCACCGACGTCCTTCGCGGTCGGGAGCGCGCCGATCGCGATCGCCTCCGCCGATCTCGATGGCGATGGCATCGTCGATCTCGCGACCGCGAACTCCGCGAGCGACGATGCGAGCGTGCTGCTCGGCAATGGCGACGGCTCGTTCCAGCCCGCGGTCGCCTACGCGGTGGGCGAATTCCCGTTTCAGATCGGCCTCGCCGACCTCGACGGCGACGGCGACGTCGATCTCGTCACTGCGAACCCCGACAGCGACGACCTGACCGTGCTGCTCGGCAACGGCGATGGCACGTTCCAGAGCGCGCAGTCGTTCACGGCGGGCAACCGCCCGAATAGCGTCGCGATCGCGGACATCGACGGCGACGGACACCCCGATCTCGTCACCGCGAACACGCCGAGCAGTGCCGTGCACGTGCTGTTCGGGAATGGCGAGGGGACCTTCCAGGTTCCCGTCATCCTCGACACGGGCGCGAGCCCGTTCTCGACACTCGCCGTCGATCTCGACGCCGACGGCGGCATCGACGTCGTGACGACGAGCTTCGCGACCGGCGAGCTCAGCGTGCTCGCGAACCCGACCTCGGTCGCGTTCCAGCCGGCGTCGACGTTCGCGGCGGGCGTGGGACCGCTCGACATCGCGGCGGCGGACCTCGACGCCGATGGCCTTCTCGATCTCGTGACCGCGAACGCGGGGGGCGACGCGAGCCTGCTCTTCGGCACGGGCGGGCGGACGTTCGCCGCGTCGGTTGCGATGCCCGTCGGCAGCTCGCCACAGAGCGTGGTCGCGCAGGATCTCGACCGCGACGGCGTGGTCGACCTCGCGTTCGCGCGCGGCTCGTTGTTCCCGTGCGACGGCGGCGTCACCGCCGCACTCGGCAACGGAGATGGCTCGTTCCAACCCGCGATCGACTCCGCATCGGGGATCTCCGCCTTCGGACTGGCCACGGGCGATTTCGACCGCGACGGGAAGCCCGACCTGGCAACGGCGAGCTTGTGTTCGTTCGAGGCGTCGCCCCTGCTCGGAAACGGCGACGGGAGCTTCGCGCCCGGGCCGGTGATCGCGGTGGGCGACCTGCCGCGCGCCGTGCTCGCGGCGCGCTTCCGCGGCCCGGGCCCCATCGACCTGGCCACCGCGAACAGCGGGAGCGCCGACGTCAGCGTGTCGCTCGGCAACGGCGACGGAACCTTCACGCCGGCCAGCACGCTCTCGGCCGGAGGCACGCCGCGCGCGCTGGCGTCGGGGGACATGGACGGCAACGGCACCGCCGACCTCGTGATCGCGAGCTCCGCGACCAACAGCGTGCGCGTCGTGCTAGGCGCGGGCGACGGCAGCTTCGTTTCGGCTGGCGCGTTCACGACTGGCGTCGGCCCGGTCGACGTCGTCGTCGCCGACCTCGACGGCGACGGCATCGTCGACGTCGCGACGGCGAGCCCATCGGGCAACTCTGTCGACGTGCTCCTCGGCAACGGAGCGGGCGGGCTCGCATTCCGGCGCACGTATGCGACCGCCTCCGGTCCGCAGGCGCTCGTCGCTCGCGATCTCGACGGCGACAGCGCGGTCGATCTCGTCGCGGCGAATTCTTCGGGCAGTGTCAGCGTGCTGTGGAACCGGATCGCTCGTCCCGATGCCGACGGCGATGGCCTGCCCAACGCGGCCGAAGCGCACTTCGGAACGGGATCGTTCGTCCCCGACTCGGACGGCGACGGCATCTCCGATGGCGAAGAGGTACTGGCGCTCGGAACGGATCCGCTCGCGGCCGACACGGACGGCGACGGCTTCGACGACGGCCAGGAGGTGGCAGCGGGCTCGGACCCGAACGATCCCGCATCGCAGCCGACCGTCCCCGCGGTGCCGGCGGCTCCCGTTCCGGCCCTGCTCGCGCTCGCGGTCGCCCTCGCGGCGGCGGCGCGGTCGCGGCTCGCGGCGTCGCAGATCCGCTAGCGCGCCGCGAGTCGTTCGCGCTCGCGCCGAACGCCGTCGAGCACGAGCTGCATGCCGATCGGCTCGGCCGTCGCGGCGGCGCGATGCAGCAGGGCTTCGACGCGCGCACGGTCGACCCGCGACCGGCGCGCCAGCACCTGCGCCCAGCGCCAGCACGTGCGCGCAACCAGCGGAGGCGAGTCGAGCCGTTCGGCGCGTTCGAGCGCGTCGGCGAGGTGCGCATCCGCACTCTCGTCGCGGCCCGCGTGGCCCGCGAGGAGGCCGAGCGAGAACGACACGGGGCCGAGGAAGGCCTGCGCGTGCCCGGCGACGGCGTAGAGATCGGCGTGCGGAAGCGCCATCTCGTAGAGCGGAGCGACGGGCTCGACGTCCCCCAACGAGGCGGCGGCCTCGGCGAACATCGCGATCAGCGCCAGCCGGTTCGCGTCGACCGGCAGGCGGTCGAAGCCCATCTGCGCGGCGCGCCGCAGGAGGGCGCGCGCCCGCTCGCGCTCGCCCGCATCGGCCAGGAGCAGCGCGACCGGCCCGAGGAAGGCGACCTGGTCCGGGAACCGGTTCGCGGCCTCCGCGAACGGACCCGCGAGCTCCGCAGCGCGGCCCTGTGCGCGGCGGATGTCGGCGAGCTGAGGGACCCCGAAGTACGTCGACCCGACGGGCGAACGGATGCGCTCGCCGGCGCGCGCCGTCTCGATCGCGAGCGGCTCGGCCTCGGCATAGCGCCCCTGCATCACGAGGCGGGTCGCGCGATGGCCGAGCAGGAACGGCTCGACCTCGAGCAACCGCTGACGCTCGATGCGGCGCTCGAGCTCGCGCGCATCGCGGTCGGCGGCCTCGAGGTCGCCGCGGACGAGGCTGCCGGTGACGCGCAGGAAGAGCGACATCGCGGCCGTCTCGGGGTCGCCCGACGCCTCCGCGCGCTCGAACGCCTGGGTCGCGGCGTCGATCCGCGCGAGCGGGTCCACGCCGCCCGCCTGGTTGTAGGCCTGCGTGCGCAGCGCGAGCGCCTGGACGCGCGCATCGCCGCACTCGAACGCGAGCTGCGCGCCGTCCGCGAGCCGCGCCGCCGACGTCGCGGGGTCGCCGGCGGCGCTCGCGTGCGCGGAGAGCCGCAGCAGCAGCTCGGCGCGCATCGCCGGCGAGCGGTCGCCGAGCCGGCGCAGCGCCTCGCCGAGGAGATCGACCTCGTCCGCGTCGAGCACGCCCATGGGCAGGAGCCGACCGACGCTGCCGACCGCCGCGCGCGCGAGCCGGAGTCCGTCGTCGTGTGTGCGCGCGATCTCGCCGGCCCGGCGGCTGGCGACGATCGACTCGGCGAGCCGACCGCCGCGCGCGAGGGCGTCGGCCTCGGCGAGGAGCAGGTCGCACCGCTCCCGCTCGTGGCCGCCGCCGAGGTGCTCGAGCGCCGCGCCCGCACGGCGCGCGTGCGCCGCCGCCTCGTCGTAGGCGAGCCGACCGAGGGCCCACTCGCACGCCCGCCGCGAGTAGTCGGCCGCGTTGCGCGCCTCTCCATGGGCCGCGGCGCGACAGAAGTGGTCTGCGATCTCGGAGAGGTGCGGGCCCGCACGCGTCCGGTGGAACGCCACCAACGCGTGGGCCGCGCGCGCGTGCAGGGCCGCCGACTCCGCGTGGGAGAGGTTCGCGACCAGCGACTCCTGGATGAGGGCGTGCACGAAGCGGATGCGGCCCGGCGCGCACGGCACGACGAAGCCCCGCCGCTGCGCATCGCGCAGGGCGGGGTCGAGATCGCGCTCGTCGGTCTCGCACACGACCGCGAGGCGCGCGAGCGACACCTCCACCCCGAGCACCGCCGCGCGCTCGAGCACCGCGCGGGTGCGGGGCGCGAGGCGTCGCGCCAGCGCCTCGAGCACCTCGCGCACCGGCGCGTGCACGCGTCCCGACGGGCTCGCGTCCTCGGCGGCGAGACCGCACAGGGCGCGGATCCAGAGAGGGTTGCCCCCGGTCCGCGCGCACGTGTCGCGCAGCTGCGAAACGTCCGGTGTCGCGCCGGTCCAGCGGCTCCAGAGCCGTGCGACCGAGGCTTCGTCGAGCCCGCCGAGGGGCTCGACGCGCACTCCCGCATTGCGCGAGACGCGCCCGAGCGTCTCGGCGAGCGGATGCGGCGGCGCCGCCTCGGCGTCGCGGTAGGTGCCGACCAGCAGCCAGCGCTCGCGCGCCGCCTCGTGCGCGACGAACTCGAGCAGGTGCAGCGTCGACGTGTCCGCCCAGTGGAGGTCCTCGATGACGAGCACGCGCGGACGGGCCGCCGCCGCGCGCGCGAGCAGGTCGCGCACCGCGTCGAACAGTCGGAAGCGGGCGTCGGGGCGCTCGTGGCCCTCGATCGGCGGCGCGTCCGTCGTCCATTCCGTGAGGAGCACGGCGAGCGGCGAGCCGGCGATCGAGTCTCGCAGGGGCGCGTCGCGCGGGTCGTCGCACAGCGCGCGCAGGAGCCGGATCCACGGCCAATAGGGCGGCGCGCCGTCGCCTTCCCAGCACCACGCGCGGCTCACGTCGCGCTGGCCCGCCGCGAACTCCTCGACGAGGCGCGACTTCCCGATTCCGGGCTCGCCGGCGACGAGCACGATCCCGCCGTGTCCGTCGGCGGCGCGGTGCGCGTCCGCGACGAGCGCGGCGAGGACGTCGCGGCGCCCGACGAAGTCGTTCTCCACCCGCCGCTCGAGAACGGCCACGTCGGCGACGAAGCGGTAGCCGTCGCGGCGTCGCGTCTGGATGAAGCGGGAGTGGCTCGCGCTGTCGCCGAGCGCGCGGCGCACCTCGCGGACGGCGGTGAACAGCGAGGCGTCCGAGACGGCGACGTCGCTCCACACGTGATCGATCAGCTCGTCCTTCGCGACGAAGCGGTGGCGGTTGCGGCACAGGAAGGCGAGCAGGGCGAAGGGGCGCGCGGTCAACGCGACGACGTCCCCGCCGCGGACGAGCGTCCGCGTGGCCTCGTGAAGCTCGAAGTCCTCGAACGCGAGGATCGACTCCTCGCGCGCCGGAACGTCGTCTCGTTGCCTGCCTTCGCTCACATCGGCCTCGACCGGTCGCGCGATCCTACCCGGATCGCCGCGCGCCGAGCGCAACCGACGGACGAGGCCGCTCCTCCGCAGCGGCTCGCGCGTGGCCGCCGCCGGCCGGTCGGCTCGGGAGCGTCCTCGTCCCGCCGGCGCGAGGCTTTCTCCTCGCGTACGTGCGAGCTATGCAATGGCCGCGTCGGCACGGTGCCGTGCACAACCCCCACCCTCTCCGCTCTCCGCCCTCTCCCGCCCGACGCGCGCGTCGTCGGCCGCACCGGGCGCACGCGACGACGAGGTTCCCGATGGCCAGCTGGACCGTCCAGGAGAGCCGCGAGCTCTACGGGTTGAGCTACTGGGGCGACGAGTACTTCGGCGTGAACGACGCGGGGCACGTCGTCGTGAAGCCGCGCGGGGGCGACGGGCCGGGGATCGACCTGCTCTCGCTCGTCGGCGACCTGCAGCGACGCGGGCTTCGGACGCCGCTATTGATCCGCTTCTCCGACATCCTCGCGAGCCGCATCGCGAGCATCGGCGGCGCGTTCCAGTACGCGATCGACGAGTACGAGTACAAGGGGCGCTGGCGCGGCGTCTACCCGATCAAGGTGAACCAGCAGCGCCACGTGGTCGAGGAGATCGTCGAGCACGGCGCCGCGTTCGGCGTCGGCCTCGAGGCGGGCAGCAAGCCCGAGCTGCTCGTCGCACTCGCCGTGCTCGAGACGCCGGGCGCGACCATCGTCTGCAACGGCTACAAGGACCGCGCCTATCTCGAGACCGCGCTGCTCGCCCAGCGCCTCGGCCGGCGCCCGATCATCGTGATCGACCGCTTCCGCGAGCTCGAGCTGCTGATCAAGACGTCCAAGGAGCTGGGCATCCGCCCGCACATCGGCGTGCGCGCCAAGATGTGGACGCGCGGCGCCGGCAAGTGGATCGAGAGCACGGGCAGCCGCAGCAAGTTCGGGCTCTCGCCGGCCGAGCTCGTCGCGGCCGTCGAGCGCCTGCGCGGCGAGGACATGCTCGACTGCCTCGAGCTCCTGCACTGCCACATCGGATCGCAGATCACGGCCATCCGGGCGCACAAGGAGGCGGTGCGCGAGATCAGCCGCATCTACGTCGGCCTGCGCGAGATCGGCGCCGGGCTCACGACGATCGACGTCGGCGGCGGCCTCGGCGTCGACTACGACGGCTCGCAGAGCGACGACCTGTCGTCGATGAACTACTCGATCCAGGAGTACGCGAACGACGTCGTCGCGACCATCCAGGACGCGTGCGAGGAGGCCGGACAGCCGCATCCGGACATCATCACGGAATCGGGCCGCGCGATGGTGGCGCACCACTCGGTCCTGGTGTTCGACGTGCTCGGCGTGCACGAGATGACGAAGAGCGGCCTCGAGGGGCCGGTCGACGAGAACGACGAGAAGGTGCTCGTCGACCTCGCCGAGGTGCGCGACGGCGCGATCGACGAGGACAACGTCTACGAGGCCTATCACGATGCGCAGGAGCTGCGCGACCAGGCGGCCTCGCTGTTCTCGCTCGGCTACCTCGACCTCACCGCGCGCGCGCGCGCCGAGCGTCTCTACTTCCAGTGCTGCGAGCGCATCCTCGCGGTCGCGCGCGGCCTCGAGGAGCCGTCGGAGGAGCTCGACAGCCTCGAGCGCGAGCTCGCCGACACCTACTACGGGAACTTCTCCGTCTTCCAGTCCGCGCCCGACCACTGGGCCGTCGACCAGCTCTTCCCGGTGATGCCGATCCACCGCCTCGACGAGGAGCCGAACCGGCGCGGCGTCTTCGCCGACCTCACCTGCGACAGCGACGGCAAGATCGACCGCTTCATCGGGAACGACGGCGTGCGCGCGCAGCTCCCGCTGCACGGCTGGAACGGCGAGCCGTACTACGTCGGCGTGTTCCTCGTCGGCGCCTACCAGGAGATCCTGGGCGACCTGCACAACCTGTTCGGCGACACCGACGCCGTGCACGTGCGCGTCGAGGACGACGGTCGCTACGCGATCGAGCACGAGGTCGAGGGCGACGAGGTGAGCGAGGTGCTGCACTACGTGCAGTACGACCGCCACGCGCTGATCGAGAAGGTGCGGCGCACCATCGAACGCGCGCTGCGCGACGGCGACATCGGCCTCGAGGACTCCGCGCGCCTGCGCAAGCGCTACGAGCAGGGACTCACCGAGTACACCTACCTGTCGCGCGACGACGACTGAGCGCAGCCGGCTCCGTGGCGCGCCGACGCATCGTCTCCTGGAACGTGAACGGCCTGCGCGCGTGCGCGAAGAAGGGCTTCGGCAGCTGGCTCTCCCGCGCGCGCGCCGAGATCGTGGGCGTGCAGGAGGTGCGCGCGCTCGAGGACGAGATCCCGGAAGACCTGCGCGCGCGCCGCGGCTGGCACTGCCACTTCCGGGCGGCCGAGCGCCGAGGCTATTCGGGCGTCGGCCTGTTCGCGCGGCGCGCACCCGACCGCGTCGAGACGGAGCTCGGCGACGCGCGCTTCGACGTCGAGGGCCGCCTCCAGATCGCGCACTTCGGGAAGCTCGTCGTCGCCAACGCGTACTTTCCGAAGGGCAGCGGCAAGGAGCGCGACAACAGCCGCGTCGGCTACAAGCTCGCGTTCTACGCCGCCGTCTTCGAGCGCGTGCAGGCGCTGCGGAAGTCCGGCCGGCGCGTGCTCGTGATGGGCGACTTCAACACCGCGCACGCCGAGATCGACCTCGCGCGCCCGAAGGACAACCGCAAGAACAGCGGCTTCCTGCCCGAGGAGCGCGCCGAGCTCGACCGCTGGGTGGCGGCGGGGTGGAGCGACACGTTCCGCGCGCTCCACCCGGAGACGGAGGGCGCCTACACCTGGTGGCGGCAGTGGGGCGACGCGCGCGCCAAGAACGTCGGCTGGCGCATCGACTACGTGTTCGCGTGTCCGGCCGCGATGGAGTTCGTCGAGCGCGCGTTCATCCTCGCGGACGTCGAGGGCTCGGATCACTGCCCGGTCGGGGTCGACGTCGACGAGCGCGTCTTCGGCTGAGCGCCGGCGCCGTCGGCCGCGCCGCGCGCGTCGTCCGACGCGCCCGACCCCGCGGCCCACGCGGCGAGCTCCGCGTACTGCGCCTTCGTCCGGCGCAGCCAGCGCCGCGCCCACTCGAACTCGATCGCCAGGATGCCCAGGCCGAGCGGGATCACGACGAACGCGGGGCCGGGCAGCACGAGCAGCGCGAGTCCGACGGCGAGCACCGAGAGGCCGAGCACGGCGACGACGAGCCGGCGCAGCAGCCGGTACGGGCTCGTCCAGATCGGCGCGTCGTCGTCGCCGTGCGGCGACGGCCGCTCGCTCACCGAGCGTCCTCGTCCCCGTCGCGCCGCGCGCGCACGATCATCACCTCGTAGCGGCCCTTCGGCCCGACGAAGCCCGAGCCGATCCAGCCCGTGATCGCGACGATCAGCGAGCCGAGCAGCGCGGCGCCGAAGCTCGCGATGCGGAAGCCGTCGAGCAGCCACGCGACGAGCCCGAGCATCGCCGCGTTGATCGCGAACACGAACAGCCCGAGCGTGAGGATCGTGAGCGGCAGCGTCAGGAAGACGACGACCGGCCGCACGACGGCGTTGACGACGCCGAGCCAGAGCGCGGCGAAGAGCAGCGTCGCGCCGCTCGCGATCTCGATGCCGGGAACCCAGCGCGCGGCGAGCCACAGCCCGAACGCCGTGATCGCCATCCGGATCGCGAATCCCATGCCCGTCCTCCCCTGGCTTCGCGCGGCGCGCTCGCGCCGCGGCTTCCGCGCGGCCGGGGCCGCGCGAGGAACGGCCGTCGCCGCGCGCCCACCGCGCGCGCGACGGCGAGCCCTTCACGCGCCCGCGGCGCGCACCGGCTCGCGCACCACGAGGATCGCCCCGCGCACGTCGTCGAGCATCCGCTCGGCGGTCGTCCCGACGACCCAGCGCGCGAGGCCGCGCCGCGGCGTCACGCCGAGCACGCAGACGTCGGCGACCGTCTGCTCGGCGACCGCCGCGATGCCGTGCTCGGGCGTGTCGTAGCCCGCGCGCACGTCGATCGCCTCCGCGTCGAGCCCCGGAGCCACCCGCGCCGCCGCCGCCGCGACCTGCGCGCGCAGCGCCGCGCGCCGCTCGTTCCGGTGCGCGTCGAGCTCGCCGGCGAGCTGCAGCGACGGCGTCCGCGTCAGCACGCGGACGACCGCGAGCCCCGCGCGCCAGCGCGCGGCCAGCGAGAGCGCGGCGTCGAGCACGTGATCGTCGTCGTCGTCGAGCGCGGCGACGAGGTGGCGCGGCGGCCAGTGGTCGGCCTCGGCCGATGCCAGCCACACGTGCGGGCGCGCGTCGCGCAGCGCGGCGTTCGCGACGCTGCCCACGCGACGCAGCGCGCCCGGCGCGTGCGAGCGGTGATCGTTGCGGCCGAGCACGAGCAGGTCGGCATCGCCGACGAGCGCGGCCAGGCGCTCGCGCGCGCTCCCGATCGCGAGATCGGTCGACGCCTCGAGCCCGTCCGCGGCGAGCGCGGCCGCAGCGACGCCGAGCGCGCGCTCGCAGACCTCGAGCGCGAGCGCGTCGCCGCGCGCGACGTGCACGACGCGCACGCGGGCACCGGCCACCCCCGCGAGCCGGCCGGCGGCAGTCAGCGCGAGACGGCTGCCCGCGGTCGGCGCGGGGTCGGCGCCGTCCGCACCGGGGGCGAGCTCGATCGCCACCACCACGTCCCGCAGCTCTCCCGGTCCCAGCATCGCGCCGTCCTCCCGGCCGCGGATCGTGCCCCGCTCGGGCCGCGATCGCATCGGCCGCCGCCGCGATGGCGCAGCGCGTCGCGAAGCCTGCCGCGCGGCGTCGCGAATGCGCAGCTTGTGACCCCGCGCCCCGCGCGCGGCCGCGGCTTCGCGACGCAGCGTCTCGCTGCAGCCGGCGCGACGCCGCTCTCCCTCGCGACACGCGCGGCACCAACCTTGCACTCGCCCGGGAACGAGAGCGCCGAGCACGCGGGCTGCGGATGGCGGCGAGGACGGCGCGCTCGAGGAGACGGCCATGAAGCTCGACGGACAGCCCGCGCGCCCGACCGGTGCCGAGAGTGCGTCCGCCCGCGAGCCGTCCGTCGGCGGAGTGCCCGGCCGCGACGTCGGCGCCCGCCACCGCATGCGGTACGAGGAGCTTCGGATCTCGCGTCAGCACGACCAGCTGAACGCGCTCTTCGGCGCCGTCCTGAGCTCCCTCTACCGCGACGCCGTGCACTGCGCGCGCGAGGCGTTCGTCCGGTTCGCGGACGCGCTCGAGGCGCACCTCTCGCTCGAGGACCGCCTCTACTTCCCGGCGCTGCACGGCCTCCGCCCCGATCTCACGAGCAAGCTCGCGACGCTCTGCGACGAGCACGATGCGCTGCGCGACCGCGCGGTCGTCATCCGCATGCTGCTGTCGTCGGGCGAGCGCGAGACGTCGCGCGAACGCCTCGACGAGTTCGCCGAGCTGCTCGCCGACCACGAGGCGCGCGAGGAGGAGCTGATCTCGCACGCCAACACTTCGCTGAACGACGCGCCCGCGGCGACCCCGGCGAACAAGCCGCCGGCGGCTGCCCAATGACCGACGAGGAGAAACGACGATGGCCGACTTCCTGAACGCGTACTCCATCCAGTACTGGCTCGAGTCCTGCCCGCAGGGCTATCTCGAGGACACCGAGTACGGCCACGCGCCGGGCGAGTCCGAGCCCGACGTGGTGATGAGCGACCCGCTGCTGCGCGAGCAGGCGGTGCGTCTCACGACGCAGCTCGTGCTCGGCGAGCGCTGCGCGCTCGCCGCGTCCTCCGGCCTGATCAACGCGGCGCCCGACGAGGCGCACAAGCGCTTCCTCGCGACGCAGACGCTCGACGAGGCCCGCCACGTCGAGATCTTCACGCAACGCATGTACGACCTGGGCGTGAAGAAGTCCGAGCTCGAGGACACGCTCAAGGCCTACGGCAACCCGAACCTGATCCGCTTCGCCGAGGTGCTCCTCGACAAGGTGACGTCGGGCAACTTCGTCGCGGGCGTCGTCGGGCAGAACGTCATCCTCGAGGGCATGGCGTTCGCCGTGTTCGAGATGCTCGCGCAGGCGAACGGCCAGCTGAACCCGAAGTTCGCGCACACGCTCGCCGGCACGATCGCGGACGAGCGGCGCCACGTCGGCTTCGGCGAGAACGCGATCGGCGGCCTCGTGCGACAGCATCCCGAGCGCAAGGAAGAGATCGAGAAGATGCAGGAGGAGATGTCGTACTACATGCTCGCGACGTTCGCCGACCAGATGCGCGCGCCCGACACGAAGGCCGCGCAGGAGGCGGCGCGCGCCGCGCGCGGGCCGAGCGAGGGCCCGGAGCCGCAGTGGCAGGGCGTGAACCTCGCGACCGCCGACCCGGAGGAGCTCGAGGCGGCGCTGGCGAACACGATCCTCGGTGCCTTCCGCGAGCGGCTCGCGCGCATCGGCATCGACTACCGCACGCCGCGCCGGCCGTAGCCGGCGCGCGCGACGCGAGACCGGGGAGGATCGGCCATGGCCCGCTACGCGTACGAACGTCTCTCGACGCTGGACAACGCGTTCCTGCGCTGGGAGAAGCCGAACCTCCCCATGCACACGTCGGCGCTGCAGATCTTCGATGCCGGCCCGCTCGAGACCGAGGAGGGCGGCATCGACTTCCCGGCGATCGTGCAGCACTTCGCCTCGAAGCTGCACGTGATGCCCGCCTATCGACAGCGCCTGATGTGGATCCCGGGCCGGGACCACGCCGTGTGGGTGGACGATCCGAGCTTCTCGATCGACTACCACGTCCGCCACACGGCGCTCCCGCGCCCGGGAACCCACGAGCAGCTCGAGCGGCTGGCGTCGCGCATCGTCGAGCAGCCGCTCGACCGCAACCGCCCGCTGTGGGAGACGTGGGTGATCGAGGGGCTCGAGGGCCATCGCTTCGCGCTCATCAGCAAGCAGCACCACTGCCTGATCGACGGCGGCGCGGGCACCGACCTGATGACGAGCCTCATGTCGCTCGAGCCCGTCGCGACGCCGGGCCCGGCCGCGCGCTTCGTGCCGCGACCGCTCCCGACGCCGCGCGAGCTCGCGCGCGACGAGACGCGGCGCCGCCTGCTGGCTCCGATCGGCGCGCTGCGGCGCGCCGTCGACTTCGCGCGCGAGAGCGAGCATCCGATCGACGACCTCGCCGCCCAGCTCGACGCGGTGCGCGGGCTCGTCGACGGCTTCCTGACGCCGGCCTCGGAGACGCCGATCAACGGCCCCGTCGGCCCGCACCGCCACTTCGAGACGACCGAGACGCCGCTCGAGCTGCTGCTCGCGATCCGCAAGGAGCTCGGCTGCTCGGTCAACGACGTCGTGCTCGGCATCGTCGCGGGCGCGATGCGGCGGTTCCTGATCGAGCGGCGCGTCGACGTCGCGAAGCTCGACTTCCGCGTGTCGACGCCGGTCGACGTGCGCCGTCCGGACGAGCGCGGGGACTTCGGCAACCGCGTGTCGTCGTGGATCGTGCGCCTGCCGCTCGGCGAGTCGGACCCGCGCAAGCAGGTCGAGGCGATCCGCGCGGCGACGCGCGACCGCAAGGGCAGCCACGAGGCCGACGCGATCGAGGCGCTCACCGAGCTGATGGACTGGCTCCCCTTCGACGTGCAGAACGCGGCCTCGCGGACGACCAACTGCGTGGTGACGAACGTGCGCGGACCCGGCCAGCCGCTCTACCTGCTGTCGGCGCGCCAGCTCGCGGTGTACGGTCATCCGCCGCTGCTCGAGAACCACGGGCTCTCGATCGGCGTGCTGAGCTACGACGGCACGCTCTGCTGGGGCCTGATCGCCGACGCCGACCGCGTCCCCGACATCGCGCTGCTCGCGCGGCACATCGAGCAGGCGACGGCGAGGCTGGCCGCCGCGGCGGGCCTCGCCGCGCGCGAGCCGAAGACGGGCGGAGCGCGATGACGACGCACACGACGACGGAGGACGCGCCCGGCGGCGACGAGCTCCACGCGATCGATCCCGACGAGTTCCGGCGGCGCGTGCGGTCGTTCGAGCACTGGTTCGAAGCGGTCGAGGGCTATCTCGGCGGCCTGCACAACGGCCACGCCGACCTGCGCGAGGAGACGCTCGACGACGAGGCGCGGACGCGCCTCGTCAACGCGCTCTCGACCTACTGGGTCGGCGAGAGCGCCGCGCTCGAGGGCTCGAGCGGCCTCGTGCGCATCGCGCCCAACACGGAGTTCAAGATCTTCCTCGCGACCCAGGTCGCGGACGAGGCGCGACACCTCGAGGTGATGCGCGCGCGCATCGCCGAGCTCGGCGCCGACGCCTCCGACGCGGCGATCGAGCGCCGCGCCGCGCCGAGCCTGCTCGACTTCAAGCGGCGACTGCTGCAGCTCGTCGACGCCGGCGAGTGGACGAGCGCGCTGTTCGCGCAGAACGTGATGCTCGAATCGATGGAGTACGTGACCTTCGGCGCCCACGCGAAGACGGCCGACCCGATCACGCGCGACCTGCTCGAGCGCGTCCTGCGCGACGAGCGCCGCCACCTCGGGTTCGGCGAGAACGAGATCGCGCGCGCGCTCCGCGCCGCACCCGAGCGCGCCGACTGGCTGCGCGAGGTGAAGCGCGACCTCGACGCGATCGTGCTCGAGACGTTCGAGCACGCCGCGAGCGAGCTGCGCCTCGTGCGCACGAGCGGCGCCGATCTCGGCCGCGCCTACCTGCAGGCCGTCGCGCGCCTGGGGCTCGCCGGCTGATGCTCGACCGCGACCCGCTGATCGAGCCCGCGACGAAGCGCCCGCGCCGCCGCTACGAGCTCGCCGACGACACCGGCTTCGACGAGGTGCCGAAGGCCTATCGCAAGTTCTACCGGCGCTGGAGCGGCGACGGCGACTCGCTCGCGCCGAACGAAGTGCTCTGCCCCGTCTGCCGCATCGTCGTGCGCTCGTCGCGCGAGCTGCGGCCGGGCGACCGCCTCTACTGCATGGCGTGCATGACGCGGCTGCGGATCGTCGTCGGCGAGGGCGGGCGCCTCGAGGGCCACGCCGAGTATTGACGGCGGGTGCGCCCTGCCCCCATCGTCTCGCTCGGGCGGAGGCCCGGCGCGGAGCGCCGGCCCGCGGCGAGGGCACGAGGCGCAGCATGAAGCGACGACTCCCGAACGACGATGCGACGGTGCCGGCCGACCGGGCCTGGAAGGCGTTCGAGATCGCCGACGAGGTCGAGCGCCTGCGCGAGACGGGCACGCCGTACCGCGAGTTCCTGCGCGTCCCGTCGCTCAGCTGCGGCGTCTACCGCCTGCCCGCCGGCGCGAAGGACCTGCAGGCGCCGCACGACGAGGACGAGGTCTACTTCGTGATCTCCGGCCGCGGCAAGGTGCGCATCGACGGCCGCGAGCGCGAGGTCGGACGGGGCTCGCTGCTCTACGTCCGCGCGACCGCCGAGCACTCCTTCTTCGAGATCGAAGAGGACATCACGCTGCTCGTGTTCTTCGCTTCGGGTGGCCCGTCCGAGGACTAGTCGCGCGACGCGGGCGCCGCCGCCTCAGGCCTCGCGTTCCGGCGTCGAGTCGTCGTCGTGGAGCATGCGCTCCGCGGGCCCTTCCCAGTCGTCGTAGTCGCCCGCGCGCGCGCGCCAGACGACGAGCGCGAGCAGCGTCGCCCCGAGCAGCAGCGAGACGGGAATCGTGACCGCGAGGAAGCTCATGCGCGCGGCCGCCAGCGGCCGAGCCGGATCGCGTTGCCCGTGACGACGAGCGACGACGCGCTCATCGCCACCGCGGCCGCGAGGGGCGAGAGCCAGCCGGTCGCGGCGAGCGGTACCGCGACGAGGTTGTAGAGGAGCGCGAACGCGAGGTTCTCGCGGATGCGCGACAGCGCCGCGCGCGAGAGCTCGATCGCGTCGGCCACCGCGCCGAGGCGCGGGCTGCGGACGACGAGGTCGGCCGCGTGCAGCGCGACGTCGGAGCCGCTCGCCATCGCCGCGCCGACGTCCGCGGCCGCGAGCGCCGCGGCATCGTTGATCCCGTCGCCGACGGCGAGCACGCGATGCCCCTCGCCGCGGAGCGCGCGGATGCGC
Organism: Myxococcota bacterium; assembly: GCA_041389495.1. Lineage (NCBI taxonomy): Bacteria > Pseudomonadati > Myxococcota > Myxococcota bacterium. The sequence continues at coordinate 1,369,296 of JAWKRT010000001.1, read as the reverse complement.
TCGACCTTGCCCTCGGGCGCCACCTGCGCGCGCACGGCGCTCTCGGCGATGCCCGCGCCGCGCGCGACGACGCGCGCCGCCTGCTCGTGGTCGCCCGTGACGAGCTCGCTCGCGACGCCCAGCCGGTCGAGGCGCTCGACCGCGTCGCCGGCGTCCGCGCGCAGCGCGTCGACGAGACCGACGACGCCGAGCACCTGCTTCGCATCGGCCACCCACGCGAGCGTCGCGCCGCGCGCCGCGAGCGCGCGCGCGGCCGACTCGAGTGCGTCGGGAACGCGCGCGTCGGAAGCGCCCACCGCGAACGCGCGCGCGCCGACGCGCACCACGTCGCCACCGGCGCGCCACTCGACGCCGCGGCCGGCCGCGGCGCTTCGCTCGCCCGGCGCGCGCAGCGCCGCCTCGACGACCTCGCCCTGCCCCGCGCCCGCGGCCGCCTCCGCGAGCGCGCGCGCGATGGGGTGCGCCGAGGCTCCCTCCGCCGCGGCCGCGCGCGCGAGCACGCGCGCCGCGTCGACGCCGGGCGCGGGCTCCACCGCGCGCACCTCGAGCCGCCCCTGCGTCACGGTGCCCGTCTTGTCGAGCACGCAGCGGTCGATCGCCGCACAGCGCTCGATCGCCTCGCCGCCCTTCACGATCACCCCGAGCGCGGCCGCGCGACCGATGGCCGCCGTCACGGCGGCCGGCGTCGCGAGGCCGAGCGCGCACGGGCAGGCGACGATCAGGACGGCACTCGCGGCGAGCGTCGCCTCGAACACGGGCGCACCGACCCACCACCACGCGACGCCGACGGCGAGCGCCGCGCCGAGCACCGTCGGCGCGAAGACGCGCGCGACGCGGTCGGCCAGGCGCTGGATCTTCGGGCGCTCGGTCTGCGCGCGCTCGAGCAGCGCGGCGAGACGCGCGAGCGTGCCGGCGTCCACCGCGGCCTCGATCTCGAGCTCGAGCTCGCCGAGCAGGTTCAGCGTGCCGCCGACCGCGCGCTCGCCCGCGCCGCGCGCGACGGGCAGCGATTCGCCGGTGAGCAGCGACTCGTCGAGCTCGCTCGCCCCGCGCACGATGCGCCCGTCCGCCGGCACCACCTCGCCCGGCGCGACGACGACGAGGTCGCCGCGCGCGAGCGACGCCGCGGCCACCTCCTCGAGCGAGCCGTCGGCCGCGCGGCGCAGCGCGGTCGCCGGCGTGAGCGCCGTGAGCCGGTCGACCGCGGCGGCGGCGCGCGCGCGCGCGCTGCGCTCGAGCGTGCGCCCGAGCAGGATGAGGAAGACGATCATCGCGGCCGAGTCGACGTAGAGGTGCTCGCTCTCGCGCAGCGTGCCGAGCACGTTGGTCGCGAACGCGGTGCCGATGCCGAGCGCGATCGGCACGTCCATCGTGATCTCGCGCCGCGCGAGCCCGCGCACCGCGCCGCTCCAGAACGGCGCCGCGCACCACGTCACGGACGGCACGGACAGGAGGATCGCCAGCCAGCGCAGCCCGCGGCGCGTCGCGACGTCGACGCCCTCGATCGCGCCGATGTAGAGCGCGACGGCGACGAGCATGACGTTCGCCGCGAAGAACGCCGCGACGAGCAGGCGCACGAGCGCGCGGCGCGCGTCGCGCTGCTGGGGGCGCTCGAGGGCCTCGGGCGCGTAGGGCGTGGCGCGGTAGCCGAGCGACTCGACTTCGCGCACGAGCGCCCTCTCGTCGGTGTGCGCGGGGTCGAAGCGCACGAGCGCGCGGTGGGTCGTGTAGTTCACGTTCGCGTCGGCGACGCCGGGCGCCGCGCGCAGCGCGCGCTCGACGCGGTTCACGCAGCCCGAGCAGTGCAGCCCGTCGAGGAAGAGCCCCGTCTCCGCGACGGCGGCGCTCACGGGTGGCCGCGCTCCGCCCGCGGCGCGCCGGGCTCCGGCGCCACCGCGCCCGACGGCGCGTCGACGCGCTCGACCTCGGGGTCGCGGTGCGAGGCGGCGACCGCGTAGAACGAGATCGAGGTCGCGATCATCGCGCCGAGCATCGCAGCCAGCACCCACGGCCACGGCTCGAACCGGCGCCGCGGCGCCGCCTCGGATTCGCCGCTCATCCCGTCGCCCCCTTCCCGAGGAAGCGCGCGGGCCGGACGACCTGCGCGCTCGCGTCGTCCTCGGCGCTCACCTCGAAGCGGATCTCGCGCCCTTCGATGCCGACGTCGGCGTCGCGCGGCGCGAGCACGAACACGCGCGTCTCGACCTCGTCGCTCGCGGCGACGGCGACCGGGTTCATGCCGGTCACGAGCTCGAAGCCCGGCGCCCCGTCGGCGTCGAGCGCGACGCGGAAGCGCCGCGGCTCGCGCGAGCGGTTCTGGATGTGGAGCGTGTAGGCGTTGCTCGCGCGGCCGTCGGCCGTCATGTGCACGAGCTCCGCGCGGTTGCGGATGATCTCCACCGAGAGCGCCTCGCGGCGCGCGAGCAGGCTCCCGAACGCGAGGCCGATCACCGCGAGGATGGCGCCGTAGACGACGACGCGCGCGCGCAGGACGCGCGCCGGGCGCAGTCCCTCGAGCGTCGCGAGCGCGCGGTAGCCGATGAGCGAGGGCTCGCGGCCGAGCTTCGCCATCACGCCGTCGCAGGCGTCGATGCACTGCGTGCACGCGATGCAGTCGAGCTGCAGACCGTCGCGGATGTCGATGCCCGACGGGCACACCTGCACGCACAGCCCGCAGTCGACGCAGTCGCCCTCGGCGCGCTTGCCGCGCGGGTCGCCGCGCCGCGCGTCGTAGCCGATCACGAGCGTGTCGCGATCGAACATCACGCTCTGGAAGCGCGCGTAGGGGCAGAGGAACTTGCAGAACGTCTGGCGCACGTACACGAAGTCGGCGTACGAGACGAGCGTCGCGAACGTGAAGAAGCCGATCGTCGTCGCGCTGAGCTCGCCGGCGCGGATCTCGCCGAGCATCGTGTACGGCGAGTGGAAGTAGCCGACGAGGTGGAAGCCGATCGCCGCGCTGCACGCGAGCCAGATGGCGTGCAGGAGCACGCGGCGCCACGGCGCGACGCGCTTCGGGCGCGCGTGGCCCTTCCAGCCCTCGACGCGTCGCGCGATGCCCGCGAAGACGTCGGTGAAGACCGTCTGCGGGCAGGCCCATCCGCACCACAGCCGCCCGGCGAGCGCGGTGAAGAAGAAGAGCGAGATCGCGAGGCCGATGACGAGCAGCCAGAGCAGGTACAGCTCCTGCGGGAAGATCACGAGCCCGCCGACGTGGAAGCGTCGCGCGGCGATGTCGAGCAGGACGAGCGGCTCGCCGCCGATGCGGATCCACGGCACGGCGAACAGGATCAGCACCAGGATCGCGTTCACGTTGGCGCGCAGCGTGCGGAAGCGGCCTTCGACGGGACGTGCGTTCAACATGGCGAGCTCGGACCTTCCTTCCATCTCTCCCGGCGCGCGTCCGTCCCGACCGCCGCGGCGGCGGGACGGACGACGGCGCGGCCGTCGGCTACGGCGCGGGCTCCTCGCCGGGCTTCGGCGCACCGACGCCCGGCTCGGACTCGCGCGGCAGGCTCTCCGCATAGGCGAGCGCCTGCCAGATCTTCTCGGTGCCGAGCTGCGTGCCCCAGGCGGGCATGCCACCCGGGCGGCCGTTCGCGACGGACTCGAACAGCGACGCGTCGTCCGAGCCGTACTTCCAGTACGGGTCGACGAGGCTCGGACCGACGAGGCCGGTTCCGTCGGGCTTGTGGCACGCGGCGCAGATCGTCGTGAAGACCTGCTGGCCGGCCGCGATCGCGGCGGTATCGCCGTGGTACGGGTTCGAGGTCGGCGCGGCCGCCTTCACGTGCGCATAGCGTTCCTCGAAGGCCGCGACCTCGCCGGCGTACTGGTTCGCCGACGACCACCCCGAGAGCGTGTAGTAGAGGAGGTAGACGATGCCGAAGACGATCATCCCGTAGAAGCCCGCGTTGAACCACAGCGGGATCGGGTTGTCCTCCTCGCCGATCGCGTCGCGGACCGGAGCTCCCGGACGCACGTACTCGGCGATCTCCGGTGCGCCACCGGCGTTTCGTTCGTCGCTCATGCCTCGTCGTCCTCCTCGAGCATGCGCCGCGCGGGCGCCTCGAGCGCTTCGGGATTCGCCACGACCCAGAGCCACACCGCGAGCCCGACGAGGATCGCGGCCAGCAGCCCGAGCCGGCCCAGCTTGTACAGGGCGACCCACTCCATCAGCGCGCCCCCCCGCCGCGCACGGCGTGGCCGAGCGACTGCAGATAGGCGATCAGCGCGATCGCCTCGCTGCGCTCCTGGGCCGCGTCGAGCTCGATGCCGTCGCGGCGCAGGCTCGCGGCGACCACGCGCGCCTGCGAGAGCGCGTCGCTCTCGGCGTTCGCGACCTCGGCGTCCGAGTACGGATGGCCGAGCGTGCGGAGGCCGGCGAGGCGCGCGCTCGTGAGCGACGTGTCGAGCGGTGTCGTCGTGAGGAACGCGAACGACGGCATGTTGGAGCGCGGCTCGAGGCGGCGCGGATCCGTCAGGTGGATCCAGTGCCACGAGTCGGGATAGCGGCCGCCCACGCGGTGCAGGTCCGGCCCGGTGCGGCGGGAGCCCCAGAGGAAGGGCCGGTCGTAGGCGCTCTCGCCCGCGAGCGAGTAGGCGCCGTAGCGATCGGTCTCCGACTTGAGCGGCCGCACCTGCTGGCTGTGGCACGTGTTGCATCCCTCTCGGATGTAGATGTCGCGCCCTTCCTGCTCGAGCGCGCTGTACGGACGCAGCGTGTCGAGCGGCGTGACGACGCCCTGGAGGAAGAGCGGCGGGATCAGCACGAGCCCGCCGATCGCGACGGACACGAAGGTGAGGAGCGTGAACAGCCCCCACTTCCGTTCGAGCGGCTTGTGTGCCTCGTACGCCATGGCCTACGCACCTCCCGTCGCGACGGGCGCCGGCGCCAGCGCGTCCGCGCGCGGCGGCGCGGGAACCGCGGAGGTGCCCTGCGCGATCGTCTTCCACACGTTGAAGAGCATCACGAACATGCCGGCGAGGAAGACCACCCCGCCGCCGGCGCGGATCACGTCGTAGACGCGGATCGCGCTGACCGTCTCGATGAACGCGTAGGTCAGGCTGCCGTCCGGCTCGTACGCGCGCCACATCAGGCCCTGCGTCACGCCCGAGATCCACATCGGCGTCACGTAGAGCACGATGCCGATGGTCGCGGTCCAGAAGTGCACGTTCGCGAGCCGCAGGCTGTACAGCTGCGTGTGCCACAGGCGCGGGATCAGGTAGTACAGCGTCGCGAAGCAGGTGAGCGCGACCCATCCGAGCGCGCCGCTGTGCACGTGGCCGATCGTCCAGTTGGTGAAGTGCGACAGCGAGTTCACCGTCTTGATCGACATCATCGGGCCTTCGAACGTGCTCATGCCGTAGAAGGTGAGCCCGACGGCGAACATCTTGAGCAGCGGGTCGGTGCGCACCTTGTCCCAGGCGCCGCGCATCGTGAGCAGGCCGTTCAGCATGCCGCCCCACGAGGGCAGGATCAGCATCAGCGAGAAGGCCGCGCCGAACGTCTGCGCCCAGTCGGGCAGCGGCGAGTAGATCAGGTGGTGCGGCCCGGCCCAGATGTAGATGAAGATCAGCGACCAGAAGTGGAGGATCGAGAGCCGGTGCGAGAAGATCGGCCGGTCGATCTGCTTCGGCAGGTAGTAGTACATGAGGCCGAGGATCGGCGTCGTGAGCAGGAAGCCGACCGCGTTGTGCCCGTACCACCACTGGATGTTCGCGTCGTACACGCCCGCGTAGAGCGAGTACGACTTCCACATCGAGATGGGCAGCTCGAGGCTGTTGACGATGTGGAGCATCGCGATCGTGAGGATCGTCGCGATCCAGAACCAGATCGCCGCGTACATCGACTGCTCGCGCCGCTTGATCAGCGTTCCGAACACGTTGATCGCGTAGATCACCCACACGACGGCGATCGCGATGTCGATCGGCCACTCGAGCTCGGCGTACTCCTTGGCGGTCGACTTGCCGAGCAGGAGCGTGACGGCCGCGGCGACGATGATCGCGTTCCAGCCCCACAGATTGAGCCGCGAGAGCGTGTCCGAGAACATGCGGACGCGGCACAGGCGCTGGATGGCGTAGTACGTGCCGGCGAACACCGCGCCGAGCGTGAAGCCGAAGATGACGGCGTTGGTGTGGATCGGTCGCAGTCGACCGAAGTGCAGCGGCCCCCAGTTGAGCTGGGGCCACGCGAGCTGGAGCGCGATCACGAGGCCGACGAGCATGCCGACCGTGCCCCAGACGAGCGCCGAGATGGCGAAGCCCCGCACGACGGCCATGTCGTACTGGACGGCGCCCCCCTCCGAATGCGATGCGGACACGACGATCCTCCTCATGGAAGGTGCGTCCGCCGGCTGTGCACGAGACGTGCCGGCTCTCGGGCGGCGTATGCGCGCGCCGAGCACCGAGGCGCGTGACCCCAGGACACGGCCGCGTGACAAATGGGCGCGTTCGCGGTCGAATACGGCTCACGCGCGGCCCCGAGCGCCGCGCCGCCCAGCCCGGGCCTTGGCACGCATCGTGCTCCGGCGTCCGGGCGTTCGCGCTCGGGCGCGCCGCGCGCGCAGCGAAGGAGTCCTCCGTCATGCACCCGCCGAAGCACATCGTCGTCGCGACCGACTTCTCCGACACGGCCGAGCTCGCGCTCGACCGCGCGATCGAGCTCGCCCGCCACTTCGACGCCGAGCTCCACGTCACCCACGTGTTCGCGCTGCCGGTTCCGGCCGTCGGCGTGTACGACTTCGCGATCCCCGAGAGCGGGATCCGCGAGGCGCGCGAGAGCGCGCTCCGCCGGCTCGAGGGCGCGGCGCAGAAGGCCGTCGCCGCGGGCGTCCGCACGCACACGCACCTGGTCGCGACGCCGACCGAGACGGGGATCTCGGACGTCGCGCGCGAGGTCGGCGCCGAGATGATCGTCGTCGGCACGCACGGCCACACGGGGCTCAAGCACGTCCTGCTCGGCAGCGTCGCCGAGCGCGTGGTGCGCCACGCGCCGTGCAGCGTGCTCGTCGTGAGGCCGGACTCCTCCGCGGCGTGAGTGCGCCGGCGGGCGGGCTGCCGGTGCGCGCCCGTCAGACGGCGAGAACGAGCCGCGCGACCAGGAAGCCCGCGCTCGAGACGAGCCCGATCCACGGCAGCGCGCGCGGAATGCGGAGCGGGTCGCCGGGCTCCCGCCCGGCGCGCAGGCGGATGGCCGCCGCGTCGACCACGGCGAACACCGCGAGCGTGACGAGCGAGGTCGCCTCCGCGAGGCGGGCGAGGGGAAACGCGAGCGCGAGCGTCGCGACCGCGACGGCGACGGCGCCCGTCGCGACGACCGGCGTGCGGGTGCGTCGCGCGACGCGCCCGAACACCGCCGGGATCTCGCCGTCGCGCGCGAGCCCGAAGAGCACGCGCGACGCCATGATGATCTGGATCAGTGCGCCGTTGAGCATCGCCACGACGCCGATCGCGCCGAGCCACCGCGGGTCGCCGCCGCTCTGCTCGAGCACGAGCGCGAGGGGGGCCTCGCTCGCCGCGAGCTCGGCCGGCGGCACGACCAGCACCGCGCACAGCGCCACCGCCGCGTAGATCGCGAGCGTCGCGGCGAGCGTCGCGGCGATCGCGCGCGGCACGACGCGCGGTGCGTCGCGCACCTCCTCGGCGACGTTCACCATGTCCTCGAACCCGAGGAACGCGTAGAACGCGAGGAAGGCGCCCGCGAAGACGCCACCCGCCCCGGCCGGGAGCGCCGCGAGGTCGAACGCGCCCGGCGCGCCCGCGCGCGCGATCGCCTCGGGCGCGGCGGCGGCGACGACGAGCGCGAGCCCGGCCACCTCGACCACGGTCACGATCGACGCCGCCGCGACGGACTCCCGCACGCCCCATGCGGCGAGTCCGGCGAGCGCGGCCACGAGCGCGACGAGCGCGGGCGCGCGCGGGACGGCGACGATCTCGCCCAGGTAGCCGACGAACGCATTGCCGACCGTCGCGGCCGAGAGGCTCGCGGTGCCCACCATCGCGAGCCCGACCGCGGTGGCGAGGCGCGGCCTCGCGAAGGCCTCGCGCACGAACACGGCCTCGGCGGCCGCGCGCGGGAAGCGGGCCGAGAGCGCGGCGAACGAGGCCGCGCTCGCACCCGCGAGCAGCGCCGCCAGCGCGAACGACGCGAACGCCCACGCGCCCGCGACGCGCGCGACCTCGCCCGTCAGCGCGTAGATCCCCGCGCCCACCGTCGTGCCGAGCCCGTACAGCACGAGCGCGACGGGGCCGAGCCGGCGCTCGAGCGACCCGGGGGCACCGCCGCCGCGCGCGGGCCGGCCCGCGCTCACGCGAGCTCGCCGCCGAGCCGCGCTCCCGCGACTCCGGCTGCGAGCGCGATCGCCCCGTCGCCCGTCACGGGCCCTCCTCGTTCCGCGCCGCGCACCGCCCCCGCGCGGCAGCGCGCCGAGTGTAGGCAGCGCGCGCCCGCGCGACGCGCGCGAGGCGCCTCGCCACGACGTCCCGGTCGACAGCGAGCGCGCGCGCGCGCTTCGGGCGGCCGGACGCGCCCCGGGAGCGCTCCGCCCGCGTCGCCCCGGGCACGCATCTTGCTCCTGCGTTCGGACGTGAACCCGGGAGATGCTGCGTCGCGCGCGAACGCCGCGCGCGACGGCGAGACGGAGGAGGACACCGTGCCCGTCGGAGACCACTGCACCACGAAGGTCGCCACCGCGCGACCGGACGCGACGATCCGGGAGCTCGCGAGCCGGATGGACGCCGAGGACACCGGCTGCGTCGTGATCGTCGACGAGCAGCACCGGCCGATCGGGATCGTCACCGATCGCGACATCGCGCTGCGCGTGCTGCGCCGGCGTCGCAACGCCGACGCGACGCTCGCGAGCGACGTGATGACCGAGCACCCGATCCGCGTGCGCGCGCTGACCCCCATCGCGACGGCGCTCCGCCGCATGAACGGCGAGGGTGTGCGCCGCGTGCCCGTGATCGGCGACGGCGGAAGGCTCGTCGGCCTGTTCTCGATCGACGCCGCGCTGCGCGCGATCGCGAACGAGGTGGGCGCGCTCGCGAGCGTCGCCGAGGCACAGCGCACGGCGTCGGCCTGATCGCAGCGCGGGGCGCCCGGCCGCCCCGCCCACCCCATCGCCGCTCCGCGCCGACGCGCGCGAGCGAGCCGAGGAGCGAGCCATGCACGGACTGACCCACCCGGAAGCCGTCACGCTCGGACCGGATGCCACCGCCTGGGAGCTGGCGGACGCGATGGACGCGCACGGCGTCGGGAGCATCGTGATCGTCGACGCGGCGCGCGCGCCGGTCGGGATCGTGACCGACCGCGACCTCGTGCGCCGCGTCGTCGCGCGCGGGCTCGACGAGTCGAAGGTGCGCGCGAGCGAGATCATGTCGCGCGACCTCGTGACGGGCGACCCGCACGAGACGAGCGGCGAGCTGCTCGAGCGCATGCGCGCGCGCGGCGTGCGCCGGATCGCGCTCGTCGACGACGGGAGGATCGCGGGCGTCGCCTCGTTCGACGACGTGCTGACGGGGCTCGCGACCGTGCTCTGGAACGCGGCCGACGCGGTGCGCGTCGAGCTGCGCGAGACGGCGCGCAAGACGGCGACGCGCAGGCGCGCCGAGGCGCGCGAGGAGCTGGTGGAGGACTTCCGCAGCTACGTGAGCGAGCTCGAGTCGAGCGCGCGCACGCGGATCGAGCACGACGTGCGCGGCTTCTTCGACTGGCTCGGCGGACGCCGCGACTAGCGCCGCGGCGACGAGCGGTCGATGATCGGCGGGGTCGGGCCCGCGCCCGGCGCCCCGGCGGCGCGCGCTCCGCCGGCCGAGCGAGGGCCGACCGTGTTCGATCCGCGCCTTTCCTACCGCGCCACGCTGATCGTGCTGGGCAGCCTGTTCGCCGTCGAGTTCGCCGCGCTCGCGATCTCGCCGGTGTCGCGCTCGACGTGGGTGCTCGAGAACGTCCTGCTCGTGGCCCTGGTCGCGGTCCTCGTCGCGACGCGCCGCAGCTTCCGCTTCTCGCGCATCTCCTACACGATGATCTTCGCCTTCTCGTGCCTCCACGAGCTCGGGAGCCACTACACCTACTCGCTCGTTCCATACGACGCGTGGGCGCAGCGCTGGCTCGGCTTCTCGATCGACGCCGCGCTCGGCTTCGAGCGCAACCAGTTCGACCGCGCGGTCCACTTCCTCTACGGGCTGCTGCTCGCCTACCCCATCCGCGAGATCGTGCTGCGCATCGTCGACGTGCGCGGCGTCTGGGGCTACCTGATCCCGCTCGACGTCACGATGTCCACCTCGATGATCTACGAGCTCATCGAGTGGGGCGCGGCGGAGCTGTTCGGGGGCGAGCTCGGCCAGGCCTACCTCGGCACGCAGGGCGACGTCTGGGACGCGCACAAGGACATGGCGCTCGCGAGCCTCGGCGCCGTGCTCGCGATGGGCGCGACGCTCGCCATCAACCTCGCCCTCCAGCGCGACTTCGCGGCGGACTGGGCCCACAGCCTGCGCGTCAAGCACAGCGAGCCGCTCGGCGAAGAGGTGCTCGCACGGCGGCTCATCGACGGCGAGGACGGCGGCGCGGGCGCGACCGACTGAGACGCCGCGCACCGGCGCGCGCGCGCGCGCGGGTGCACTATCGTCCGCGCCGCCTGGGGTCGCACGACGAGGGGGGTGTCATGGGACTCGGACACAGGTTCGCTCGCGCGGGGCTCGTCGCGGGCGCGTCGCTCGCGCTCGTCGCGGCCGCGACGCCGCGCGCCACGATGCACCGCATCTTCGATCGCTTCGCCGAGCTGCTCCCGCTCGTGCTCGACGACGAGCACTTCCTCGACGAGACGTCGCAGGCGCGCATCGGGACGCTGCTCGGCGAGCTCGACGACGTCTCCGAAGCGCTCGAGGCGCACGCCGCGCAGCGCGACGCCGACTTCCAGTACCACGCCGGCGGCCTCTCGAACGACCTGCGCGAAGCGCGGCGCCGCTTCGACCGCGGCGCGCCCGAGGAGGCGCGCTTCTTCGTCGTCACCGCGACGCAGTACTGCGTCGCGTGCCACTCGCGCGTGCCCAAGGCGCGCAACTTCCCGCTCGCGAGCCGGCTCACCCACGAGGCGGCGATCCAGTCGCTCGACGGCGACGAGCGCGCCCTCTTCCACGTCGCGACGCGCTCGTTCGGGACGGCGCTCGACGAGTTCGAGGGCTTCCTGCTCGACCCGGGAACCGACCCGCGGCGCATCTCGATCGGCGACACGATCTACCACTACCTGACGATCGCGATCCGCGTGGAGCGCGACCCGGCGCGCGCCGCGCGCACGCTCGCGCAGCTCGCCGAGCGGAGCGACCTCGGCGACGAGTTCCAGCAGGTCGTCGCCGCCTGGCGCGCGGACCTCGCGACCTACGGTCCGTCCGTCGCGACACCGCCCTCGCTCGCCCGCGCGCGCGAGCTCGCGAGCGCCGGAGAGGCCGAGGGAGCGGCCGCGCGCACGGGCCTCGTGCGCGACCTCGTGGCCTCGAGCGACCTGCTGCAGATCATCGATCGCGACGCCGCGCCGGCCGACGAGCGCGCCGAGGCCTACTACTGGCTCGGCGTCATCGGCGACCGCCACGCGTTCGCGTTCTGGCACCCGGAGACCGCCACGCACCTCGAGCGCGCCGTGCGGCTCGCGCCCGGCGGCCCGCACGCGCAGGACGCGCTCGCCCGGCTCGAGGAGCACTGGCGGTTCGTGTACGGGGGCTCGGGCGGCCTGCACCTCCCGCGCGAGGCCAACGCCACGCTCGAGGAGCTCCGGCACCTCGTCGCGGAAGCGAAGACGAGCGCCGCGCCGCCCGCACCGGGCGCCGCACACGAGGCCGACGAGGCCGACTAGCGAGCGGCGAGGCTAGGCGGTCTTCACCGTCAGCACGGAGCACGGCGCGTGGCGCACCGTCCGCTCGGCCACGCTGCCGAGCACGACGTGCTTGAGCCCCGTGAGGCCCTTCGTGCCCATGACGATGAGGTCGGCGCCGAGCTGCTCGGCCGCGCGCTCGATGCCCTCGGTCGGAAGCAGGCTGCTCAGGTGCGCCTCGGCGTTCGCGCCGCGCGCGACCGCGTCCTCGGTCCACTTCGCGAGCTCGGCGGACGCCGCCTGCTTGATCTCGTCGCCGAGCGTCGGCGGGAGCGTCACGCCGTACGGGGACGCCCACCCTAGATCGATGCGGTAGCAGTGCAGCAGGTGGAGGCGCGCGCCGCGCTCCTTGGCGAGGTCGATGGCCGCGTCGAGCGCGGCGCGCGCGCCGTCCGAGAAGTCGACGGGAACGAGGATCGTCTCGATCTTCACGAGCCCTCCCTCTCGCCCGCCGCCGCGCGATCGCCGCGGCGGTAGAGCGTGCGGCGGTTGATCCCGAGGATCTTCGCCGCCTGCATCTTGTTCCCGCCAGTGAATTCGAGCACCGCGTCCGTGTAGCGGTCCTCGAGCTCGCGCAGCGTGAGCCGCTGGGCGAGCGCCTCCGCGAGGAAGCCCGCGTCTCCCTCGGCCATCGACTCCCTCTGCATCGGCCCTCCCTCCTCGTCCGGCAGGATCAGATCGTCGCTCGTGAGTACCTGGTTCTCCGACATGGCAAGGCTCCTCTCGATCACGTTCTCGAGCTCGCGCGCATTGCCCTCCCAGTGGCAGCGCTCGAGCCGACGCAACGCGTCGGTCGACAGACGCCGCAGCGCGCCGTCCGCGTGGCGTTCGACGAACGCCCGCGCCAGCACCTCGACGTCCTCCGGCCGCTCGCGCAACGGGGGGATGTGAAGCGGGATCACGTTCAGGCGGTAGAAGAGGTCGCGGCGGAAGCGCCCTTCCTCGATCTCCCTGCGCAGGTCCTTGTTGGTCGCGGCGACGATCCGCACGTCGACCTTGACGCTCTCCGTCCCGCCGACGGGCCGCACCTCGCCGTCCTGCAGGACGCGCAGGAGCTTGCTCTGGAGGCCGCCCCCCATGTCGCCGATCTCGTCGAGGAAGAGCGTGCCGCCGTTGGCGCGCGCAAAGAGCCCTTCCTTGTTCGAGTCGGCGCCCGTGAACGCGCCCTTGCGGTGGCCGAAGAGCTCGCTCTCGAGCAGGCCCTCCGGGATCGCCGTGCAGTTGATCGGAATGAACGGCTTCTCGCGGCGCGAGCCGCTGAAGTGGAGCGTGCGCGCGACGACCTCCTTGCCCGTGCCGCTCTCGCCCGTGATCAGCACGCTGCTGCGGCTGTCCGCGACCTTGCGGATCTTCGCGAAGATCTCGCGCATCGCGGGGCTCGCCCCGAGGAGGTCGCCGAACGAGGCCGTGCGATCCACCGCGCGGCGCAGCCGCGCGTTCTCGCGCTCGAGCTCGCGGTGCTCGAACGCGCGCTCGAGGACGACGAGCACCTCCTCGCGCTTGAACGGCTTCGTGACGTAGTGGAACGCGCCGCCGCGCATCGCGGCGACCGCCGAGTCGATGCTTCCGAACGCCGTCATCAGCACGACCGGGACGTCGGGACAGCGCTCGCGGAGCTCGCCGAGCAGCTCGAGCCCGGTCCGGCCGGGCATGCGGATGTCGGACAGCACGGCGTCGAACTCGCGGCGCTCGACGGCGGCGAGCGCCGAATCGGCGCTGCCCACGCACTCGGCGTCGATCCCGTGGTCGTCGAGCAGCGAGACGACCATCTCGCCCATGGCGACGTCGTCGTCGACGACCAGGACTGCTCGCGGACTGCGCATGTGCGCCCCCCTGTGCAGGCCGGATGCCAGGTTGGGGCGGCCGCAGGGCGCGCCTCGCCCTCCCGCACCCCGGGCCCGCGGCCCCGAGACGCGACATTGTGGCACGCGTGTGGCGGAAGCTCTCAGCCGCGGTGGGGCGGCGACCCCTCCGGCGGGCCGGGCAGCTCGACCGTGAAACGGGTGCCCGCGCCGAGCTCGCTCTCGACCTCGATGTCGCCGCCGTGGTCGATCGCGATGCCGCGCGCGACCACGAGCCCGAGCCCGTTGCCCTGCCCGGCGGGCTTCGTCGTGAAGAACGGGTCGAAGATGCGCGGCAGGTCGACGGGCTCGATGCCCACGCCCGTGTCGGCCACCCAGGCGTGCACGGCGCCGCCCTCGACCGCGCGCGCACCGAGGCGCAGCTCGCCGCCGCCGCCCATGGCGTCCGCCGCGTTGAGGATGAGGTTGAGGAACAGCTGCTGCAGCTTCTCGGCGTCGCCCTCGACGACGACGTCGCCGTCGACCTCGAGCGCGACCTCGATGCCGCGGCGCTCGAGCTTCTGGGCGAGGAACGAAGCGGCCGTCTCGAGCACGCCGCCGAGATCGACCGGCCCGATCACCGGCTCGCGCGGCCGCGCCAGGTTCAGCAGCGCCTGCATGATGTTCGTGATGCGGTCGATCTGCTCGACGATCGTGCGCACGCGCCACTGCGAGCGCTCGTCGGGAACGACGCCCTCGAGGCTCTCCGCGTGGCCGCGGATCACGCTCATGGGCGTCCCGATCTCGTGCGCGAGGCCGGCGGCGAGCACGCCGACCGAGGCGAGCTGCTCGGCCGCGCGCGCGCGCGCCGTCGTCACCTTGAGCTCCTCGCGCTGCTCGCGCACCTCGCGCGCGAGGCCGCGCTGCGCAGCCGCGAGCTCGCGGTTCGCGAACTCGAGCTGCTTGCCGCGCCGATCGATGTAGGCCTCCATCGCGAGCTGGAGGTCGAAGAGGATGCGCTTGCAGAGCACGTCGTGCGCGCGGCGCATCCGCGCGGCGTCGTCGCGATAGTGCTCGGAGAGGATGCGCCCGATCTCGCGCAGATAGAGCGCGTACGCCCCGATGTACCAGGTGGGCTCGAGCCCGACGCGCTCGTGCATGCGCCCGATCGCCGCGCGGCGCTCCGCATACGCCGCGTCCATCTTGGGGCCGCAGAGGCTCACGAAGTACTGCTTCTGGCTCTCGAGCAGGCGGTCGCGCACGTCCGGGTCGCCGAGCAGCCCGCGCGGGGCGTCGAACGACAGCAGGTGCTGGTAGAAGGCCGCCGTGAATGCATCGGCGCTCGCGGCGAAGGCCGGCTCGAGCGCCGCGAGCTCCGCGAGCTCGTCCTCGTCGATGCCGAGGAAGTCGATCCGCGTCGCGATGTCGATGCCCATGCGTTCCGGCCTCCGGCGCGATCGCGGCTCCCGGCTACTCGCCGCGGAAGACGGGGTCGCGCTTCGCGAGCAGCGCCTCGACACCCTCGCGGTGGTCGTCCGTCTCGAGCGTGCGCGCCTGGAGCTGCGCCTCGTTCCACGCGGCCTCGCGCGGCTCCCAGCCCGCGTGCGCGTAGAGGGAGCGCTTCGTCCAGCGCGTCGCGAGCGGCGCGGCGGCCGCGCACTCCCGCGCGAGCGCCTGCGCGCGCGGCAGCACCTCGTCCGCCGGCACCGCGTGGTTCACGAGCCCGATGCGCTCGGCCTCGGCGCCGTCGACGAGCCGGCCCGTGAAGAGCAGCTCGGCGGCGCGCGGCATCCCGACGAGGCGCGGGAGCAGGTAGGTCGTCGCCATGCCGGGGTGCAGCCCGAGGCGCGTGAAGTTGGCGCCGTAGCGGGCGCTCGCGTTGGCGACGCGCAGGTCGCAGACGAGCGCGAGCCCGAGCCCGCCGCCGACCGCGTGCCCCTGGAGCGCTCCGACGACGGGCACCTCGATCTCGAGCACGGCGAGGAACGGCTCGTACATCGCGAACGAGCGCTCGTTCGGCGCGAGCGCGCGGTGGCCCGGGTTGCGCTGCGCGCCGGTCTTGAAGTCGGCCCCGGCGCAGAAGCTCGGCCCGCGCCCCGTGATCAACACGCAGCGCACCTGCGGGTCGGCCTCGACGCGTGCGAGCGCGTCGCCGAGCCCGGTCAGGACGTCCTCGGTCATCGAGTTGCGGTTCTCGGGCCGGTTGAGCGTGATCGTCGCGACGTGGTCGCGGCACTCGTAGAGCACGGCCGGCTCGGGCATCGGGCCTCCGGGAGGCGCCCGGAAGCGGGCGCGCGCGGGGCGCCGACTCTCGCACAGCGGGCTCGCCGCGCCATCGGGGGCGGGGTTCAGGCTCCCGCACGGCCCACCGAAAGGCGCTCCCATGGACCGCCCTCGCGCGCTCGTGATCCACGACGGAGAGCTCGACCGCTTCGTCGCCGCGCTCGAGCGCGCGGGCGTCGCGCCGCTCGCCGCCGCCGCCGAGGACGTGCGCGACGGCCTCCCGATGCCCTGCGACCTGCTCGTCTCGACCGGCAGGCGCACGCTCGCGATGCCCGCGCTGAGCGTGGCCGGCCCGGGCGCGGCCCCGACCTGGATCTGCGTGCACACGCAGGACTTCCATCCCCTTCGCGAGCGCCTGCGCGCGCTCGGCGTGCACTTCCTCGTGCAGGCGTCGATCGAGGAGCGGCCGCTCGAGCTCTTCCTCGCGCAGCTCCTCCACCGCGGGCGCGAACGCCGGCGCGAGCCGCGCCTTCCCGTCGGTGCGAGCGCCGCGCTGCGCTGGAAGGGACGCACCGAGAAGGTGACGCTGGTCGACGTCTCGGCGACGGGCGCGCGCCTCGACGCGCGCGACGAGCTGCCCGTCGGCGCCGTCGTCGAGCTCGAGCTGCCGTCGGTGCTCGTCGGCCGCCCGCTCGCCGTGCACGCGCAGGTCGCGCGCTCCGAGCCGATCCACGGGCCGGAGGGCGAGCGCCGCGAGGCGCACGTCGTCTGGCACGACCTCGCACCCGATCACCGGCTCGTGATCGAGGAGCTCGCGGCCGGGCGACGCATCGGCCCGCGCGTCGCACCGCTCGCGCCGGCGCCCTACGTCGACGGCACGGGAATCCCGGACTGGGGCGACCTCGAGCAGGAGGGCGAGCGACGGAGCGAGCCGCGCCGCCGCTACCGCGCGCACGTCGACACCTTCTCGAACGCGGGACCGACCGCCGCGATCGGCCGCGACCTCTCGCACCGCGGCGTGTGCATCGAGACCGGCGACGCCAGTGCGCTGCGCGTCGGCGACGAGGTGACCGTCGCGCTCCACGCCGGCGGGCGCGACGAGCCCGTGCTCGCGACCGCGCGCGTCGAGCGCCGCAACACCGACGCTTCGTACGCGCTGCTGTTCGGGCCGCTCGACGACGAGGCGCGCGCCGGCCTCGACCGCATCCTCGATGCCCTGCCGGTCGTGAGCGCGGTCGGCGAGGACGACGGCCGCGTCGTGCCGGCCGAGATCGCCGGGCTCGCCGCCTCCCGCCCCTCGGAAGGGTGAGCGGCGCGGCCCGCGCCGCGGCCGCGCCCCATCGCGCGGCGCACTGCTAGGCTGCCCGCGCATGACCTCCCCGCCCGCGCGCGCGACGCCCCCGGGCCGGGCGTCCGCCGCGGCGCCCGCCGACGCCACGCTCGCCGACGCGGTCGCCGCGCTGTGCGACGAGCGCGCGATCCGCGACGTCGTCCTGCGCTACTGCCGCGGCATCGACCGCATGGATCGCGAGCTCGTCCGCGGCTGCTACCACGACGACGCGCGCGACGAGCACGGGAGCTTCGAGGGCGGCGTCGACGCCTTCCTCGACTGGTGCTTCCGCCTGCTCGGCCGCTACGCCTCGACCATGCACTTCGTCGGCAACCTGCTCGTCGAGCCCTCGCCGTCGCGGCCGCGCGAGTGCGCGCGCGCCGAGACCTACGGCATCGCCTTCCACCGCGGCGACCCCGCGGACCCGGCGCGCAACCTCGTCACCGGCTTCCGCTACATCGACCGCTTCGAGCGGCGCGACGGCGCGTGGCGCATCGCGCACCGGGTGGCGACGACCGAGTGGGTGCGCGTCGACGTGCCCGAGAACTGGTGGCCGACTCCCGACCACCTGCCGCGCGGGCGGCGCGACGCGAGCGACCCCGTCTACGAGCCCATCGACTGACGGCCGCGCGCAGGAGGCAGCGATGAAGATCGAGATCGGAGTGCACCACGTCGGCCTCAACGTGCGCGACCTCGACGCGTGCGTGCGCTTCTACGTCGACGGCCTCGGGCTCGTCCCGATCGAGCGGCCCGACTTCGGCTTCGCCGGCGCGTGGCTGCAGGCCGGGCGCCAGCAGGTGCACCTGCTCGTGCAGCCGGACGGCGCGCCCGCGCCTCCCGGCCAGCACTTCGCGTTCGAGGTCGAGGGGCTCGACGCCGCCATCGCCGACCTGCGCGCACGGGGCATCGAGGTGAGCGACGCGTTCGAGATCCCGGGCGTCGGCCGCCAGGCCTTCCTGCGCGATCCCGACGGGAACGCGATCGAGCTGAACGAGCCCCGCCGCTAGCCGGGGGGCGGGCGCCCGCCCGTCCGGGCCGCTCCGCCCGCCCCGCCCTTCGCCGACGAACGTCGACCGACGACCGCCCGGGCGCCCTCGCCGCCCCCGGCGCGGAAAATCCGCGACGGGGCGTTTTCCCTGACATTTCCGCCTCCGCCGAACCACTCAGCTCCGAACACCGGCCTGCGCGCGTGCGCGCAGCGATGCGCCAGTGCGGCGGAGATGAAATGGTGCGGCGAATCCTGCTGACGTTGACCGCCTTCGCGTTCGTTCTCGCCGGAGCCGCGAGCAGCGCCTCCGCGTGGCGGATGGGGAACGACCCGACCGATCCCGGAATGGATCCCGCGCACACCATCTCCCTGATCTGGGAGACGTCGGGAACGCCCGACCTGTGTCTCTCCGAGTCCGATCCGTCGCGCCAGGTCCTCTACGTGGTGCTCGAGGCGACGAACCCGCGCATCTTCGGCGTCGACCTCACGATCCTCTTCGATCTGAACGAGAGCGCCACCGTCGGCTACGACGAGCTCGACTACGTCGGCGGCCGCGAGTGGAGCAACCCGAGCATCGGCCAGTCGCCCGACGGCGCGGGCCTCACGCTCTACCGCGACAGCAACGGCGTGTCCGAAGGGCTCGTCACGCACTTCGGCGTCGCGTTCGCGAGCGGCATCGAGCACGCGACCGTCACGCTCGGCAGCATCGTCTTCAACGTGAACCAGAGCGCGCTCGACAACGGCATCGACATCCTGCCGACGATCGACCCGCGCTTCGACAACGGCGTGTTCGGCCTCGACGGGAACGACCTCGCGAAGCGCGGCCTCGTCGCGTTCGAGGGCGCCTCCGTGAAGCGGCTGCCCGAGCCCACGACCGCCCTGCTCCTCGTCGGCGGCCTCGCGATGATGGGCTGGGCCGGCGCGCGCCGGAGCGACTGAGCGCGAACCCGCGGCGCGCATCGCGCGCGCGGATCCACGATTTCTTCCCAGAATGCGGCGGCGGCGCTTCCCAGGTCGGGAACGCCGCCGTTCGCATTCCGGGCGTGCGACGAAGTCGCTAGTCGGTCGTGTAGCCGAGCGCCTCGAGGTGCTCGCGCACGCGCGCGTCGAGTGCGCCGGTGCCGCGGCGGCGCCGCCGCCGGCGCGCGCGCGCGCGCGGCGCCGCGGTGGCGCTCGAGCGCCGCGCGAAGCTGCGCGCGCGCGCGCGCGGCCGCGGCGTCGAGCGGCACCGCCCCGCCGAGCACGCGCTGCTCGCGCGGGTCGACCTCGAGGTCGAAGAAGCGCTCGGCGCCCTGCGCGTCCGCGACGAGCGCATAGCGCCCGTCGGTGATGCGCGTCTTCCCGCCGAACTCGCTCACGACGCGCGGCGGCGCGCCGGGCGATGCGAGCAGGTCGCGCCCCTCGGCGCCGTCGAGCCCGCCCGCCCCCGCGAGCGCGAGCAGCGTCGGCGCGACGTCGACGAGCCCGGCCGGCTCGGCGCGGCGCCCCGGCGCGAGCCCGGGCGCGCGCAGGAGGAGCGGCACGGCGACGTTCTCGACGTTGAGGTCGCGGTGCTCGAAGCCGCCGTGCTCGCCGAACTGCTCGCCGTGGTCGGCCGTGAACGCGACGATCGTCGAGCCGTCGAGCAGGCCGAGCGCGCGGAGGGCGTCGAGCAGCCGCCCCACCTGCGCGTCGAGGTACCGCACCTCGCCCGCGTACAGCTCCTTCATCTGCGCGACGTCGCCCGCCCCGGGCCGGCGGCCGTCGCGCGTCATGCGGTGGAGCGTGCGCGCGTGGCCGTCGAACTCGCCGTCGTAGGCGCGCGCGCGCTCCGACCAGTACGCGCGCGGCGGCCGGTAGTGCACGTGGGGATCCATGAAGTGCACGTGCGCGAACCAGGGCCGCGCGGCCTCGCCGCCTTCGCGCGCCGCGGCGAGCACGCGCGCCCAGCGCAGCACCGCGTCGACGAGCTGGCGCGCCGACTGCCCGTCGGCGTCCTCGCCGCCCACCCACTCGTACACGTCGTAGCCGCGCTCGAAGCCCGAGCCGGGCGCGATCACGGGGTTCTTCACGAAGCCGGCCGTGTGGTAGCCGCGCGCGGCGAGCGCGCTCGGGAGCGTCGCGAGATCGGCGGCGAGCGGCACGCGGAACTCCGCGCTGCCGCGCAGCCGCGGGTCGATCGTCGAGGGATGCCGGCTCGCGTAGAGCGCCATCATCGAGGGCAGCGTCCACGCCGCGTTCGAGAACGCGCGCTCGAACACGAGCGACTCGCCGGCGAGCGCGGCGATGTGCGGCGCATCGGCCGCAGCGTTCGCGAGCGCGTCGGCGCGCAGCGTGTCGACGACGATCAGGAGCACGTCGGGCGCGCGCGTGCTCGTCGCGGGCGGGCGCCCTGCAGCCGCCGGCTCGCCGCGCAGCACGCGCGCGCGGAGATCGGCGCGGTCCGCGGCGACGAGCGACGCCGTCGCGAGGGCGCCGGCCGCGAGCGCGGCCGCCGCGGGGCGCCACGCGACGCGCGCGAGCCCGCCGCGCAGCGCGCCCGCGAGCGCGAGCGCGGCCGCGAGCGAGGGACGCAGCGGGTAGCGCGCGGAGAGCCAGCCGACGTCGAGGCCGTCGCCCACCGCCGCCCACGTCGCGACGACGAGCAGCGCGGCGTAGGCGACGAGCAGCGCGCGCGCGAAGCGCCCGGCCACGCGCGGCCGCAGCATCGCGCCGGCGAGCGCGACCGCGAGCGCGCACGGCGCACCGACCGGGTCGTACCACACGAGTCGCAGCGCGCGGCCGCCGGCGAGCGCGACGTCGAGGTCCGCGCCGCCGCCGAGCGCGATCCACGCGGGCGGCACGAGCAGCGCCGCGCAGACGGCCGAGATGCCGCGGACGGCGGCTCGCATCCCCTCGACCTCCGTCCCCGATCGGCCCTCGACGCCCGGCGCCCGGTCGCCGGGCCCGGCGCATCGACGCGGGAGTCCGAGGCTAGGGCCCGACCGGCGGATCCGCGACCGCGCACCGCAGCCGGCGCGCGCGGGCGCGCGCTGCGGTCACGGGTGGGGAACGGGCTCCGCGCACAGCGCGAGGAAGCCGTGGTAGATCGCGAGCAGCGCGTAGACGACGAGCAGCGACCAGAGCCCGAGTCGCGCCAGCCGGAAGTTCTTGTGCACGACGAGCACGACGATCCAGATCGCCGCGACGAAGCACTTCTGGAACAGGAAGACCGAGTCGCCCGCATCGAGCGCCCAGTCCATGATCGGATTGCCCTCGCTGCCGCCGCGGCGCAGCCAGACGAGCGTGCAGAAGGCGTCGAAGATGTTGAGCGCGAAGACCGCGAGCGCGAGCGCGATGCCTCGCGTGCCGAGGCGGTCGACGTACTGGTCGGCGCCCTCGCCCGCGCGGCGACCGGCGCGGCGCCGGCGATGGCCGAGCACGGAGTCGAAGAAGCGCGTCGGACGGGAGCGCCGGTCCGCGCTGCGGCGGCGGTCCACGACCGGCCACGTCGGCTCGCTCCCGCCGTCGCCGCGCTCGTCGGAAAGAGGGGGGAAGGGCTCCGCCATGACTCCCACGAACGGGTTGAAGGGCTCGCCGCGGGCGAGCGGTTCGCGCCGCCCGGGTGGCGGACCCTCGCACCATCGGTCGCGGCGGGCCGCGGGCTGAGCCCGGCGACGCACTGCGCGCGACCCGCGGCCGACGACGGACGGGCGCCGCGGGAGCGGCCGGCGCGCAGCGCGAGTCGGGGTGGGCGGGCGCGGCGACGCGGGCTGCTAGCGTCCCGCCGCCCGACCGACGGAGCCCGCCATTCCGCCCCCGACCGCCGACGCCGATGCGCCCCGCGCGCGGGCCTACCCGCAGCTCCACGTGCTGCTGGCCGTCGTCGTCGTCGACCTGATCGGCTTCGCGATCGTCGTCCCCATCCTTCCCTTCTACGCGGTCCAGTACGGCGCCGGAGGGCTCGAGGTCGGCGCGATCGTCGCGAGCTTCGCGCTCTTCCAGTTCGCGTTCGGCCCCGTGTGGGGCCGGCTCTCGGACCGCGTCGGGCGCCGGCCCGTGCTGCTCGCGACGATCGCCGGGAACACGGTCGCGCTCGCGGCGCTCGGCTTCGCCGACTCGCTCGCGACGATCCTGGCCGCGCGCGTGCTCGCGGGCGCGTTCTCCGGGAACGTCGGCGTCGCGACGGCCTACATCACCGACGTCACCGCCGACGAGGACCGGCCGCGCTGGATGGGGCTGATCGGCCTGTCCTTCGCGATCGGCTTCACGCTCGGCCCGGCGATCGGCGGCGTCGCGTCGAAGGCCGGCTATGCGGCGCCGATGTTCGTCGCCGCCGCGCTCTCCGCCGTGAACCTCGTGCAGGCCTGGACGCGCCTTCCGGAGTCGCCCGAGCACGCGCGGCGCGCCGGCGACGCGGCGCCCGCCCTGTCGCGGATCGACGCGCTGCGGCAGCCCGGCGTCGCGCTGCTCACGTCGACGAACTTCGCCTTCGCATTCGCGGTGACGCAGCTCGAGACCGTCTTCCAGCTCTACATGCTCGACCGCTTCGGCTGGGACGCGTTCGCGGTCTCGATGATCCTGTTCGGCATGGCGATCGTGATGGGCGGTGTGCAGGGCGGCGCGATCCGCACGCTCTCCGCGCGCTTCGGCGAGCGCACGCTCATCCGCACCGGGGCCGTCGTGCTCGCGGCCGGCTTCGTCGCGACGCCCGCCGCACCGACCGTCGTCTGGCTGCTCGTGCCGCTCGGGCTCGCGGCGGTCGGCCGCGCCCTGCTGCAGCCGTCGCTGATGACGCTCGCCTCGTTCCGCACCGCGGAGCACACGCGCGGCGCGGTGATGGGCACCTACCAGTCGGCGGCCGCGCTCGCGCGCGTCGTCGGCCCGCTCGTCGCGGGGCACGCCTACGACGTCGCGCGCCCCGCGCCGTTCGCGATCGCGGCGGCCGCGACCGCGGTCGTCTTCGCGCTCGCGACCTCGCTTCCCGCGCCGCCGCTCGAGGACGTCGCGCGCCCCGACGCGGGCGTCTGAGCGGCGCGCGGCGCGCCCGCCTAACGACCCGGGTCGATCCCCTTGCGGCGCAGCGCGTCCGCCATCGGAACGAGCCGGTAGAGCTGCCAGTCGAAGCCGAAGCCCGACGTGCGGAACAGCCGGTCGCGGTCGTAGAGATGCCCGGCGTACTGGATCTCGGCCGGCCACGGACGCGCGACGCGCACGAAGAAGCGCGGCGGGCTCGCGGCGTCGGGCTCGGGCAGGAAGACGATCGACGCCTCCGGCAGGAGGCGCGCCCAGAACTGCGACATGAGCCGCATCGCGAGCACGTGGTCGCTCGCCACCGTCACCGGCCCCACCGTCTCGGCCGCCATGTAGCGGAAGGCGTCGTCGTACTGCCCGCGTCCGTAGCGGACGAGGTCGACGACGTGCGAGAGGTTCGCCGCGGCGATCGCGAGCGCGACGGCCGTGGCGACGACCGCGCCGAGCCGGCCCGCGCGGCGCGCGCGCGCGAGGGCGCCGAGCGCGATCGCGACGAGCAGCAGCAGGTAGACCTCGCTCGCGGCGAAGAAGCGCACGAACAGCGCGCGCGGCCGCGAGACCGCGAGCACGAGCGCGGGGGCGAGCGCGATCGCGAGCGCGAACAGCAGCGCCGTCCGGTCGCGGCGCCGCGCGACGACGGCGAGCCCGGCGGCGAACGCGAGCGCGCCGAAGACGAACAGGCGCTCGGCCCCGGGCCCGACGAAGGGCCCTCCGAAGGCGAGCGAGACGGCCTGCACGACGATGCCGCGGTGGTCGGTCGCGAACTGCGTGCCGGTGAGCCCGGGCAGGTAGAAGACGCGGAACACGAAGGCGAAGACGGCGACCGGGAGCGCGTGCAGACGCGCGACCGCGAGCGCCGCGCGCCCGAGCCGCGCGGAGAGCGGCCCCTCGGCGCGCAGCGCGCGTTCGAGCAGCACGGCCCCGCTCCAGACGGCGAGCGCGACGAACGTGTGCAGGTAGTAGAGGTTCGCGAGGAACGCGACCGCCGTGCACGCGGCGTAGGCGAGCGCGCTCCGCGCGCGCGGAGCGTCGAGGTCGCGCGCCAGGAAGGTCGTCGCGCCGAGCGCGCCGGCGAGCATGAGCGCGTAGCCGCGCGCCTGCGACGCGTGGTGCACGACGACGAACGAGGTCGCGAGCAGCGCGGCCGCGATCACGGCGGCCGCGCGCCCGAAGCGCCACGCGAAGGCGGCGCCGAAGCCCACGACGAGGGCGCCCGCCGCGATGCTGTGGAGCCGGTAGAGCGCGAAGCGGTCGCCGACGTCGCCGAGCCAGTACAGGTAGAGCGTGTTGAGCGGATGGTTGTTGGCGTGCGGCAGGCGCAGGAGCACGTCCGACGCGTGCATCACGCGCGGCAGCAGCTCGAACGTCCAGACCTCGTCGAGCCACGGACTCGTGCGCGCGGCGAGCGCGCTCGCGACGACGCCGAACGCGACGCACAGCGCGATCGCGGCGATCGCGGCGCGGTCGGCCCGCGCGTCGGCGCGGTCGGCGTCGCGGTCGCGCGGCGAGCGCGGCGAGCGCGGCGGCGGCGGAGTGACGTGCGCGGTGCGCGGCGGCGGATCGGGCATCCGCGGGATGGAATCCGACGCGGCGCCGCGACGCCACGGGCGCGGGTTGGCGTACCCTGCCGGCCATGAGCGCGGACGCCGAGCCGGACCCGAACGCGCGCGGTGCGGCGGCCGTTCCCGCGGTCGCGGCCGTCGGCGCGCTCGCGGTGCTCGCGATGGTGCTCGTGCTCGCCGCCGCGCCGATCCGCACGAACGACCTGTGGTTCCACCTCGGCGCCGGGCGCGCCTACCTGGCCGAGGGGCCGTGGCCCGCCGCCGACCCGATGCTCCACACGGCCGGGCCGGATGCGCCCGTGCAGCACGAGTGGCTGTTCGGCGTCGCCACCTACGCGATCGCCTCCGCATTCGGACTCGGGGCGCTGCGCGTCGCGCACGCGCTCGCGGTGCTCGGCATCGCGGCGACCGCACTGCTCGCGCTGCGCCGCGCCGGCGTGCGCGGCGCCTTCGCGTGGGCCGCGCTGGCCGCATTCCTCGCGCTCGCGTGGTGGCGGCTGATCCAGCTCCGCCCCGACCTCGTGAGCATCCCGGCGACGCTCGCGACGTACGCGCTGCTCCTCGCGCGCCCGGGCGCGCCGCCGCCTCGGCGCATCGCGCTCGCCGCCCTGCTCGCGCTCGTCTGGGCGAACGCGCACTCGCTCTTCGCGCTCGGGCCGGCGCTCGTCGTGGCCGCGCTGCTCGGCCTGGCGCTCGAGGCCGGGCTCGAATCCGCACTCCGCATCGCGCGCGACGACGCCGCGCGGGCCGCGCGGCGCGCGCGCGCGCGGTCGCTCGGCGTCGCGCTCGGCGCGATGCTCGCGGCCGCGCTCGCGAACCCGCGCGGCGTCGGTCAGCACCTCACGTTCTTCACCTCGTCGCGCGACACCGCGATCTGGCAGATCTCCGACGAGTGGCGGCACTTCGACCCCTTCGCCCTCCCGACCCTCGGCCCGCTCGTGAGCCCGCTCGCGTGGGCGATCGCGAACACGCTGCTCGTCGCGGTCGCCGCGCTCGCGACCGCCCGGCTCGTGCGCGTCGTGCGCGCGCGAAGCCGCGACGCGCTCGAGGCGCTCGACGCCGAGCACCTCGGGCTCGCGCTCGCGGGCGCCGTCGCGCTGCTCGTGTCGGTGCGCTTCCTCTGGATGGGGTTCTTCCCGCTCGCGCTCGCGTGCCGCGCGCTCGGCCGCCAGCGCGCGCCCGCGCGGCGCGCCGCCGCGCGCATCGCCGCCGTCGCGGCGTGCGCGCTCGCCGTCGCATTCCCGGCGAGCGGCGGCTTCGACCAGCGCGCGCGCACGCTGCCGCGCACGCTCGCCGAGTACGCGCGCGCGCCCTACGCCCCGGGCCCGTTCTACGCGCGCGCGGCGCGCTTCCTGCGCGACGCCGCGCTCGAGGGCAACCTCTACAACCGCTACACGCTCGGCGGCTACCTCGGCTACTGGCTCGCGCCGCGCATGAAGACGTTCGTCGACGGCCGCACCGAGCACTACCCGCCCGACGTGCTCGACGACTACTTCCACATCGCGCGGCAGCTCGAGGTGCGCGACGGCGAGAGCGCACTCGCCGCGCTCGATCGGCGCGGCGTCGACGTGTACGTGGGCGTGGGGCTGCCGGTCGAGGGCGAGGCGTACTACACGACGCCGCACCTCGACGGCGCACCCGGCTGGGTGCTCGTCTCGCGCTCGGTCGACCACTCCGTGTTCGTGCGGCGCAACGCGCGGAACCGCGCCAACCTCGCGCGCGTGGCCGACTACTATCGCGCGCGCGGCGTCCCCTTCGACGCCGAGCGCGGCTTCGACCCGCTCGCCGCGGCGGCGCGGCGCCCGGCCTGGGCGATCGAGGAGGGCGTCGTCCCGCCGGACTACCCCGCGCTCGTCGCCGACCGCGTCGGCACCGACCCCGTCGCGCGCGCGCGCGCGCGCGATCGCCTCGCGCTGCTCGCCTACCTGCTCGGCGACTACGCGCAGACGGTCGCGCTCGACCGCGAGACGCTCGCCGAGCTCCCGGGCGAGGTGGCGCCGCGCGAGCGGCTCGTGCGCGCGCTGCTGCTGACGGGCGCCGTCGGCGAGGCGCGGCTGCAGGCCGACGAGCTGCTCCGCCGCACGCGCGGCGAGCCGCCGACGGGCCGCGTCTTCCGCATGATCCAGGCCCACGAGCAGCTCGCGCTCGACCCGCGCGCGACGGTGCCGCCCGCGGCCGCCGTGCACGCGACGCCCTTCCTGTCGCGCGCCGCGATGGCGGCGTTCTTCGCCGCCGGCGCGCCGCGGATGGGCGCGGTGCCGGGTGCACCCGCGCTCGCCGCCCTCGACGGCACGGGCGACGGAGGGGCCGCGACCGGTGCGGACTGAGGCGCGGCACGCGTGCGCGCTCGCGGCGCTCGGCGCGTTGTTCGCCGCGCTCGTCGCGTGGAGCGCGGGTCGCTGGACCGACCCCGTCATCGACTTCGGCTTCGAGCTCTACGTGCCGTGGCGCCTGACCGAGGGCGACGTCCTCTATCGCGACATCGCGTACCGCAACGGCCCGTTCTCGCCCTACGCGAACGCGGCGGTGTTCGCGGCCCTCGGCGTCTCGGTGCGCTCGCTCGTCGTCGCCAACCTCGGAGTGCTGGCCGCGATCGTCGCCCTGCTCTACGCGCTGCTCGCGCGCGCGACGTCGGCGCTCGGCGCGTTCGCGGGCGCGGCCGCCGTGCTGTGCGTGTGCGCGTTCTCGCAGTACGGCAACGTCGGCAACTACGACTTCGCGACGCCGTACCAGCACGGGCAGACGCACGGGCTCGCGCTCGGCCTCGGGGTGGTCGCGCTGTGCGTGCGCGCGCTGCGCGCTCCGGCGCCGCGCACGGGTGCGCTCGCGGGCGCGGGCGCGCTCCTCGGAGCGCTCGCGCTGACGAAGGCCGAGACGTTCGTGCCCGGCGCCGTCGCGGCGGCGCTCGCCGTCGCACTCGCGCCGCGCGGCACGCGCGCGCGCGCCGCCGCGGCGATCACGGTGCCTGCGTTCGCGGTCTTCGCCGGCGCGGTCGCGGCGCTCGCGACCGCGCTGCCGCTCGGCGAAGCGCTGCGCGGCGCGCTCGGCAACGCGCCCTACCTCGGCGGCGTCGGCGCCGACGCGTTCTACGCGCACACCGCCGGCCTCGACGCGCCCGCGCGCAACGCCGCGCGCATGCTCGGTGCGATCGCCGCGGGCGCGGCGCTCGCGGCCGCGTGCGCGGCGGTCGATCGCGCGCCGGTCCGCATCGCGCGCGCGGGCGCAGGGCTCGCCGGAGCCGCCGCGCTCGCGGCCGCGGCGGCGGGCGCGCTCCCGTGGGCCGACCTCGCGCGCGCTCCCGGCGGCGGTCGCGGCCGTCGCGCTCGTCGCGCTCGTCACGCTCGCGAAATCGCGCAGCGCGGCGCGCGACGCGAAGCCGCGCGCCGGCGCGAGCGAGGGCGGCGCGAAGGAGGACGGCGCGAAGGAGGGCGGCGCGAAGGAGGACGGCGCGAGCGAGGGCGGCGCGGCCGTCGCGCGGCTCCTCCTCGGCGCGTACGCGCTCGCGCTCCTCGCGAAGCTCGGCCTGCATCCGCAGGTGCAGCACTACGGATTCGCGCTCGCCGCGCCCGCGCTCGCGCTCGCCGCCGCGGTGGCGGCGACCGCCCCGCGCTCGCGCGAAGCGCGCGCGCTCGCACTCGCGCTCGTCGCCGCGTTCGCCGTCGCCGCGCTGCGCGACGCGAACGAGGTGCTCGCGACCAAGACGTTCGCGCTCGGCGAGGGGCGGGACCGCATCCTCGTCGCCGGGCCCGCCCACTCGCCGCGCGGCGCGATGATGGCGCGCGCGATGGAGGAGCTCGCGCGCGTCATGCCCGAGGACGCGACGCTGCTCGCGATGCCCGAGGGCGCGGGGCTCAACTACTGGCTGCGGCGGCGCAACCCGACGCCGTACTCGCTCTTCCTCCCGCCCGAGCTGCGCGCGCACGGCGGTGCGGCGGCGATGCTCGCGCGCATCGAGGCGTCGCCGCCCGACTTCGTCGCGCTCGTGCACCGCGGGCACGCCGAGTTCGGCACCGGGCCCTTCCTCCGCGACCCGGACTACGGCGCGGCCTTCCTGCCGTGGCTCGAGCGCGACTACCGCGTCGTCGCGACGATCGGCGCCGAGCCCTTCCGCGGCCCGCGCTTCGGCATCGTCGTGCTCGAGCGCGCGCGCGCCGACGACGGAGCCGCGCGCTGACGGCGCGCGCGCAGCGGTGTCGCGGGCCGCAGCCGCTACCCTCCCGCGCGCGTTCCCGCGGCTTCCCCTCCGAGGCCCGCCGGTGCGCGGGGCGCGAGGGGGGAGGCGCATGAGCCGGTTCGTGATCCGCGGCGGTCGGCCGCTCGCGGGCGAGATCGTCGCGAGCGGGAACAAGAACGCGGTGCTGCCGATGCTCGCCGCGACGCTGCTCACCGACCAGGAGGTCGTGCTCGAGAACGTCCCGGACATCCGCGACGTCGAGAACATGCTGCGCGTGCTCGAGCACCTCGGCGCCGACGTCGCGCGCGAAGGGTCGGTCGTGCGCGTGCGCGCGGAGCGCATCGCGACGGGCGAGATCCCGCGCGAGCTGTGCGAGCTCACGCGCACGTCCTTCCTGTTCGTCGGGCCGCTGCTCACGCGCACGGGACGCGTGAAGGTGTCGGCACCGGGCGGCGACGGCATCGGGCGCCGACGCCTCGACGCGCACCTCTACGGCCTGCGCCGGCTCGGCGTCGTCGTGGACGACGCCGGCTTCGAGTTCCGCGCGCCGGCCGCGCCCGATGCGCTGCGCGGCGGCACGCTCTTCTTCGACGAGGCGAGCGTCACGGCCACCGAGCACATCCTGATGGTGGCGGCGTTCGCCGAGGGCGAGACGACGCTGCTCAACGCCGCCGGCGAGCCGCACGTGCAGGACCTCGCGAAGCTGCTCGTCGCCATGGGCGCCGACATCAGCGGCGCCGGCTCGAACACGCTGCGCATCCGCGGAAGCGGCGGGCGGCTCCTCGGCGGGGCGCGGCACCGCGTCGTGTCGGACCACATCGAGGTGGGCAGCTACCTCGCGCTCGCCGCGGCGACGGGCGGCTCGATCAGCGTTCGCGACACCGTCCGCAGCCACTACTGGATGACCCACCGCGTCTTCGAGCGCTTCGGCCTCGACGTGCGCATCGAGCCCGACCGCGTCGTGCTGCCCGCCGGTCAGCGCGCGCGCGTCGCCGCCGACGCGGGCGGCGCCATCCCGCGCGTCGACGACGGCCCGTGGCCGCAGTTCCCGACCGACCTCATGAGCGCGATGATCGTGCTCGCGACGCAGGCCGAGGGCACGGTGCTCTTCTTCGAGAAGATGTTCGAGAGCCGGCTCTACTTCGTCGATCCGCTGATCCAGATGGGCGCGAACATCATCGTCTGCGACCCGCACCGCGTCGTCGTGCGCGGGCCGACGCCGCTGCGCGGGCAGACGGTGCGCAGCCCCGACATCCGCGCCGGCATGGCGCTCCTGATGGGCGCGCTGTGCGCGTCCGGCCCGCCGAGCATCGTGCAGAACGCCGAGGTGATCGACCGCGGCTACGAGCGCATCGAGGAGAAGCTCCGCGCGCTCGGCGCCGACCTCGTGCGCGAGGCCGACTGAGCGCGCGGCGCGCGCCGCCCCGCCTAGCGTCGGAGGTATTCCGCCCGGTCGACGAGCGCGCGCAGCGCGCGCACGCCGCGGTGCGCGCTCGGGTAGCAGACGCGACCGGCCTCGCGCACCGCGAGCGGCCCGGCATTGCCGTAGGAGCGATCGGCCGTGACGAGCTCGCTGCACGAGAGCACGGGCACGCCGTGGCGCTCGGAGACCTCCGCGGCCGCCTTCGCATAGCGAGCGTCCTGCTGCTCGTGGAAGCTCGCGATGCGCTCGAGCCCGTGATCGGGAAAGAACGGCCCCTGCCGGAACGCGTTCGCCTGGTTCGCCTGGATGCCGAGGCCGAGGTGCACGATCGCGTCGACCTCGGGATGCGCGGCGAGCAGGTCGAGCACGGCGGGAATCGTGTCGCGCGTCTCGCCGCCCGCGAGGTCGACCGGGTTGTTGCGGCTCCAGCGCGGCGGGACCATCGAGTCGATCGCCGCCTCGACGTCCTTCGGCAGGCGGATCAGCTCGAGCCCGTTCGCCGCACACGCATCCGCCGCGAGCACGCCCCACCCGCCGACGCTCGTGAAGACGACGGTGCGCCGGCCCTTCGGCAGCGGCTGCGTCGCGAGCGTCGCCGCCCACTCGAAGGCCTCCTCGATGGTCGGCGCGCGCAGCACACCGAGCTGGCGACAGAGGCCGTCGAAGACGCGGTCGTCACTCGCGAGCGCGCCGGTGTGGCTCGCGGCGGCGCGCTTGCCCTCGTCGGCGACGCCGCCCTTCACGAGCACGAGCGGCTTCACCTTCGTGAGGCGCGCGACGGCCTCTCGGAAGCGCGCGCCGCGACCGACGCTCTCGACGTAGACGAGCGCGACGTCGGTGTCGGGGTCGACGGCGAAGTACTCGAGCACGTCGGCGAGCTCGGTCTGCGCGGAGTTCCCGAGCGACACCGCCTTGCTCACGCCGACGCCCGTCTGCACCGCGTAGTTGAGATACGCGGAGACGAGGTTGCCGCTCTGGCTCGCCACGCCGATCCGCCCGGCGGGCGGATACGGCGCGGTGATCTGCGCGCACATCGACTCGGGCGTCGACACGACGCCCTGCCCGTTCGGCCCGATCATCGCGATGCCGAGCGCGTCCGCGCGTGCGACGAGCTCGCGCTGCATGGCGCGCCCCTCCTCGCCCGCCTCGCCGTAGCCCGCACTCGCGACGAAGGCCGCGCGCACGCCCTTCGCGGCGCACTTCTCGAGCAGCTCGAGATTCACGGCGGCCGGCGTGCACACGAACACGAGGTCGGCCGCGCCGTCGGGCACGTCGGCGACGTCGCGCAGCGTCGGCGCGCCGAGCACCTCGGCGCCGTCGGGCTTCACGGGGAAGAGCGCGCCGCGGAATCCGAACGCGCGCAGGTTGTGATAGGTCACGAAGCCGAACTTGCCCGGGTGGCTCGCGACGCCCGCGACGACGATGCCGCGCGGGTGGAAGAGCGGGCGGAAGCGCTCGAGCACCTGCGCGTCGCTGCGCGCGGGGGCGGCCGCCGCGTCCTCCACGCCCGCCGGCGCGGAGCCCGCGCGGAGCTCGACGAGCGCATCGACCGCCACCGGCCGACCGCCCGACAGGATCACCGGGTTCAGGTCGACGCTCGCCACGTCGGGGCGCGCGAGCGCGAGCGCGCCGAGCCCGACGAGCAGGTCGACGAGCGCCTCGACGTCGGCCGCGGGCTCGCCGCGGAACGGGCGCGTCACGAGGTGGCTCGCGCGCAGGCCGTCGATCATCGCCCGCGCGTCGGCGCGCGACACCGGCGCGGCCGCGAACACGACGTCCGAGAGCGCCTCGGTCAGGATGCCGCCGAGCCCGAGCACGACGCACGGGCCGAACTGCGCGTCCCGCACGACGCCGCAGATGAGCTCGCGCCGCCCGCGCACCATCTCGGCGACGAGCAGGTCGACGGCGCCGTCCTCGGGCCGCGCCTTCGCGAGCAGCTCGGCCGCCGCGTCGCGCACGGCCGCTTCGTCGGTGAGACCGAGCCGCACGAGGTCGCGCTCGGTCTTGTGCGCGATGGCGTCGCCGTTCAGCTTCAGCACGACCGGGAAGCCGAGCTCGCGCGCGGCGCGCGCGGCCGCCGCGGGATCGGCGGCCGTCGCCTCGCGGGCGATCGGAACGCCGAACTCCGCGACGAGCGCCTTCGAGGCGCGCTCGGAGAGCGTCGTCGACGGCGCGGCGGCCGCGGGATCGTGGGGATTGCTCATCGCGCGCGGCAGCGTAGACGAGCCGGTCCGACGCGTCATCGCTGCGCGACGGATGGATTATGCTCGCCCACCGCGCGGCCGATGCGGTCGCGACCGTGCGTGCGGACGCGGCTGCGACCGCCCGCCCGGCTCCCCCCGCGAACCCGAACGTCCCGTTCCCGCATGCGTACGCGCATGCGCGCGGAGGAAGCGTCCACGTGCCCGACCCGATCGTCGACGCCGGCGCCCACGGCGCCGTGATGCACTTCCTCGAAGCGGCCGACCACGCGTTCCGCGCCTGGCTGGTGGCGCCGATCGAGGCCGTGATCTTCTTCGACCTCGCCTTCTGGACGGACGCCTTCGAGCTTCCCGCGGTCGTCGTGTGGCTCGCCGCCGGCGCCGTCTTCTTCACGCTGCGCTTCCAGTTCGTGAACTTCCGCGCCTTCCGCCACGCCGTCGACTGCGTGCGCGGACGCTATGCGCGCGAGGGCGACCCGGGCGAGATCTCGCACTTCCAGGCGCTCTCGGCCGCGCTCTCCGCGACGGTCGGGCTCGGCAACATCGCGGGCGTCGCGGTCGCGGTCGGCGTCGGCGGACCGGGCGCCGTCGTCTGGATGATCGCGATGGGCTTCTTCGGGATGAGCTCGAAGTTCGCCGAGTGCACGCTCGCGCAGATGCACCGCGTGCGGCGCGAGGACGGCCACTTCTCGGGCGGGCCGCAGCACTATCTCGAGCGCGGCTTCGCGGGCACGCGCCTCGCGACGTTCGGCCGGGTGCTGTCGATCGTGTTCGCGGTGATGTGCATCGGCGGGAGCTTCGGCGGCGGGAACATGTTCCAGTCGAACCAGGCCTACGCCCAGTTCGAGGGCACGTTCCCGGCGATCGTCGACGGGCTCGAGGGGCTCGCGCCGGTGTTCTTCGGGCTCGCGCTCTCGGTCGCCGTCGGCGTCGTGATCATCGGGGGCATCCGGCGCATCGGCGAGGTCGCGGGCGTGCTCGTGCCCGTGATGTGCTGCGTGTACGTCGCGACGGGCGTCGTGATCCTGGTGTTCGACGCGGCGCGCGTGCCCGACGCGTTCGCGACCATGCTCGAATCCGCGTTCTCGCTCGAGGCGGGCCTCGGCGGCCTCGTCGGCACGATGATCCAGGGCTTCCGGCGCGCCGCCTTCAGCAACGAGGCGGGCTGCGGCTCGGCGGCGATCGCGCACTCCGCCGCGGCGACGCCCGAGCCCGTGCGCGAGGGCATCGTCGCGCTGCTCGAGCCGTTCGTCGACACGATCATCGTGTGCACGACGACGGGCCTCGTGCTCGTCGTGACGGGCGCCTACGCGGAGCCCGGCGTGAGCGGCATCCAGATGACGTCGCTCGCGTTCGAGAGCGTCTTCCCGTGGTTCCGCTACGTGCTGTCGTTCTGCGCCGTGCTGTTCGCGTTCAGCACGATGATCTCGTGGAGCTACTACGGCGAGCAGTGCTGGGCGCGCCTGTTCGGCGTGCGCACGACGCTCGTCTACAAGCTGCTCTTCCTGCTCTTCGCGTGGGCCGGCGCCGTCTTCCACCCGGGCGCCGTGCTCGACTTCGGCGACCTCATGATCCTCGGCATGGCCTTCCCGAACGTCGTCGGGGTGCTGCTGCTGTCGGGGAGCGTCAAGCGCGAGCTCGACCGCTACCTCGCGCGGCTCGCCGCCGGCGAGCTCGAGCGGGCGCAGCCCGCCCCCGCCGCCGACCTCGCACGCAGCGCTTGACGCCGGCGCGCGCGCCGGCGTACACCGCGCGCATGGACCGCAACAAGACCGTCGTGGCGTTCGTGTGGGTGGTGTGCCTCGTCATGATGCTCGGGATGACGGGCACGGCGTCGATCATCGGCACCGTCGTGTTCTGGGCGATGGCGCTCGCGCACCTCGCCGAGTTCCTCGCGAAGCGCGCGGTGATGGCGAAGGCGGGCGGCTCGATGGGCCACCACTTCGTGCAGACGATGCTGTTCGGGCTCTTCCACTGGAAGCCGCTCGAGGACGCGCAGAAGCAGGCGGGCGGCGGCGCCTGACGCGCGGACGCGGAGGCGGCGGGGCGGCGCGCGCCGCCCCGCCGCCCGCGCGGCGCGCCTACTGTCCCTGCGCGGCGGCCGCCTCGGCCGGCTTCACCGTGATCTCGTGCTCGGGCGTGAAGCGCACGCGGCCCGACGCGCCGGCGGTCGTGCCGCGCGGCATCTTCCAGCCGACCGCGTTCGTCGTGTAGCCGAGCGGGCTGCCCTTCTCGGTGCCGTACAGGTAGACGCCGACGAGCGGATAGTCGCCCGGCTTGTCGGGCGCCTTCAGCGTGAAGATCACCTTCGCGCTGCCCCACGACTCGGTGCTCGCGTCCGACGAGATGCCCTTCACGTTCACGTACGTCGTCGCGCGCCCGAACTTCTCGGGCCGCGCGTCGCTCCACTCGCTCTGCGGCCGGCCGTCCTGCCCGATCACCGACGGCGGCCCGACGACCGTCCAGCCCGCCGACGTCGCGGGCTTCGCGTACCAGCGATGCGCGCGGTCGACGAGCGCGACGCCGACGACCGGGCCGGCGCCCCCCGTCACGTTCACGGTGACGTTGAACGTCTCGCC
Source organism: Myxococcota bacterium (assembly GCA_041389495.1). NCBI lineage: Bacteria > Pseudomonadati > Myxococcota > Myxococcota bacterium. Next base: position 1,334,176 of record JAWKRT010000001.1, on the reverse strand, counting down.
GACCGCGACCTGCGGCGGGAACTCCATCTGGATGGTCGAGCTCGCGTCGAGCGCGCGGATGTGCGCGACGAGCGTCGTGCGATCGGCCTCCGAGAGATCCTTGTAGCCGTTCTCGCCGGCGGCGATCGGCGCCAGGTGCTTGGCGGCGATCACCTCCTTCGCGGCGCGCTCGCCCGCGCCCTCGAGGTCGGATTCCGCGACCGACGAGTGGCAGCCCGCGCAGAACGGCGCGACGTCGGTCTGGTAGCTCGGTGTGCCGCCCGGATAGGCGGAAGCGGTGCCCGCCGCGAGCGCGACCAGCGCCGCGAGCGCGGCTCGTGACATCCCCATCGATCGACCTCCCCTCGCTGCGCGGCGCGAAGGCGCCGCGGACGGGCGCGCACGGCGCCCGCGTCACATCTCCCCGGCCATGCGCTCGTGACAGCGCGCGCACTGCGCGCGCACGTGCGCGGCCGCGACGAACCACTGCTCCGGGTCGCCGCTCGCGTCGTGCCCGAGGTGGCACTCGACGCAGTCGACGCCGAGATCGGCGTTGTGCACGCCGAGGTCGTGGAACGCCGGGTCCTCGAAGTCGCCGGCCTTCGCGGCGAACGATGCGTGGCACTGGCGGCAGTCGTCGTCGAGGAGCGGCCAGCGCATGTGATCGGGCTCGTCGAACGCGCCGACCACCCAGAAGAACGCGTCCTTCGCGGCGAGCGCCTTCACGCGCAGCTTGCCGGCGAAGCCGACGCCGCCGTGGCAGTCCATGCAGCGGAACGCGGCCGCGTCGCCCGCGCGCCCGTCGACCGCGACGGTCGCGTGCGAGCCGGCGAGCGTGCGCGGCGGACGCTCCGCGAAGCCGTCGCGCTGGCGCGTGTGGAGCGGCGTGCCCGAGACCCAGCCGTCGAGGTGGCAGGCGTTGCAGAAGCGGTCGTCCTGCTCGAGCCGCTCGCTTCCGAACCAGCCGCCGACGCTCACGAGCGCTCCCACCGCCCCCGCCGCGAGGAGCGCGCGCAGGCCGCGACCACCCGGGCCGGCACCTCCGCCGTTCATGCCGCCTTCGCCCCCGCGATCCCGCGCGATCGCCTGCGCATCGTCCGCTCCGTCGGCCCCGCGGGCCGGCGCAGTGTCGCACTCGACGACGGCCGTGGCCAGCGCTCGCACGCGACTGCGATAGTCTGCGCGCCCGCCGAACGCGGGAGCGGGAGCGACGAGGAGGCTTCGGGCATGGCGACGGAGATCGGACGGCTCGGCGTGTGGACGTGGCTCGACGGCATGAGCGCCGACGAGGCCACGAACTTCGCGCGGCGCGTCGAAGCGTGGGGCTACGGCGCGCTGTGGCTGCCCGAGGCGGTCGGTCGCGACCCGTTCGCGCTGATCGGCTTCCTCGCCGCGCGCACCGAGCGGCTCGCGTTCGCGACCGGCATCGCCAACATCTACGCGCGCGACGCGATGACGACGAAGGCGATCTGGAAGACGCTCGCGAGCCTCGCGCCCGGGCGCTTCGTGCTCGGGCTCGGCGTGTCGCACGGCCACCTCGTCGCGGGCGTGCGCGGACACACCTACGAGAAGCCGGTCGCGACGATGCGCGCCTATCTCGAGGCGATCGAGAAGGCGCTGTTCATGGCACGGCCGCCCGACGAGGACGCGCCGATCGTGATCGCGGCGCTGCGCGGCCGCATGCTCGCCCTCGCCGCGGAGAAGACGACGGGCGCCCATCCCTACTTCGTGCCGCCCGAGCACACCGCGAAGGCGCGCGCGACGCTCGGCCCGAAGGCGTGGCTCTGTCCCGAGCAGATGGTGCTGCGCGAGACCGACCCGTCGAAGGCGCGCGCCGTCGCACGCGCGGCGATGAAGATCTACGTCGGGCTCCCGAACTACCAGAACAACCTGCGCGAGCTCGGCTTCGGCGATGCCGACTTCCAGGACGGCGGCAGCGACCGGCTCGTCGACGCGATCGTCGCGTGGGGCGACGAGAAGGCGATCTGGGAGCGCGTGCAGGCGCACTGGGACGCGGGCGCGAGCCACGTGTGCATCCAGCCGCTGCGCGCGGACGGCGAGGCCGGGCCCGACGTCGCACTCCTCGAGGCGTTCGCGCCCGCGAAGAACGGCTAGGCGCGCGCCGCGCGCGAGCGCGACACCGACCGATCGCATCCCCCACCCGACCGCTTCCCGATCACCGCGGAGGAACGATGGCCCGCATCAACGACCACTACCGCAAGCTCAAGGCCGGCTACCTGTTCCCGGAGATCGGCCGCCGCGTGCGCGCCTTCCAGGCCGCGCACCCCGATGCCGCGATCATCCGGCTCGGCATCGGCGACGTCACGCTGCCGCTCGTGCCCGCGGTCGTCGAGGCGCTCCACGCGGCCGTCGACGACATGGGCCGCGCCGAGACGTTCCAGGGCTATCCGCCCGAGAACGGCTACGACTTCCTGATCGACGCGATCCTCGAGCACGACTTCCGCGCGCGCGGCGTCGAGCTCGCGCGCGACGAGGTGTTCGTCTCCGACGGCAGCAAGCAGGACACGGCGAACATCCAGGAGATCTTCGGCAGCGACTGCTCGTTCGTCGTGACCGACCCGGTCTATCCCGTCTACGTCGACACGAACGTGATGGCGGGCCGCACGGGCGAGGCCGACGCCGGCGGGCGCTACGCGGGCGTCACCTACCTGCGCGCGGACGCCGACAACGGCTTCGTCCCCGCGCCGCCCTCGTCCGCGCACGACATCGCCTACCTGTGCTCGCCCAACAACCCGACCGGCGCCGTGATGACGCGCGAGGCGCTCGCCGACTGGATCGCGTGGGCGCGCGACTGCGACGCGGTGATCCTGTTCGACGCCGCCTACGACGCGTTCATCCAGGACGACGCGCTCCCGCACTCGATCTACGAGATCCCGGGCGCGAAGGAGTGCGCGATCGAGATGCGGAGCTTCTCGAAGCGCGCGGGGTTCACGGGCGTGCGCTGCGCCTACACCGTCGTGCCGCGGGCCCTCACCGGCGTGGCCGCGAACGGCGAGCGCGTCGCGCTGCGCGACCTGTGGGCGCGGCGCGTGGCGACCAAGTTCAACGGCGTGCCCTACATCGTGCAGCGCGCGGCGGCGGCCGTGTTCTCGGACGCCGGCCGCAAGCAGACGGCCGAGCAGGTCGCCCACTACATGGAGAACGCGCGGCGCATCCGCGAGGGGCTCGCGGCCGCGGGCATCGAGGCGCACGCGGGCGAGCACGCGCCCTACATCTGGCTGCGCACGCCCGGCGGCGCGACGAGCTGGGAGTTCTTCGACCAGCTGCTCGAGCGCGCCCACGTCGTCGGCACGCCGGGCTCGGGCTTCGGCGCCGCCGGCGAGGGCTTCTTCCGCATCAGCGCCTTCAACTCGCGCGAGAACGTCGAAGAGGCGATCGCCCGCATCCAGCGCGCCTTCGGACGCTAGGCGCCTCCCGCCCGCCTAACGGGCGAGCGCGAGCGCGACGAGCCAGGTGTGGTTGGCGGCGTCGCGCCCGGGCCGCGAGACGTACTGGAGCTGGTAGCCCGTCTCGAGCCGCAGGCCGCCGCCGACGTCGAGGCGAAGGCCCGCGTAGGGGCGCGCCTCGTCGAAGCCCGCGCGCGCGTGCGGGCGCCGGTCGTCGAGCGCGACGAAGAGCTCGTTCGCGAGCTCGACGGAGAAGGGCCCGCCGCCGAGCCCGCGCACGAGGCCGAGCCGCCAGCGCAGGCGCAGCGCCGCACCGTCCGCGTGCGGCGCGAAGCGCTGCTCGAGCCGCAGGCGGTGCGCGACGTCGAAGCCCGCGAGCGGGTGGGCGAGCGCCACCTGCTCGAACACCCGGTGCTCGACCGCGTCGCGCGGCCACTCGACGACGTGCGCGTCGTAGCCGAGCGCGAGCGAGAGCGGCCCGAAGGTCGCTTCGAGCGCCGGCGAGACGAGCACGCGCTCGAGCCGCGCGAGATCGTCCGCGAGCCGGACCTGCACGAGCAGCAGGGCGGCCGCCCGCGGCCCGAGCCCGAGGCGTCCCGTCGCCTGCGCCCAGAGCCGCGCGTCGTGCTCCGCCGGGTCGGCGCGCGCGAGGCGCGGCGCGGCGATCGTCGCAGCGGCGAGGCACGCCGCGAGCGCGGCGGCGAGGCGCGCGGCGGAGGCGCCGCGCGGGTGCGGACGTCGCAAGGGCGCCATCGCGTCGCTAGTCGAGCGTCTGCATGCGCGCGCCGGCGAGCTCCTTCATCACCGGCGCGAGCAGGAACTCGTGACGCTGGCAGCGGCGCACGAAGTAGCGGACGAGCGCCGCGTCGAGCTCGCCCTCGTTGCGACCGACGAGCACCTCGAGCGCCTCGTCGCGCTCGCGCCAGCCGCGCGGGCGCGCGCCGAGCAGCTCGCGCGCCTCGTCGAGGTCGTCCTCGAGCAGCGCCGCGCCGTAGCGGTCCGCGCGGCGCAGGTACTCGGCGGTGCGCGCGACGGCCTCGCGCTGGTAGGCCGCGAACTCGTCGGCCGCCGGCAGCTTCCCGATGCGATCGACGAGGACGTCGAAGGCCTTCGCGCACTCGCTGTCGGCCTCGTCCGGGAGCGCGGCCGGCGGCACGTCGACGTCCGTCGCGTGCGCCACGAGCTGCATCGGACAGCGCGAGTAGACGAGGTACCACGCGAGGTACTGCACGAAGTCCGTCATGGGCGTCGGCGCCGCGACCTGCACGGAGGTCGACAGCGGCGTCACCATGCCGAAGCGGATCGCGTGGTAGAGCACGACGCGGCGATCGACGCGCTCGCCGCTCGCCGCCTCGTACGCGCGGATCGCGTCGCCGATGTCGCCCATCGGCTCCGAGAGGTCGCGCGACAGGAGCCCGCCGAGGTCGGCCGCCGGGTCGCCGATGTAGGACAGCTCGAGGTCGATCACCGCCGTCACGCGGCCCTCGTCGAACAGGAACTGCCCCGAGTCCCCGCACAGGAGCGACGCGCGCTCGCGTCCCTGCGGCACGTTGCGCTCGAGCCAGTCGATCGCGAACTCGATCAGCGGCTCGGGCCGCGCCTTCGTCTTGCGGAACGCGCGCACCCAGTGCGCGAAGTCGCCGAGCGCGAGGTCGGCCGCCGAGGCCGGCCGCGCGAAGCCCGCCGCGACGAAGTCGTCGAGGGGCAGCGCGTGGATGCGCGCGAGGATCTGCATGTAGTGCTCGAGCACGGCCTTGCGCTCGGCCTCGTCGCGCGCCGTCGCGAGGCTGATGCGGCCCGGCGCCTTCGCCATCAGGAAGCCTTCCGGGTCGTCGCAGAAGCCGTACACGTGCGGCACCGGGATGCCGTGGCGCTCGAGGATCTCCATGCAGCGGAACTCGTGCGCGAGCGCGTACACGCCGTGGTCCGTCTCCCCGCGCGCGCCGCGGAAGTAGACGGGCACGACCTCGCCGTCGCGCTCGACGTCGAGGAACCAGGCCGGGCGCCAGCGCGCCTGGCGCTCCGCGGCCACGATGCGCCCGCCGACCTTCGCCTCGACGAAGTCGAACGCGCGCTGCCACTCGGGCGAGAGCGTCGATCGATCGAATGCCATGGCGCGCAGTCTGCGCGGCGGCCGCGGCGAACGCAACGCAGACGCGCGCCGGTGCGCGACTCCGTCCGCGTCGACGCCCGATGCGCCGCCGGCCGCGCGACGGCGCGTGGTAGCGTGCGGTCGCCATGTCGCTCGACGACACCCTCGTCTACCGCGGCCCCGCCGAGCGCGACGAAGCGCTGCTCGCGCGGCTCCCGGGCGCGCTGCGCGCGATCGTCGGGCGCCACAACGGCTGCGTCTGGCTCGACGGCGCGCTGCACGTGCGCGGCGCCTGCGACGCGCCGCGCTGGCACTCGTTGCGCGTCGCGTGGGAGGCGCCCGACGGCGTCGTCGCGACGACGCCCGCGCTCGAGCCCACCGACATCCCGTTCGCGCGCACGACGTTCGGCGACGAGCTCGCGCTGCGCGGGCGCGACGTCGTGCGCGTGCGCGCCGAGACGGGGGCGCTCGAGCCGCTCGGCACGAGCGTCGGCCGCTTCGTCGCGGGCCTCGAGCGCGACCCGCTGCGCTTCCTCGACCTCGACCCCGACGCGCGCGCGCCGGCCGCCGATGGCGCCGCGCTGCTCGCGGCGTGGTTCGAGGGGAGCGAGCGCGACGCCGCGCGCATCGCGGCGCTCGTCCCGCGCTGGTTCGGCGGCGGCGCGGACTTCGATGCGCTCCTCGGCGAGCAGTTCGGCGGATGGCTCGAGCGCGCCGAGGCGGGCGACGCCGCGCTCGACGCGTGGTGCGCGACGCCGCGCGGCGCGCTCGCGGCGGTGCTCGTGCACGACCAGCTCCCGCGCAACCTGCGGCGCGGCGACCCGCGCGCCTTCGCGCTCGACGCCGCGGCGCGACGCATTGCGGCGCGCGCGATCGAGCGCGGCTTCGACCTCTGCCTGCGCGCCGTCGAGGCCGCGTTCCTCTACCTGCCCTTCGAGCACGCCGAGGACCGCGCCGAGCAGGCGCGCAGCGTCGCGCTCTTCGAGGCGCTGCGGCAGCGCGCGCCGCGCGCCGCCGCGGCGGCGTTCGACACGTTCGAGGACTATGCGCGCCGCCACCGCGACGTCGTCGAGCGCTTCGGCCGCTTTCCGCACCGCAACGCGACGCTCGGCCGCGCGCCGACGGCCGAGGAAGAGGCGTTCCTCGCGGCGGGCGGCGACGCGTTCTGACGCGAACGCGCGGCCGGACGCCGCGCACGGAGGTGTCGATGACCGGAGTGCGCGTGTTCCTGGGGCTCTCGGTGCTCGTCTGGCTGCCCTACGGCCTCTACCTCGCGGCGAGCCCCGATGCGCTCGCCGGCATCGCGGGGGTCGCGGCGACGACCGCGACCGGGACGACCGAGCTGCGCGCGATGTACGGCGGCGCGCAGGCGGCGATCGGCGCGATCGCGCTGCTCGGGCTCGTGCGCGCCGCGCACGCGCGCGCCGCGCTCGTCACGCTCGGCTGCCTGACGGCCGGGCTCGGCAGCGTGCGGCTCGCGGGCGCGGTGGTCGACGGCAGCTTCGGCGCCTACACGAACGGCGCGCTCGTCCTCGAGCTCGGCTCGGTCGCGCTCGTCGCGGCCCTCCTGCGCCGCGGATCGACCGCGGGCGCCTAACATCCAGGACGGCCCGCGGGCGCGGCCGCACGGCCGGAGGCGCGCGGTGGCCGCAGCGGCCGCGCCGGAGCCCGCGCTACGCTCCGCGCCGCCCGCGGCGCGGCCGCGCGCTTCGCACGAGACCCCGAGCCACCCGTGACCCCCCGCTCCGCCACCCGCCCTCCGACCGCGACGCGCGCGCTCGCCCTCGTGCGCGCGCTCGTCCTCGCACACCTCGTCGCGCTCGCGCTCGCGGTGCTCGGCCCGCGGCCCGGCGCGGCGGCGCCGCCCGAGCTCTTCGAGCCCACCGACTCGCTCGTCGGCTGGCCGCGCGACCCCGTCTACGTCTTCTATCCGCGCGCGTCCTGCCGCGGGAGCGAGATCGAGCTCGAGGTCTGGCACCGCCCCGAGCGGAAGTGGGTCGCGCATCCCGCGCACGCGCGCGTCCCCGTCGAGACGTGCCAGCTCGAGGACGCGGGCGTGCTGTGGAACGAGCTGCGCTGGCGCTGCGTCGAGCCGCCGGACGCGCACGTCCCGGCGCCCTCGTGGGTGCGCGGCATCGACGTCTTCGACCCCGACGTGATGGAGCGCTGCGCCGTCTCGCGCGACGGCGACGGCTTCGGCGCGATGACGATCGACGTGGCGTCGCCCTCGTCGCAGATGCCGCTGCGCGCGGCCGAGCCGGTCGCGACGGTCGAGGGGAGCGTGCGGCTCGGCGGCCTCCAGGGCGCCGACTACGACGTCGTGATCGCGATCGACACGTCGGCCGACGTCGGCGCGCGCGGTCTGCTCGCCGCGCAGGTCGAGGCGGCGCGCGCCTTCGTCGAGCGCGCGCGCCCGCGGCTCGGCGAGACGCGCATCGGCGTCGTCAGCCATCCGAACGTGCGGCCGCGGCGCGGCGAGCACACGGGCGCGCGCACCGAGATCGCGCTCACCGACGACGCCGCCGCGCTCGACCGCGCGCTCGTCGCGCTCGGCGCGCGCGGCGCGGCGGGCGCCCCCACGTTCGCGAGCGGGCTCGCCTTCGCGCTCGACGCCCTGCAGTTCACGGGCGGCGATGCCGCCGGGGCGCGCCCGCACGCGCGCAAGCTGCTCGTGATGCTCGCCGACGGCACGCGCGCCCTGCCCTTCGGCCCCGACGCGCAGCAGCCGGCGAACGCGCGCGCGCAGGTGCTCGGCCTCGCGCGCCGCGCGCACGAGCACGGTGTCGCGCTGCACCTCTACGCGCTCGGCGGCGCGTCGTCGGAGCCCTCGACGCTCGTCGCCGAGATGCTCCGCGACAACCGCGGGCGCTTCACGCAGGTGCTGCGCCCCGACGAGGCGCGCGACTACCTGCGCGACATCCGCATGCCCTACGTCACCTCGATCTCGGTGCGCAACGAGACGCTCGGCGCCGACGCGGACGGGCTCGCGTACGGGACGGGCGGGCGCTTCCGCGGCACCGTGCCCGTCGCGTTCGGGCACAACCGCCTGCACATCGAGGCGCGCAGCTCGGACGACGAACACGCCGCGGTCGACCACGAGTTCGAGTTCGACGGCTCGCTCGTGAAGGAGCGGCTGCGCGAGGCCGAGCGCCAGCGCCTCGAGCGCATGAAGCGACGGCGCGAGGTCACGATCGAGCCCGAGGACGGCGGCGGCGAGTGACGCGCGCGCCTTGTGCCGCGCGCGGGGACGTGGGAGCATGCGGCGCCGCCCGGCGCGGCGCGGCCGCAGCGAACGCGGCCCGCGGAGGGAAGACGCGATGACGACGAAGCCGCTCTCGATCCCCGGGACGTGCGCCCGCGCGCTCGCGCTGCTCGGCGCGGCCGTGCTCGCCCATCCCGCCGCCGCGCACCCCGGCCACGGCGACCCGTCGCACGCCGGAACGCCCGCCCACTGGCTCGGCGAGCCCGTCCACGCGGTCGCGCTCGCGGCCGCCGTGCTCGCGGCCGTCGGCCTGCTCGAGTGGCGCCGCGCGCGACGGACGGCGCGCTCGCGCTAGGCGCGTCCGCTACGCGTCGATCCGCCGGTACTTGAGGCGGTGCGGCTGGTCGGCGTCGGCGCCGAGCCGGCGGCGGCGGTCCTTCTCGTAGTCCTGGTAGTTGCCCTCGAACCACTCGACGTGGCTGTCGCCCTCGAAGGCGAGGATGTGCGTCGCGATGCGGTCGAGGAACCAGCGGTCGTGCGACGTGATCACGACGCAGCCGGGGAACTCGACGAGCGCGTCCTCGAGCGCGCGCAGCGTGTCGACGTCGAGGTCGTTCGTGGGCTCGTCGAGCAGGAGCACGTTGCCGCCGCTCTTGAGCAGCGTCGCGAGGTGGACGCGGTTGCGCTCGCCGCCCGAGAGCGCGCCGACGAGCTTCTGCTGGTCGGGGCCCCGGAAGTTGAACGACGCGACGTAGGCGCGCGACGGCACCTCGCGCCGACCGACCTGCATCACGTCCTCGCCGCCGCTGATCACGTCGTAGACCGTCTTGTCCGCGGCGAGGTGGTCGCGCAGCTGGTCGACGTAGGCGAGCGAGACGGTGTCGCCGAGCTCGATCGCGCCGCCGTCGGGCTCCTCCTGGCCGGCGATCATGCGGAACAGCGTCGACTTGCCCGCGCCGTTCGCGCCGATCACGCCGACGATCGCGCCGGGCGGGATCTCGAACGTGAGGTCGTCGATCAGGAGCCGGTCGCCGTAGCCCTTCCGCAGGTGCTCGACGCGCACGACCTTGTCGCCGAGCCGCGGCGGCGTCGGGATCGCGATCTCGAGCTTGCGGTCGACGTTCGACTGGTTCTGCTCGAGCAGCTTCTCGTAGGCGTTGACGCGCGCCTTGCTCTTGGCCTGGCGCGCGCGCGGGCTCATCTGGATCCACTCGAGCTCGCGCTCGAGCGTCTTGGCGCGCGCGCTCGCCTGCTTCTCCTCCACCTCGAGGCGCTTGCGCTTCTGGTCGAGCCACGAGGAGTAGTTGCCCTTCCACGGGATGCCCTTGCCGCGGTCGAGCTCGAGGATCCAGCCGGCGACGTTGTCGAGGAAATAACGATCGTGCGTGACGGCGATGACCGTGCCCGGGTACTCCTGCAGGAAGCGCTCGAGCCACGCGACCGACTCGGCGTCGAGATGGTTCGTGGGCTCGTCGAGCAGGAGCAGGTCGGGCTTCGAGAGGAGCAGCCGGCAGAGCGCGACGCGGCGCCGCTCGCCGCCCGAGAGCGTGGCCACCGGCGTGTCGCCCGGCGGACAGCGGAGCGCGTCCATCGCCACCTCGAGCGTGCGCTCGAGCTCCCAGCCGCCGGCCGCGTCGATCTGGTCCTGTAGCTTGCCCTGCTCTTCCAGCAGCGCGTTCATCTCGTCGTCCTCGAGCGGCTCGGCGAACTTGTTCGAGACCTCCTCGAAGCGCGCGAGCAGGTCGCGCACGGGCGCGACGCCCTCCATCACGTTGCCGAGCACGTCCTTCGACTCGTCGAGCACGGGCTCCTGCGAGAGCAGACCGATGCGCACGCCGGGCGCGGGCTTCGCCTCGCCCGTGAAGTCCTGGTCGAGCCCGGCCATGATGCGCAGCAGCGAGCTCTTGCCGGCGCCGTTGTGGCCGAGCACGCCGATCTTCGCGCCGGGCAGGAACGCGAGCGTGATGCCGTCGAGGATGACGCGCCCTTCGCCGACGACGCGCCGCAGGTCCTGCATCGTGAAGACGAACTCGTGCGCCACTGCGAAGCCCTCCGTCCGCGCGCCGCCCGCGCGCGGGAGTCGTTCCAGATCTGGGTGCGAAGCGCCGGGAGCATAACCACTGGCCGCGCGCGCGCATCCGAGCCCGGCGGCGCGCAGCGCCGGGCGAAGGCGCCGGCCCGGATCGGGGGATAGACTGCGCGGCCGCTTCGAACCCCCGACCCCACCCGAGGCTGCGGGAGGCCCGACGTGCCGCGCCCGCTCCCGACGCCGATCGCGCGCGCGTGCGCATGCGTCCTCGCGTGCGCGGTGCTCGCCGCCGCCTGCGGCGGCGACGCCCCCGAGCGCGTGCTCGTCGTCGTCAACGTCGAGAGCCCGGTCTCGGTCGCGATCGGCGAGTGGTACGCGCAGCGGCGCGGCATCCCGGCGCGCAACGTCGCGCGCATCGCGGTCGGTGTCGCCGACCCCGCGCTGCGGACCGACGCGCACGAGACGATCGACCGCGAGCGCTGGCGCACGCTCGTGCGCGATCCGATCGCCGCGCACCTCGACCGCAGCGGGCTGCGCGACGCGATCGAGGTGATCGTCACGACGAAGGGCGTGCCGCTCCGCATCGACGCCGAGCGCGTTGCGCTCGACGTGCGGCTGCGCGACTCGCTGCAGGCCTCGGTCGACGCCGAGCTGATGCTGCTCGGCACGACGCTCGACGAGGCGCCGGGCGTCGCGCGCACGCCCAACCCGTACTTCCGCTCGCGCGAGCGCTTCCGCGACTTCCGCGCGCGGCGCGGCGCGGACGCGCTGCCGCGCTACCTCGTCGCGCGCCTCACCGGCCCCATCGCCGCGAGCGACGCACCGGGCGCCGTGCCCGCGAGCGTGCGCGCGCTCGTCGAGGCGGCCGAGGCGCGGCCCGAGCCGGACGCCGCCCGCGCCTGGGTCCTCGACGGCAACGCCCGCCTGCGCGGCGGCATGGGCGTCGCGAACGCGCGGCTGCTCGGCGCGGCGGCCGCCGCGCTCGGCGCGGCGCGCGTGCCCGTGCAGCGCGACGACGGCCCCGACGAGGTGCGCGACGCGCCGGCGATCGCGGCCTACGCCTCGTGGGGCAGCAACGATCCCGACCACCCGCCGCGGCCGTACTACGGCGCGTTCGGCGGGCACGTCCATCCCGGCCGCTTCGCGCCGCGCGCCGTCGCGGTCGACTTCGTCAGCACGGGCGCGCGCACGTTCACGGCCGGCGCGACCTACGGGCAGTCGCTCGCGATGGACCTGCTCGCGCTCGGCGTGGCGGGCGTCGGCGGCCACGTGGCCGAGCCGATGCTCGCCGCCGTCCCGCGCCCGGACGTGCTCTTCGGTCGTTATGCGGAGGGCGTCCCGGCGGTCGAGGCCTACTGGTCGAGCGTGCCCTTCCTCGGGTGGATGCACACGTGGGTGGGCGACCCGATGCTGCGCCTCGAGGCGCCGCCCGCGCGCCCGGGTCGCCCCCGCGATCGCGACGGCGACGGCGTTCCCGACGACCGCGACGTGTGCACCGACGTCCCCGACCCGGACCAGCGCGACAGCGACCGCGACGGCTACGGCAACGCCTGCGACGCCGACGTCGACGGCGACGGCGTCGTCACGACGTCGTGGGGCGCCGTCTTCCCGCTCGACGAGCGCGGCGACGTCGAGTGGATCGCGCTGACCGCGAAGGCCGGCGCATACGACGCGGACCACGACCTCGACGGCGACGGGCGCGTCGACGAGACGGACGTCGCGATCGCGCAGCTCGCCGTCTTCCAGCCGCCCGGGCCGAGCGCGGCGGACGGGCGCGACTAGCGCACGGGCGCGGCGCGGGCGGCATCGGGTACAACTACTGCCGCCGCACCGCCGCGCGGGCGAGGAGGTTCCGTGGCGCCCGAATCCCCCGCGCGCGACGACGCACGAGAGAGCGCATACCGCGATCGCGGCGCGGTCTCCGGCGCGGCGCGCCGCGCGCGGCGCGCCCGTCGCGCCGGCTGGATCGCGCTGTGCGCGATCGCGGCCGTCGCGCCCTACCTGTCGTCGCTCGACGACGCGCTCGTGTGGGACGACCGGTTCGCCATCGGCCCCGGGCTCGACGTCGACGGCGTGCGCGGCCTCGCGCGCCTCTGGGTCCAGCCGTTCGAGCCGCTCTTCGCGACGCGCGGCGACGGCGCCAGCTACTACCGCCCCGTCGTGACGACGACGCTCGCGCTCGACCGCGCGCTCTTCGGCGACGCGACCGCGGGCTTCCACGCGACGAACCTCGCCTGGCACGCCGCGTCCGCGATCGCGCTCTTCGCGCTCGCCCTCGCGCTCCTCGCACCGGGCGCCGCGCGCCGCGACGGCCCGCGCGAGGAGTGGCGCGCCGCGCTGGCGGCCGTGCTGTTCGCGCTCCACCCGGCGCACGCCGAGCCGGTGTGCCTGATCATGGGCCGCAGCGATCCGGTCGCGAGCGTGTTCCTGTTCGCCGCGATCGCGCTCGCGCTGCGCGGCGCCGCGATCGCGCCTGCGGCGCTCGTGCTCGCGGGCGCGTTCGCGAAGGAGGTCGCGCTGCTCGGCGCGCCGGTCGTCGCGCTCGCGGCGTGGCTGCGCACGGACACGGGCATGGGCAGCGACAGCGACAGCGGCAGCGCGCGCGCGAGCGCGCCCCTGCGCGCGTCGCGCGCGCGCGCCGTCGCACTCGTCGTCGTCGCCGCCGCCATCGCGGTGGCGATCCGGCTCTCGATCCCCGGCCTCGCGCTCGGCCGCGAGAGCGTCCCGCTGCCCGAGGGCGCGCTCGCGCGATTCGGCGTCGGTCTCGGCGTCGTCGCGGACTACGCGCTCTCGGTCGTCGCGCCGGTGAACCTCTCCGCGCTCCGGCAGGTGCCGGCGCTCTCGCCGCTGCGCGCCGCGGCGGGCGCGCTCGTCGTCGCGCTGCTCGCGCTCGCGTTCGCGCGCGGGCTCGCGCGCCGCCGCGCGGCCGCGCTCCCCCCCGCGCTCTTCGCCGCGACGCTGCTGCCGCTCTGCTGGCCACCCGCGCTCGCCGGCATCGCGATGGCGGACCGCTTCCTCTACGTGCCGACCGCGGCGTTCGCGCTCGCCGTCGCCGCGCTGCCGCGCCGCGCGGCGATCGCGCTCGGCGTCGCGTTCGCGGCGGCGTTCTCGGCGCTCCTGCCCGCGCGCGTCGCGATCTGGGACGATCAGGTCGCGCTGTTCGAGAGCGTGCTGCGCGACTCGGGCGAGTCGTCCTTCGTGCACTCCATCCTCTCGCGCGAGCACCGGCGGCGCGGCGACGCGGAGCGCACGCTCGCGCACGCCCTGCGCGCGCACGAGCTCGAGCCCGGCGAGCCGCTCGCGCTCGAGTCGCTCGTGCAGCTCGAGGTCGAGCTCGGGCGCGCGCAGGACGCGCGTGCGCACGCGAACGCGGCCATCGAGCGCGCGCCCGACGACGCGCTCGGGTGGTACCTGCTCGGGCTCGCCGAGCTCGGCGCGGGCGACGCCGCGGCGGCCGCGCGCACACTCGAGCGCGCGATCGCGATCGCGCCCTCGCACTCGGCGCCGCACGCCGCCCTCGCGCTCGCACGGCACGCGCAGGGCGACGCGGCCGGAGCGCTCGCCGCGATGCGCGAGGCCGCGCGGCTCGACCCCGGAAACGCGCCGCTCGCAGCGCGCCTGCGCGCGCTCGAGCAGGCATCGGAATCGGAAGACCGCGCCGGCGCTCGCGCTGCGGAGGGGACGCGCGCGCCCGGCCCGGGAGCGGGCGGTGCGGCGACCGACGCCGATCAGGCCGGGCCGGCGCCGAGCGACGAGGGCTCGCCCGCGCCGAGCGGCGCGAGCCCGTCCGCGCCGAGCGGCGCACCGTCCTCGTAGACGATCCACGCGCTGCGCTGCGGCGCGATGCGCGGCCCCGGCGTGAGGATGCCGACGAGGTTGAGCGGGTCGGCCGCCGCGATGCGCACGCGCTCGCCCGTGCGCGGCATGCGCCGCGTGCGCCGCAGCGCCTCGACCGCGCCCGGGAGCGCGTACTGCTCGCCCACGAAGCCGGTGACGAAGCGACCGCCGCGGATCGTCCCGCGCGCCTCCATCCGCCGCAGCGCCCACAGCACGTCGCGCCACGGAACGGCCAGCGTCTCGCGCGCGACGAGGTCGCGGAACACGACGCCCCAGCGCGCGAGCAGCTGCTCGGCGACGGCCTCGGCGAGCTCGTCCGCGTCGAAGCGCGCGGCGACCGCACCGTCGCCGTCGCCGTCGCTCGCGGCGAGCGGCGCGCCGAGCTCGTCCTCGTCGGCGGCTCCCGCGCACGCGCTCTCCGGGAACAGCGACCAGCGGCCTTCCGCGCTCGCCGCACCGCGCGCGCCGCGCCGCAGCCCGCGGCGCGTGCGGCGCTGCACGGCGCGCCGCGCGTGCCGCTCGCGCGAGCCGAGCAGCGACCGCACGGCCTGGAAGCCGTCGGCCGCGACGAGCCCGCGCGCGACGAGATCCCAGAGCGCCTCCTCCACCTCGACGGGCAGGCGGCCCGTGCGCCGCACGAGCTCGCCGTGGAAGAGCGCGCCGTGCGCGCGCAGCGCCTCGAGCACGTCGCGCGCGGCGCCGGGCCCGGGCTCGAGCGGCACGGCGTCGCCGCGGTGCGCGGCGAGCAGCCAGGGGGCGTCGGCGCGCACGACGAGCGCGAGCGGCGTGCGGCGGGACGGCGCGAGCCCGCCGCGCGGCGCGCTCGGCGCGGAGTCGTCGGCCTCGCCCGGCGCGAGCGCGTCGTCCGCGCGCGCCGACGCGCGCGGCGAGAGGCGGCCCCACGCGATCTCGCCCGACAGACAGAGCGCGTCGACGTGCTCGGCGCGGAAGCCATCGACGCGCGCGGGCAGCACGTCGGACTCCCAGCTCCCGGCCGCGAGCTCGCAGCCCTGCAGCTGCTCGATCGCGGCGAGCGTGCCCGCGCGCCCTTCGCGGAGCGTGCCCGGCGCGACGTGCTGCCAGCGCAGCAGGAAGCGCAGGAAGTCGCGCGCGGTGACGGGCTCGATCTCCTTTCGCAGCCGCTCCTGCGTGTAGAGGTGGATGCGCGCGAGCAGCCGCCGCGCACACCACTGCTCCTGTGCGGCGTCGGCGCCGCCCGCGTCGCGCACGTGCGTCTCGAAGCGACCGCGCAGCGCGAAGCCCTCGGCCTCGAGGATCGCGAGCCCCTGCTCGACCGCGACCGCGGGCAGCGCGAGCCGCGCCGCGAGGACACCGAGCGCCGCGGGCCCGGTGAGCTCGAGGTGCCCGCGCACGGCCTCGGCCGCGACGCGCTCGGGCTCGCGCGCCGCGGTGGCGGCGAGCGCCGCGGGCAGCGGCGCGTCGGGCGCGAACGCGACGTCCGGCCAGAGCGCGGCGACGTCGCGCTTGCGCTCCGTCGCCACCCACAGCCCCGCGCCGTCCGGCGACGCGAGCGCGGCGCGCCCGGCCGCGACGAGCTCGTCGAACATGCGTCGCCACGCGAGCTCGGGGCGCAGCGCGACCGTCTGCAGCAGCAGGTCGTGCAGCTCGTCGGCGTCGCGCGGCGCGGGGCGCACCTCGTCGCGCACGCGCGCGATCGCGTCGGGGTCGAGGCGCGCGAGCTCGCGCGCCTCCACGGGCAGGCCGCGGCGCAGCTTCACCGCGCGCGTGCGCCGCTCCTCGAGCGGCGCGTCGTCGAGGAACGTGTACGGGCGCCCGTTCAGGATCTCGTGCGCGAGCGGCGACGGCTCGGTCGTGTCGATGCAGCGCACGGCGACCGCGCCGCTCGCGAGGTCGCCGACGAGCTGCTCGAGCCGTTCGACGTCCATCGCCTCGTGCAGGCAGTCGTCGAGCGTCTGGCGGACGATCGGATGGTCGGGAATCTCGATCGGCCCGCTCGCGTTCTCCTGGCACTGCGCGAGGCCGGGGAAGACCGCGGCCATGATGTCGTCGCTCTCCATGCGCTGGATGGCCGGCGGGTTGCGGCGACCGCCCTTCATCCGCAGCACGGCGAGCGAGCGGTTCAGGTTCCAGCGCCAGCGCGCCGTGAACATCGGCGACGCGAGCACCGCCTGCGCGAGCGCCTCGCGCACGGTGTCGCGGTGCAGGAAGCGCGGCACGTCCTCGAGCGGGAAGCTGTGCTGCGGGCCGAGCGAGAGCACGACGGCGTCGTCGTTCGCGGCCGCCTGGAGCTCGAAGTCGAACGTGCGGCAGAAGCGCTTGCGCAGCGCGAGCCCGAGCCCGCGGTTGGTGCGGCCGCCGAACGGCGCGTGCACGACGAGCTGCATGCCGCCGCTCTCGTCGAAGAAGCGCTCGAGCACGATCTCGCCCTGCGTCGGCAGCGCGCCGAGCGCGCCGTGGGCGGCGGCGAGATAGCGCGCGAGCTGGTCCTGCGCGTCGGGCCCGAGCCCGCACTCGTCGGCCAGCCACGCGCGCGCGGCCGCGAGCTCGCCGCGCGCGAGGAAGGGCGCGAGCGCGGCGCGCAGCTGCGACACCTCGGTCGAGAGCTCCTCGGTGCGCGACGGCGCCTCGCCGAGCCAGAAGGGGATCGTCGGCGGCGCGCCCTGCGCGTCGACGACGCGCACGACGCCGGCCTCGACGCGCCGGATGCGCCACGACGTGCTGCCGAGCAGGAACACGTCGCCCGCCATGCTCTCGATCGCCCAGTCTTCGTCGACCGTGCCGACGAACGTGTCGTCGGGGTCGAGCACGACGCGGTAGTCGGCGCGCTCGGGAATCGCGCCGCCGGACGTGAGCGCCGCGATGCGCGCGCCGCGGCGCGCGCGCACGACGCCGTTCACGAGGTCGCGGTGCAGGTACGCGGCGCGCCGGCCGCGCCCCGTCTGGATGCCCTCGGCGAGCATCGCGACGACCTCGTCGAAGTCGGCGCGCGCGAGGTCGGCGAAGTGCGCGGCACCGCGCACGAGCGCGAAGAGGTCGTCCTCGCGCCAGTCGTCGGCCGCGCAGGCGGCGACGATCTGCTGCGCGAGCACGTCGAGCGGGAGGCGCGCCGGGCGCAGGCGGTCGAGGCGCCCCGCGCGCACCGCGCGCAGCAGGCCCGCGCACTCGACGAGCTCGTCGCGCGTGAGCGGGAACAGGCGCCCCTTCGGCGTCGCGTGGCGCGAGTGACCGGAGCGACCGACCCGCTGCAGGAACGTCGCGATGCTGCGCGGCGAGCCGAGCTGGCAGACGAGCTCGACCGGGCCGACGTCGATGCCGAGCTCGAGCGACGCCGTCGCGACGAGCGCGCGCAGGTCGCCCGCGCGCAGCCGCGCCTCGACGCGGAGCCGCCGCTCCTTCGACAGGCTGCCGTGGTGCGCGGCGACGGCGTCGTCGCCGAGCCGTTCGGCGAGCAGGTGCGCGATGCGCTCGGCCATGCGCCGCGTGTTCACGAACACGAGCGTCGTGCGGTGCCCGGCGACGAGCGCGGCGATGCGGTCGAGCGCGCAGCCGAGCTGTTCGAGCGAGGTCACGGCCTCGAGCTCGTCGTCGGGGAGCTCGAGCGCGAGGTCGAGCGCGCGGCGGTGGCCGGCGTCGACGATCGCGCAGCGCGCCGCGCCGTCGGGCTCGCTGCGGCCTTCGCCCGCGCCCACGAGCAGCCGCGCGACGGTGCCGATCGGGCGCTGCGTCGCCGAGAGCCCGATGCGCACGGGGCGCGCGGGCGCGCACAGCGCGTCGAGCCGCTCGAGCGTGAGCGCGAGGTGCGCGCCGCGCTTGTCGCGCGCGAGCGCGTGGATCTCGTCGACGATCACCGTGCGCACGCCGCGCAGCATCTCGCGCCCGCGCTCGGAGGTGACGAGCAGGTAGAGCGACTCGGGCGTCGTCACGAGCAGGTGCGGCGGCGTGCGCAGCATGGACGCGCGCTCGCTCGCGGTCGTGTCGCCGGTGCGCAGCGCGACGCGCACGTCGGGCACTGCGAGGCCGAGCTCGCGCGCGACGGCGCGGATCTCGGCGAGCGGCGCCTCGAGGTTCTGGTGGATGTCGGCCGCGAGCGCCTTCAGCGGCGAGACGTAGACGACCTCGGTCGGGGGAAGCGGCGCGGCCGGGGGCGCGTCGTCGGCGCGCAGCTCGAAGCGCGCGCCCGCGCCGTCGCGCGCCGCCGCGCGGAAGAGCCGGTCGATGCACACGAGGAAGGCGGAGAGCGTCTTGCCGGTGCCCGTCGGCGCCGCGATCAGCGTGTCGCGGCCCTGCGCGATCGCCGGCCAGCCCCGCTCCTGCGGCTCGGACGGGCCGTCGGGGAAGCGGCGCTCGAACCAGGTGCGCACGGCGGGGTGGAAGCCGGCGAGTGCATCCATGACGGCGGGCGAACGTAGCAGTCGCCGCGAGCTACCCCGCCGCGCGCGCGAGGCGGTAGGCTGGGCGCGCCGCGGCGCGGGGGGCGCCGCGCGGCCGGGTCTCGCGCCGCCGCCGCCGCGCTCGCCCTCCCCGCCCAAGCCACGCCGTCGTCGTTCGCCCCGCGGCCGCCGCGCGCACAGGAGCCGTCGTTGGAGATCACGTTCATCCGCCACGGGCAGCCCGACTGGGAGCCGGACGACCGCGCCGTCGACGAGCCCGTCCTCACGAAGCTCGGCCGCGAGCAGGCCGAGCGCGCCGCGCGCGCGCTCGCGAGCGAGCACGGCGAGGGCGCGCGCGCCTTCGACGTCCTGTACGTGAGCCCGCTCGTGCGCGCGCAGGAGACGGCCGCGCCGATCGCGCGCGCGCTCGGGCTCGAGCCGCGCACGCTGTCGTGGCTGCGCGAGCTCGCGCTCCCCGAGCTCGGCGGCAGCACGCCCGCGCAGGTGCAGGCCTTCTTCCGCGACGGGCGACTGCGCGAGCCCGAGCGTTGGTGGGACGGCTACGCGGGCGGCGAGAGCTTCCGCCACTTCTACGAGCGCGTGACGAGCGGCGTCGACGCGCTGCTCACGGGTGCGCACGCGCTCGGCGTGCACGAGGACGCGGGCCACCGGCTGTGGCGGGTCGAGGACTGGAACGCGCGCGTGCTCGTCGTCGCGCACGAGGGCACGAACGCGGTCGCGGTGTCGCACCTGCTCGGCATCGAGCCGAACCCGTGGGCGCCGCTGCGCTTCACGAGCGCGTGGACGGGCATGACGCGGCTGCACACGTCGGCGCTCGGCGCGGGCGCCGTGTGGTCGCTCGAGTTCTTCAACCGCACCGAGCACCTGGTGCCGCTGCGCGCGCCCGTCGACGGACGCGCGCCGAGGAGCGTGCTGTGACGCGAACGACCTCCGTCCGCGCGGCGGCCGCCGCGCTGCTGGCCGCGGCGGCCGCCGCCTCCGGGTGCGGCGACGACCGCGCGGCGCAGTGGGACTCGCAGATCGAGGGCCCGCGGCGGAGCGAGGCGTCGCTCGCCGCGCAGCGCGCGCGCGCGACGAGGCCGGGCGCGCGCTCGCGTCCCGCGCCGACGACGCGCCCGCCGACGACACGACGATCCTGTTCGGCGACCTGCACGTGCACACGTCCTACTCGTCGGACGGCTTCCTCTTCTCGCTGCCGATGCTGGGCGGCGACGGCGCGCACCCGCCGAACGACGCCTGCGACTTCGCGCGGCACTGCGCGAACCTCGACTTCTTCGCGTTGACCGACCACGCGGAGTCGCTCGCGCCCGAGCACTGGACCCGCTCGAAGGAGAGCGTGCGCGCGTGCAACGCGCGCGCGGGCGACGGCGGCGACGCCGACCTCGTCGCGTTCATGGGCTTCGAGTGGAGCCAGATGGGCCTCACGCCCGACGACCACTGGGGCCACCGCTGCGTCGTGTTCCCGGAGACGGACGACGCGCGGCTGCCCGCGCGGCCGATCGCGGCGGCCGACACGTCGCCCGCGCTGCGCGGCCTCGCCGCGATGGCGCGCTCGACGCGCGTCGTCGGCTTCCTCGACTGGCCGGTGCACGAGCGCTTCGCGGAGCATCACGAACGACTCGCCGAGCGGCCGCTCTGCCCCGACGGCGTCGCGTCGCCCGACATCGAGGGCGACGCGTGCCTCGAGGTGGCGCGCGAGCCGAAGGACCTGCACCGCAAGCTCGACGAGTGGGGCCTGCCCGCGCTCGTGATCCCGCACGGCACGACCTGGGGCGTGTACACGCCTGCGTCGACGACGTTCGACAAGCACCTCGCCGAGGCGCAGTACGCGCCCGAGCGCATGCCGCTCGTCGAGATCATGTCGGGCCACGGCAACTCGGAGGAGTTCCGCGCGTGGCGCGAGATCGACGTCGCGGCCGACGGCACGCGCACGTGCCCCGCGCACGTCGCGGGCCACCTCACGTGCTGCGAGCGCGCGGGACAGATCATGCGCGAGCGCTGCGGCGACCTGCCCGCCGACGAGTGCGAGCGGCGCGTCGAGCGCGCGCGCACGCTCGCGGCGAACACGTGGGTGAACCCGTTCCGCGTCTTCCCCGACACGACGCCCGAGGACTGGCTCGACTGCGACCAGTGCCGCGACTGCTTCAAGCCTTCCTTCGGATACCGGCCGCGCGAGAGCGTGCAGTACGCGATGACGCTGGCCGACCCCGACGCCGGCGAGGGCCGCCGGCGATTCCGCTTCGGCTTCGTCGCCTCGAGCGACGGCCACACGGGACGCCCGGGCAACGCCTACAAGCAGAGCGATCCGTCGCTCGTGAGCGACGTGCGCGGCACGCCCGAGTTCCCGTACGGGATGTTCCAGTCGATGTTCTCGTCGCGCGAGATGGAGGATCCGCGCATGCCCGTCGACCCGGGCGCGACGACGATCAGCGTCGGGTCGCAGCAGGACCTGCGCGTCTCGTCGTTCCTGTTCCCGGCCGGGCTCGCGGCCGTGCACGCGCGCGGGCGCAGCCGCGAGGCGATCTGGAGCGCGCTCGCGCGGCGCGAGGCCTACGGCACGAGCGGGCCGCGCATCCTGCTGTGGTTCGACATCACGAACGCGCCCGGCGCCGACGGCGGACGCGCGCCGATGGGCTCGCAGCACGCGATGGGCGCGAACCCGCGCTTCGAGGTGCGCGCCGTCGGCTCGTTCGAGCCGAAGCCCGGGTGCCCGGAGGAGAGCCGGCGCGCGCTCTCGCCCGAGCGGCTCGCCTACCTGTGCCACGACGAGTGCTACTTCCCGAGCGACGTGCGGCGGCCGATCGCGGCGATCGAGGTGGTGCGCATCCGCCCGCGCACGCGCGCCGACGAGAGCCCGGCCGAGCTGATCGACGACCCCTGGCGGCGCTTCGAGTGCGCGCCCGACCCGGCCGGCTGCCGCGTCGCCTTCGAGGACGAGACGTTCGCAGCCGACGGGCGCGACGCGCTCTACTACGCGCGCGCGATCGAGGCGCCGTCGATGGCGCTCAACGGCGCGCCGCTCGAGACCGAGCTCGACGCGAACGGCGAGCCGAGCGCGATCCGGCCGTGCACGCAGGCGCGCGTCGACGAGGGAGGCTGCCCGTCGCCCGTCGGCGAGCGCGCCTGGTCGTCGCCGATCTTCGTCGACTTCGCGCGCGAGGCAGCGCCGGCGCCCGGCGACGCCTGACGTGAGCGACGTCGACGCCGCGATCGACGCCGCGCTGCGGCCCTTCGCCGACGCGCTGTCGGCGTTCGTCTTCTACGCCGTTCCCGTGCTCGGGACGGACGTGCCGCTCGTCGTCGTGTGGCTCGTCGTCGCCGCCGTGTTCGCGACGGTGTACCTGCGCTTCGTGTGCGTGACGGGCTTCGCCGAGGCGCTGCGGCTCGTGACGGGGCGCGGCGCGACGCACGGCGACGACCCGTCCGGCGAGGTGTCGCACTTCCAGGCGCTCGCGACGGCGGTCTCGGGAACGGTCGGCGTCGGGAACATCGCGGGCGTCGCGGTCGCGATCTCGGCGGGCGGCCCGGGCGCCGCGTTCTGGATGGCGCTCGCGGGCGTGCTCGGCATGTCGTCGAAGTTCGCCGAGTGCACGCTCGGCGTGCTCTACCGCACCGAGCACGCGGACGGCTCGGTGTCGGGCGGCCCGATGTACTACCTCGAGCGCGGGCTCGGCGCGCGCGGCTTCCCGCGCCTCGGTCGCGCGCTCGGGCGCTTCTACGCCGCGGGCATCGTCGTCGGCTGCCTCGGCATCGGCAACATGTTCCAGTCGAACCAGGCCTACGTGCAGCTCGTCGGCGTGACGGGCGGCGACGCGAGCTGGTTCGCGCAGCGCGGCTGGCTCGTGGGACTCGTCCTCGCCGCGATCGTCGGGGCCGTGGTGTTCGGCGGCATCCGCTCGATCGCGCGCGTCACCGCGCGCGTCGTCCCCGCGATGGCCGCGTTCTATCTCGCGTTCGGCTTCGCGGCGCTCGCGATGAACGCCGAGGCCCTGCCCTGGGCGCTCGGCGCCATCCTCGACGGCGCGTTCACGAGCGAGGGCGTGGCGGGCGGCGCGCTCGGCGCGGTCGTCGTGGGCTTCCAGCGCGCCGTCTTCTCGAACGAGGCGGGGCTCGGCTCCGCGACGATCGCGCACGCCGCCGTGCGCACCGCGCGCCCCGTCACCGAGGGATTCGTCGCGCTCCTCGAGCCCTTCATCGACACCGTCGTGATCTGCTCGACGACGGCGCTCGTCGTGATCACGACCGAGTACTACGACCCGACGTTCGCCGACGGACTCGACGGCATCGCGATCACGTCGCGCGCGTTCGAGCGCAACTTCGCCGGCGCGCCGTACCTGATCGCGATCGCCGCCTCGCTGTTCGCGCTCTCGACGATGATCTCGTGGGCGTACTACGGACAGAAGGGCTGGGGCTACCTGCTCGGCGGCCTCGAGGGGCGCATCCGGCCCGGCGCCGAGCGCGTCTTCCAGGCCGTCTTCTGCCTGTTCGTCGCGCTCGGCTGCACGATCCGCCTCGATGCGGTGCTCGACTTCTCGGACGCGCTCGTCTTCGTGATCTGCATCCCCAACATCGTGGCGCTCTACGTGCTCGCGCCCGAGGTGCGGCGCGAGCTCGAGGCCTATCGCGCGCACCGCCGGAGCCCGGGCCCGCCGGCGCGGTGACGCCCCCCACGGCTCCGCCGCGCGCATCCACTATGCTCGGCGGCGCGGGGTGCGAGATGGGCGTGCGGCGCGATCGGGAAGATCGGGGCGTGGGGTGCGAGCGGAGCGCGCGGCGCATCGCGCGCCGTCCGGCTCGCGGGCCGGGCCGGACGCGCGCCGGCGCCATCGCCTGCGCGGTCGCGGCACTCGCCGCGCTCGCGGCCGCGCCCGCCGCCGCCGACGAGGTGACCGACGCCTACCTCGCCTCGCGCGCGGCCCTCGACGCGGGCGACCTCGACGCCGCCACGCGCCACGCGGAGCGCGCGCTGCGGCTCGGAAGGGCGCAGCGCGCCGACGACGACCCGGAGCTCGCGGCGCTCGGCATGAACGCGGGGCAGCTGCTGCTCGGCGGCGGCCAGACGCTCGAGGCCGTCGACGCGTTCCGCACGGCCGTGCGCGCGTACGAGCGCATCCACGGGAAGGACGCCATCGAGCTCTCCGGGCCGCTGCGCGCGCTCGCCGTCGCGCAGTCGCGCAACGGCGAGACGAGCGCCGCGCGGCTCACGCACGAGCGGCGCGTCGCCCTCGTCGCCGCCTCCGCGGGCGACCCGTCCGTCGCGCTCGCCGACGCCCTGCGCGACGCGGCCACGGCGGAGCGCGACGCGCGGCAGGGCCGGCGCGCGCGCAAGCTGCTCGAGCGCGCGATCGCCTCGTACGAGGCCGCCGGCGAGCAGGGCGAGCTGCTCGCGCGCGCGAAGATCGAGCTCGGCTTCGTCGAGCTCATGAACGCGCCGACCTCGATCGCGACGCGCAAGCGCGCCGAGACCTCGATCCGCGACGGGCTGTGGCTGCTCGAGCACGCCTTCCCGCTCGGGAGCGACGAGCTGGTCGAGGTGTACGAGCAGATCGAGCGGCGCCTCGAGCGGGCGCACGTGACGGGCGGGAGCTCGAAGCTGGCGGCGCTCGTCGAGAAGCGCCTCGAGCGCCACCGCGTCGCGCGCGCGCGTCGACGCTAGGCGCGCGCCGCCCCGCGCGACGCGCGCGCCTCCGGCGGAGCGAAGATGCGGATCGGCCAGCGCCGGCGCACGGCCGTGCGGTAGAGCATCGGGTCGGGGTTCACCGCGACCGGGTGCGCGACGAGCTCGAGCAGCGGCAGGTCGGTGATCGAGTCCGAGTAGAACCAGCTGCGCGCGAGGTCGACGTCGTGCGACGCGATGAACGCGCGCAGCCAGTGGATCTTGCCGTCCTCGAAGCAGACCGGCTCGACGACGCGCCCGGTGAGCACGCCGCCCTCGGCTTCGAGCACCGTGAACAGCGCGTGCTCGATCCCGAGGTGGCGGGCGAGCGGCTCGACCGCGTAGCGCGTCGCGCCCGACACGATCACGACGACGTGGCCGCTCTCCTGGTGGTGGCGCACGAGCGCGGCCGCATCCGGGTAGACGAGCGACTCGATGTGCGCCTGGAAGAGCTCGCGCGCCTCGGCCTCGAGCTCGGCCTCGTCGCGCCCCGCGAAGTCCTTCGCCATCGAGCGGACCCACGTGGGCAGGTCGAGCACGCCGGCCTTGTAGCGGAGGTAGGCGCCGAGCCCGGCCGCGAGCTCCCAGGCCGTGATCTCGCCGCGCTCGTAGCGGTGCTTCATGTACACCGACCCCGAGTTCTCGGCGATCAGCGTCTTGTCCATGTCGAAGAACGCGCCGACGCGCGGAACGGGCGCGCGCCGCGCGGCGCGCTCCGCATCGGGGGCGCTCGTCGCGCTCGTCGTCGGGCCGGGGTCTTCGATCACGGCGCGAGGGTAGCGGGCCGGCGGCTCAGAAGACGTAGCGCCGCATCGAGATCGAGAGCAGGAGGCCGAGGCTGATGCAGGCGGAGACCATCGCCGAGCCCCCGTAGCTGAAGAGCGGGAGGGGCACGCCGATCACCGGGGCGAGCCCGAGCACCATGGCCACGTTGATCACGGCGGGCCAGAAGAGCGCCCCGACGACGCCCACCGCGAGCATCGCGCCGAAGCCGTCGCGCGAGTTGCGCGCGATCCACAGCCCCCACAGCAGCATCGCGAGGTAGAGCCCGAGCACGGCCGTGCTGCCCGTGAAGCCCCACTCCTCGGCGAGCACGGAGTAGGCGAAGTCGGTGTGCTGCGTGGGGAGGAAGCGCAGCTGCGTCTGCGTGCCCTCCATCCAGCCCTTGCCGGTGAGCCCGCCCGAGCCGACCGCGATGCGCGACTGCATCGCCTGGTAGCCCGACGACAGCGGGTCGCGCGAGGGGTCGACGAAGTCGAGGATGCGCTTCTGCTGGTAGTCCTTGAGCCCGAACGTCCACAGCGCGGCGAGCGCGACGAGCCCGACTGCGGCGACGCCCGACCACGCGCGCAGCCGCACGCGCACGAGCGGCACGTACGTGAGCGCGACGAGCAGCGTGAGCACGGCGACGCCCATGTCCTTCTGCAGCAGGATCAGCCCGACCGGGATCGCGGCGAGCAGCGCGGGCGGGCCGAGCTGGCGCAGCTGCGTGATCTCGCTCGGCGGGTTGCGGTGGAACCAGCGCGCGATCGCGATCACCATCGCGATCTTCGCGAGCTCGGACGGCTGGAAGCGGCCGCCGAAGAGCCAGGCGCGCGCGCCGCGCGTCTCGTCGGCGAGCGCGAGCGTCGCCGCGAGCAGCGCGACGACGCCGCCGTAGATCGCGGGCGCGAAGCGCTCGACGTGCCGGTAGTCGATCGCGACGATCACTGCGATCACGAGCGCGCCGACTCCGACGGCGGAGATCTGCCTCCGCACCGTGGCGCTCAGCAGCACGTCGCTCCCGGCGTGCGACGCGGACGTGAGGTTCACGAGCCCGCACGCGACGAGCGTGGCGACGAAGGCGAGCAGCACCCAGTCGAAGTTCTGCACGGTGCGCCGATCGATGCCCAGCACGGCGTCGTCCCCCCTCAGCCCGCGCGCGGACGCGGCGCGTCCGCACGCGCTGCGCGCACGTCGTCCGCGGCGGGCGCGGTGCCCGCCGCGCGCGCCGCGGTCGCGGCCGGCGCCGGTGCGGGCACGGGCGCATCCGGCGTCGCCGCGGGCGCGAAGCGCTTGGCGTAGTAGGCGGCGAGCACCTTCTGCGCGATCGGCGCCGCGACGCCGCCCCCGCTCCCGCCGTGCTCGGCCAGCACGGCGACCGCGATCTCGGGCGCGTCGGCCGGCGCGAACGCCGCGAACCACGCGTGGTCGCGGTACTCGATCGGGACGTCCTCGTCGTTCTCGTACTGCTCGACGACCGCGAGGCTCACGACCTGCGTGGTGCCCGTCTTCCCCGCGACCTTCATGCCGGGCACGCGCGCGCGCGCGCCGGTGCCGCGCGGCGCCTCGACCACGCGCGTCAGCCCCGCGCGCACGCGCGCGAGGTGCTCGGGCGAGACCGCGACGCGCTGCGGCGCGGGGTGCTCCGGCTCCTCGACGAGGCGCCCGTCCCACGTCTCGAGCCGGTCGATCAGACGCGGCGCGTAGAGGTCGCCGCCGTTGGCGATCGCCGCGTACGCGAGCGCGAGCTGGAGCGGCGTGAGGAGGTTGTAGCCCTGCCCGATCGCCGCCGAGACCGTCTCGCCGCCGATCCACTCCTGGCCGCGCGCCTCGAGCTTCCACTTCTGGTCGGGCACGATGCCCGCGCTCTCGCCGGCGATCGCGATGCCCGTGCGGCGGCCGAGCCCGAAGCTGCGCGCCACCTCGGCCAGGCGATCGATGCCGAGCTCGACGCCGACCGCGTAGAAGAACACGTCGCACGACTGCTCGAGCGCGCGCTCGAGATCGACCTCGCCGTGGCCGCCGCGCTTCCAGCAGCGATAGGTGCGCCGGCCGAGCCGGTAGGCGCCCGTGCAGTACTCGGTGCGGCCCGGCGCGATCGTCCCGTTCTGGAGCGCGGCCGCCGCGACGATCGCCTTGTACGTCGAGCCCGGCGCGTACTGCCCCGAGACGGCGCGATTCTGCAGCGGGCGCCAGCGGTCGGTCGTGAGCCGCTTCCACGTCGCCGAGTCGACGCCGCCCGCGAAGTCGTTCGGGTCGTAGCTCGGCGCGGACGCGATCGCGAGCACGTCGCCCGAGCGCACGTCGACGGCGACGACGGCGCCCATGCGGTCGGGCTTCGCCGGGTCGTCGCTGCGGAACGCCTCCTCGGCCGCGCGCTGCAGGTCGAGGTCGAGCGTCAGCACGACGCGGCCGCCCTTCTCGGGCAGCACCTCGTCGAGCCGCTCGACCTCGCGCCCCTGCACGTCGACGACGACGTTGCGTCCGCCGGGGCGGCCGCGCAGGTGGCGGTCGAGGCGCGCCTCGAGCCCCGCCTGCCCGACGACGTCGCCCGCCCGGTAGTCCGAGAACGCCTCGTCGCGGAGCTGGTCGGCGCCGATCTCGCCGATCTGCCCGAGCACGTGCGCGGCGCGCGCGCCCTCGAGGTAGTGGCGGCGCGGATGCTCCTCGACGATCACGCCCGGCATCGCGAAGCGGTGCGTCTCGACGCGCGCGCGCTGCGCCTCGCTGACGTCGTCGTCGAGCACGATCGGCTGGAAGCGCTCGCGGCCGCGCCGCGCGGCGACGAGCTTCTCGAGCTCCGGCTCCTGCTGCGCGACGAGCGAGCTCACCGCGCGCAGCGTGCGCTCGCGGTCGCGCAGCTCGTTCGGGATGACGGCGATGTCGAAGGCCGTGCGCGACGCGACGATCGCGCGCCCTTCGCGATCGACGATCTCGCCGCGCGGCGCCTCGAGGCGCACGAGCCGCACCGAGTTGCGCTCCGAGCGATAGCGGAGGTCGGCGCCCTCGATCACCTGCAGCTGGAAGAGCCGCATCGCGAAGACGGAGAACACGAGCGCCATGCCGAGCCCGAGCACGATGACGCGGCGCGCGAGGAAGGCCTCGTCGCCGCCGCCGAGCCGGCCGTCGTGCCCCGCGCTCCCGATCACCGCGCGCCCCGCGCTTCGAGCCGCACCGTGCGGCGCGACGGATCGTCGTCGCCCGACCACGCGGCCAGCCACTCGACGAGCGCGGCGACGGGCGGCGCGAAGAGCGCGTTGACGACCGCGTGCACGAGCGTGCGTCCGACCGCGCCGACCTCGGGCGACGAGCTGGTGAAGAACGCGAGCACGGCCTGCAGGGCGGCCGCGTAGGCGACGGTGAGCCCGGCCGCGAACACGGCCAGCGGCAGCGCGCCGCGCAGGTGGATCTGGCGGCCCGTCACGCGCGCGGCCGCGAACGTCAGGAGGCGCAGCAGCGCGTGCTGTCCGAGCAGCGAGCTCGACAGCACGTCGGTCGCGTAGCCGAGCGCCGCGGCCATCGCGAAGCCGCTCGGGAGCGGCGCCCAGTGCAGGCCGAGCGCGACCACGACGAGCAGGCCGAGATCCGGACAGAAGGGATAGGGCACGACGAGCACGGCCGCGCTCTGCACGATCAGCGCGAGCAGGCCCGCCGCGAGCAGGACGGCGACGCGCCTCACGGCGCGGGCGGCTCCGCGACCGCCTGCGCCATCTCGCGCTCGACCTCGCGCGACGCGGCCGCGGCGTCGACGGGCTCCGGGTCGGCGTCGCCGAGCGCGCCGAACAGCAGGTCCATCGTCGCGCTGCGCCGCAGCACGACGAAGACCTGCTCGAGCCGGCCGAAGTCGACCGAGGGCACGAGCACGGCGGTCTGCAGCAGGCGGCCGCCGGCGTCGCTCACCGAGCGCACGACGCCGATGCGGAGCCCCTTCGGATACACGCCGCCCATGCCCGACGTGATCACGACGTCGCCTTCGCGCACGTCGCTCCCGCGCACGACGAACTCGAACTCGAGCTCGCCCGTGCCGCGCCCGCGCACGATGCCGCGCGCGCGGCTCCGCTGCACGATGCCGTCGATCGCGCTCTGGCGGTCGAGCAGCAGCATCGTCTTCGACGCGCGCTTCGACGTCGCGGTCACGAGGCCGACGACGCCCTGGTCGGTGATGACGGGGTTGCCGCTGCGCACGCCGTGCTCGCCGCCGCGGTCGAGCAGCACGCTGCGGAACCACGGCGACACGTCGAGCCCGACGATCTCGCTCGGCAGCAGCGGCGCCTCGAACTCGTCGCGCATCGAGGCGATGCGCTGCAGGTTCCCGCTCGCGACGAGCGCCTCGCGGAACTGCAGGTTCGCCTCCTCGAGCTCGGCGATGCGACCGCGCAGCTCGCCGTTCTCGTCGCGCACGCCGACGAGGTCGACATAACGCGCCCACGCGCCCTTCGCGGTGTCGACCGGCGCGAGCAGCACCTTCTGCACGGGAACGGTGATCTCGAGGACGATCGCCTGCCACCACGGGAGGTCGCGCGCGTCGTCGCGGATCGCGCGACGGTCCGAGACCATCGTCAGCACGGCGAGCAGCGCCAGCGCTCCGAACGCGATGGGCGCACCGAGCCGACGCCAGAGATCGGGCATGGGGATCCCCCGCTACTGCGAGCGGATCGTGACTTCCTTCAGCAGGCGCAGCTCGTCGAGGCAGCGCCCGGTGCCCGTGGCGACCGCGGTGAGCGGATCCTCGGCGAGCATGACCGGGAGGCCCGTCGTCTCGCGCAGCAGGATGTCGAGGTTGCGCAGGAGCGAGCCGCCGCCCGTCAGCACGATGCCCTTGTCGACGATGTCGGCGGAGAGCTCGGGCGGCGTGCGCTCGAGGGCGGCCTTCACGCTCTCGACGATCGCGCTGATCGGCTCGGCGAGCGCGTCGAGCACCTCCTCGGACTTGATCTCGAGCGTCTTCGGCACGCCGGCCACGATGTCGCGGCCCTTCACTTCCATCGACTGCGGCTCGCCGGTCGGATAGGCGGTGCCGATCTCCATCTTGATGAGCTCGGCCGTGCGCTCGCCGATCAGCAGGTTGTGGGTGCGCTTCACGTACTGGATGATCGCGTCGTCCATCTTGTCGCCGCCGACGCGCGTCGAGTTCGAGTACACGATGCCCGAGAGCGAGATCACGGCGACCTCGGTCGTGCCGCCGCCGATGTCGATGATCATGTTGCCGGAGGGCTCGGTGACGGGGAGGCCGGCGCCGATCGCGGCCGCCATCGGCTCCTCGATCAGGTAGACCTCGCGCGCACCCGCGAGCATCGCGCTCTCGCGCACGGCGCGCTTCTCGACCTCGGTGATGCCGGACGGAACGGCGACGACGATGCGCGGCCGCACCATGCGCGTGCGGTCGTGCACGCGCTTGATGAAGTACTCGATCATCGCGGCGGTGACTTCGAAGTCCGCGATCACGCCGTCCTTCATCGGGCGGATCGCGACGATGTTGGCCGGCGTGCGGCCTAGCATCTCCTTCGCCTGCTTGCCGACGGCCTTCACCTTGCCGGGGCCGCGGCCTTCCTTCTCGACGGCGACGACGCTCGGCTCCGAGACGACGATGCCGCGTCCCTTGACGTACACGAGCGTGTTGGCCGTTCCGAGATCGATCGCGAGGTCGCTGGAGAACCAGCCGAGCACGGTATCGAGGATCACGTTCGCCCCCCCTCCGAGGCGTGGTGTCGCGCGGCTCCGCAAGCCGCCGGGCGACTCCGCCGGGCGCTCGCCGGAAAGCGGGTAAGTCCGCGAATTCCCGACGCGTTTGACGCCCTCTGCGACGCGCGAGAGCCTACCAGTCGGGTTATGCGCGAGCAAGCGTTCCGGTTGCCCGCCGCGCACCCGCTCCGTACCTTGCGCGCCCTCCGCACTCCCCGCGCGCGCGCGGCGTCGGCATTCCGTCGCTTCGCGCGGCGCACCGGCGCGCGGGATGAGCGTTCCATGAGGAGGGAGCCGTGCTCGATGCGATTCGCCGAGGCCAGCGCTGGCTGACGGCGCTGCTGGTCGGCGGCGTCGGCTTCGTGTTCGTCGTGGTGTTCGGCAACCAGGGGCCGGGCAACGTGTCGACCTCGAGCGCGACGTCGATCGTCGAGCTGGGCGACTTCGTCGTCGACGCCGCCGAGTTCGATCTCGAGCGCGAGTCGCAGGCGCGCCGCCTGCGCGACCAGCTCGGCGAGCAGTTCGACGAGCGCGCCGCCGGCGCCTTCCTCGACCAGCAGGTGCTGCGCGTGATCGTCGAGCGCACGGTGCTCGCGCAGTCGGCGCACGAGCTGGGCCTCGAGGTGCCCAAGGCGGAGATCCAGCGCTACCTGCGCGACACCTACCGCAGCCCGGACGGGACGGTGGACGAGGAGGCGATCGTCCGCGGCATCGAGCGCGTGTACGGGACGCAGCGTCTCTTCCTCCAGGCGATCGAGCGCGACCTGCTCGCGCAGAAGATGCTCCGCCTGCTCGCCAGCCAGATCACCGTCAGCGAGCCCGAGCTCGAGGCGGTGGCGCGCCAGCTCGCCGAGGAGGCGCGCATCGCCTACGTGGCGCTGTCGACCGAGACGCTCCCGGCCGGCGAGGAGCCGAGCGACGAGGCGGTCGAGGCCTGGCGCGCCGACCACGAGGCGGAGCTGCGCGCCCGCTACGAGGCCGCCCTCGGCCAGTACACGACCGCAGACCGGGTCCGCGCCCGCCACATCCTCTTCCGGCTCGACCGCACCGCCGACGCCGCCGCCGTCGAGACGGCGCGCGAGGAGGCCGAGCAGGCGCGCGAGCGCATCCTCGCGGGCGCGCCGTTCGCCGACGTGGCGCGCGAGGTCTCCGAGGACGACGCCACGCGCGACGCGGGCGGCGAGCTCGGCTCGCTCTCGCGCGCCGAGATGGCGGGCGCCGTCGCGGATGCGGCCTTCGACCTCGAGCCTGGCACGCCGTCCGAGGTGCTCCGCGGCGATCGCGGCTTCCACATCGTGCTCGTCGAGGAGAAGCTCGCGGGCGGCACGCGCCCGTTCGAGGACGTGGCGCCCGAGCTCGCGCGCGACGGCGCGCGCGCCTCGATCGCCCGCGAGCGCGCGCAGCGCCTCGCCACCGAGCTCTCCGAGGCCGTGCGCGGCGGCGCCTCCCTCGAGGCCGCGGCGCGCGAGCGCGAGCTGACGCTCGGGCGCACGGCGTCGCTGCGCCGGCGCCCCGACGGCTTCATTCCCGACCTCGGCGCCGCGCCGGAGGTCATGGCCGCGGCCTTCGCGCTCCCGCCCGGCACGAGCTCGCCGCGCATCTTCGAGCTGGGCAACCGGCTCGTGCTGCTGCAGGTCTTGTCGCGCACGACGCCCTCGGAGGCGGAGCTCGCCGCGCAGGCGAGCTCCATCCGCAGCGCGGCCCTCGACCAGAAGCGCACCGATGCGATCGCGACCTGGGTGCGCGAGGCACAGACGCGCTACGAGGCCGAGGGGGAGCTGCGCCTCAACGCCGCGCTCGTGATGGGCTCGTAGGGTCGGGCTCCCCGGCTCGGGTGCGGGTGCGGGCGCGCCGTCGCGCGCGCACGGCGAGGAGCGCCGGCAGCACGACGAGGTTGGCCGCGAGCGTGAGCGCCATGCCCGCCGCGAGCAGCGCGCCGAGGCCCGCGAGCCCGCGGTGCGACGAGAGCGCGAGCGTCCCGAAGCTCACGAGCGTGGTCGCCGTGCTGTAGAGCACGGCGCGCGCGGTCGTCGTCGCGAGCAGCTCCCCGGGCGCGACGCTGCGCGCGCGCTCGACGACGTGCACGCCCGCGTCGACGCCCGCCCCGAGCATCAGCGGGATCACGACGACGTTGAAGAAGCTGAACGGGACGTCGAGCGCGACCATCGCCGCCGCCGTCGCGAGTGCGGCGAGCGCGAGCGGCGCGAGCACGAGCGCGACGTCGCCGGCGCGCCGCCAGACGAGCCCGAGCACGAGCGCGATCGCGACGACCGCCGCGGCGACGGCTTCGGCGAACGCGAGCTGCGTCGTGCGCCCGAACGCGACGAGATTGACGGCCACGCCGGTCGCGGAGGGGTCGACCGCGCGCACCGCGTCGACGAAGCGCGCCATCGCGTCGGAGTCCGAGAGGTCCTCGCGCGGGAACGTCTGCAGGCGCAGCTCGCCGTCGTCCGCGCGCATGCGGCGCACGAGGCGCGGCGGGAGCTGCGCCTCCTCGACGGGGCCGACGGCCAGGCTCGCGCGCAGCCGCTCGACGTGCGCGGGCAGCGACGACAGCAGCAGGCGCTCGAGCTCGCGCAGCGCGGGGGCCGGGTCGTCGCTCGCCGCCGCGCGCGCGAGGAAGTCGTCGAGCAGGTGCCGCAGCCGCGAGACGCTCGCCTCGAGGCCGCGCGCCGCGTCCGCGCCGCGCGCGGCGCCGAGCTCGCTGCGCGCGAGCGCATCGCGGAGCGCGCGCAGCGCAGCGACCTCCGCCTCGGGCGCGACGGGCGCGCGCGGCGCGCGCGCGCGCACCGGCGGCACGTCGAACAGGAGCGAGAGGTCGTCGAGGATCGCGAGCTTCTCGTCCTGGTCGTCCGGAACCCAGTCGTGGAGCCCGACGACGCGCGCGACCTCCGGCCGCGCGCGCAGGCGCTCCGCGAGCGCGCGCGCCGCCGCCTCGTCCGGCGCGATCGAGTTGACGAGCCACGGCGACGCGCCGTCCGCGTCGGCGAGCAGGTCCTCGAACGCCTGCACCGACTCCGTCGAGGGATCGCGCATCGCGACGATGTTGGGCTCGAAGCGCGCGCGCGGCGCGAGCGCGAGACCGGCGGCGCCGACGGCGACGGCGACGGCGAGCACCGCCGCGCGGCGCCGCTCGATCGCGCGGCCGAGCGCGAGCGCCGCCTGCTCGACCGCACCGCCCGGCCCGGGACCGAAGCGCGCGATCGCGAGCGGCCCCGCGAGCAGCGCGGGCAGGAGCGTCAGCGTGAGGAAGAGCAGCACGAGCAGCCCGACGCCCGTGATCCAGCCGAACTCGGCGACGCCGCGGTAGTCCGTCGGCAGGAACGCGAAGAAGCCGATCGACGTCGTCACTCCGCACAGCACGAGCGCGGGGCCGGTGTCGGCCGCGCTCGCGCGCATCGCGGGCGCGTGCTCGAGCCCCTCGCGCCGGAAGTGCGCGTAGCGCGTGCCGAGGTGGATCGCGTAGTCGACACCGAGCCCGAGGAAGAGCACGCCCGCGCTCAGCGAGATGACGTTGAGGCGCCCGACCGTGAGCGCGGCGAGCGCGCCGGCGATCGCGAGCCCCGCCGCGAGCGTCGCGCACGCGGCGACGACGAGGCGCGCCGACCCGAGCGCGAGCCGCAGCAGCACGGCGACCACCGCGAAGCACGCCACGCTCGCGACCCCGAGGTCGACGAGCAGCCCGAGCGTCTCCTCGTGCGCGAGCGCCGGGTTCCCCGTCACGCGCACGCGCGTCGGTGCCGGGACGTCGCGCGCGCGATCGCGCACGGCCGCGAGCGGCGCGGCGGCGGGGAGGAGCGCGGCGAAGTCGAGCACCGGCTGCGCGACGACGACCTGGCGCGTCGCGAGGTCGATCGAGGCGCCCTCGAGCAGCACGTCCTCCCACGACAGCGCGACGGGGTGCTCGGCGAAGACGTCGACGGTGGCATCGCCGACGCGGTCGAGCACGGCGGTCCACTGGCGCGCGTCGACGCCCGCCGCGTCGAGCTCGGCGAGGCCCCGCTCGATGAGGCGCGACAGCGTCGCGAGCGTCGGCGACGCGGCGAGCTCGGCCACGACGGGCTGGAGCCGGGCCATGCGGTCCGCGAACACGTCGAGCTCGTCGACCGTGCGGTAGAGGAGCGCGTGGCGCTCGAAGAACGGGTCCGCGCCCGGCACGTAGGCGTCGGTGAAGTGCGCTGCGTCGGCGCGCAGGCTCGCGGCGAGCTCGCGCGCGACCTCGCGCGCGAGCGCGGCGTTCGGTGCGTCGACGACGACGAAGAGCGCGTTCTCGAGGTCGGGGAAGAGCCGCGCGAAGCGCTCGTGGTGGACGCGCGCGGGGAGGCGCTCGGGGAAGAGGCGGATCGTGTCGGTGTCGATCCGCAGGCGCCCGCTCGCGCACACGACGAGCGAAGCGGCGACCGCCGCGCCGACGAGCGCGAGCACGAGGCGCCGCGAGCGCCCGGCCGCATCGACCCAGCGCGCGATCGCGCGGCCGAGGCGGCTCGTCTGCTCGTCGTCGGCTCCCGCCGTCACCGCCGCCTCGCGCCCCCCGCCGCCGCCGCGCCGCGACCGTCGCGCGTCCCGCGCCGCGCGACGACCCCGAGCGCCCGACGCGCGGGCCGCGCGCGTCGAACGAGCGCGCGCGGGCGGCTACCCGGCGGGAGGGATCTCCTCGATGCCGGCCGCACGGATCGCTCCGAGGTCGTGCGCGACGACGACGACCACGTCGCTGCGCGCGTCGAGCGCGCCGAGGAAGCGGCGGAGCGCGCCGAGCCGGGTGCGATCCTCGGGCGTGATCAGCAGGCTGTACCAGAGCGGCTTCGGGACGTCGCCCACCAGGCTCGCGCGGTCGTTCGCGACGTCGCCCGCGAAGATCCAGCGCACGCCCGCGACGTTCGCGACGAAGGCCGTGCTCCCCGGCGTGTGCCCGGCGACGGCGAACGCGGCGAGCCCCGGGAAGCCGTCGACCGGCGCGAGCGGAGCGGCGTCGGTGCGCAGGCGCACGCGCTCGACGCAGCCGGCGCGCTCGAGGTCGGCGCGCCCGGGTGCCGTTCCGTAGTTCCCGCGCTCGGCCTGGTCGGCGGTCTGGAAGACGCGCAGCGGCGCGGCGCGACCGGCGCAGAGCCCGGGCAGGCCGCCCGTGTGGTCCTGGTGGAGGTGCGTGAACGCGACGCCCGCGACGCGCGCCGCGTCGTCGCCGAGGAGCGCGGCGAGCTCGCCGTGGGGCTCCATCGCGGCCGCGCCCATCGCGAGCCGCGTGAG
Source organism: Myxococcota bacterium (assembly GCA_041389495.1). Taxonomy (NCBI): domain Bacteria; kingdom Pseudomonadati; phylum Myxococcota; species Myxococcota bacterium. The sequence continues at coordinate 1,297,913 of JAWKRT010000001.1, read as the reverse complement.
TCGCCCGAACGCGATCGCGCCCTCGGGCGTCATGCCCGCGTCGATCGCGAACAGCCGACCGTCGGGCCACTCGAGCACGAAGCCGCCGAAGGTCCCGACGACGCCGGGCACGAGGCCGGCCTGCGTCGCGGTGTTCGCGTAGCGGACGCGGACGGGGCCGGCGTCGCCGCCGTCGACCGCGAGGATCGCCGCCGGCGCGGGCAGCGCGGGCGCGACGCGGCGGATCTCCCAGTGCGCCTCGCCGAGCAGCGCGGCGACCGCGAGCAGCGCGAGCCCGGCCGCGATCGCCACCGCGCGCGCCACGCTAGGCGTAGGCGTCCTTGCGGTGGCCGATCAGGTTCATGAACTCGGCGCGCGTCTTCGGATCGGTCTGGAACTCGCCGCGCATCGAGCTCGTGATGGCGTAGCTGCTCTGCTTCTGCACGCCGCGCATCACCATGCACAGGTGCTTGCTCTCGACGACGACCGCGACGCCCTTCGGCCGCAGCACGTCCTCGAGCGTCTGCGCCACCTGCATCGTGAGCCGCTCCTGCACCTGGAGGCGCCGCGAGAACATCTCGACGAGGCGCGGGATCTTCGAGAGGCCGACGACCTTGCCGTTCGGGATGTAGCCGACGTGCACGTGCCCGAAGAACGGAACCATGTGGTGCTCGCACAGGCTGTAGAACTCGATGTCGCGCACCATCACCATCTCGTCGTAGTCGACGTCGAAGAGCGCGTTGTTCAGGATCTCGACGGGGTCGCCCGCGTAGCCGTTCGTCAGGAAGCGGTAGGCCTTCGCGACGCGGCTCGGCGTCTTCAGCAGGCCGTCGCGCGCGGGGTCCTCCCCGAGCTCCTTCAGGATGGATTCGACGTGGGACTCGATCGGGTCCGGCGCGGACGGCTCGCTCATCGCTGCGGCTTCCTCGGCTGGCCCCCGGGAGCGGGGCTGGGGCGCTCTGGCGCAGCACCCTAGCAGGCCGGACGGACGCGGAGCGGACGCTCCGCGCGCCTCAGTAGCTGCGCAGCAGGCCGCGCAGGACGCCGCGGATCTCGACGTCGGCGGCGGCGACCTCGATCGGGGCCATGTCGGCGTTCGCCGGCACGAGGCGGACGCGATCCCCGCGGCGGTAGAAGCGCTTGAGCGTCGCCTCGCTCCCGCCCACGAGCGCCACGACCGTCTCGCCGTTGCGCGCCTCGCTGCGGCTCTCGACCACGACCAGATCGCCGTCGGCGATCATGTCCTCGATCATCGAGTCGCCCCGCACGCGCAGCACGAAGCGCTCGCCCGGGCGGCCCGCCATGTCGGCCGGCACGGCCACCCGGTCGTCGCCCTCGATCGCCTCGATCGGGCGCCCCGCGGCGACGACGCCGAGGAGCGGGAGGTCGGCCACCCCGCCGTCGGCCACCGTGTCGGCGCCCACGGGCTCGACCGAGCGCGACCGGTTCCACGCCTTCTGGAGCAGGCCCTTCTCGACGAGGTGCTGCACGTGCTTGTGGACGGTGGCGACGGAGCGGAGCCCGAAGTGCGAGCCGATCTCCTCGAGGCTCGGCGAGTAGCCGTGCTCGCGCACGAACCCGCGCACGAACTCGTAGATCTCGCGCTGGCGGCGCGTGAGGGCCATGGGCGGGGCCTCCTGCTCTCGGGCGGCTTCGGTGCTCGCGGCGCGGCGACGGCCGGCGCGCGAGCTCGGCGTCCTCTCCTTCCCCTTCCCAGTCCTTCTTTGGGAGACGGGGGAGACGCCACCTTCGCCCGAGTTTCGCCGGACTCTCGCGAAGCGACGGCGAAAGTGCAAGCGCCCTCGCGAGCGGCGCCGGATCGACGCGCGATCGAACGCGACGCGTGAATTTTTCGATCGCCTCGGTTGACGCTCCGGGGGCAGTGACGAATGCTCCGCGCCGCTTTGGCACTCCCGACGTGCGAGTGCCAGGGCGGGAGGAGCCGAGCGCTCCTCCGAACCACAGACCGGACACAACGGGTCGGCGAGCGCGCATCGCGCGGTCTCGCGCCAGGAGGAATCGGACTCATGAAGATCCGTCCGCTCCACGATCGCATCCTCGTGAAGCGCGTCGAGGAAGAGGCGAAGACGTCGGGGGGCATCATCATCCCCGACTCGGCCAAGGAGAAGCCCCAGGAGGGCAAGGTCGTCGCCGTCGGCGGCGGCAAGATCGGCGAGGACGGCAAGGTCACGCCGCTCGACGTCAAGAAGGGCGACAAGATCCTGTTCAGCAAGTACTCGGGCACCGAGGTCAACCTCGACGGCGTCGAGCACCTGATCATGCGCGAGGACGATGTCCTCGCCGTCATCGAGTAGAGGAGCCCCCCACGATGGCCAAGGAAATCAAGTTCGACCAGGACGCCCGCGCGAAGATCCTGCGCGGCGTCGACGCGCTCGCGAACGCGGTGCGCGTCACCCTCGGTCCGAAGGGCCGCAACGTCATCATCGAGAAGAGCTTCGGCTCGCCGACGGTCACCAAGGACGGCGTCACCGTCGCCAAGGAGATCGAGCTCGAGGACAAGTTCGAGAACATGGGCGCCCAGATGGTGAAGGAGGTCGCGAGCAAGACCTCCGACGTCGCGGGCGACGGCACGACGACGGCCACGGTGCTCGCGCAGGCGATCTACGCCGAGGGCAGCAAGCTCGTCGTCGCGGGCATGAACCCGATGGACCTCAAGCGCGGCATCGACAAGGCGGTCGACGCCCTCATCGGCGAGCTCGGCAAGCTCTCGAAGCCCACGCGCGACTCGAACGAGATCGCGCAGGTCGGCACCATCTCCGCCAACAGCGACGAGACGATCGGCAAGATCCTCGCGGACGCGATGGAGAAGGTCGGCCGCGAGGGCGTCATCACGGTCGAGGAGGGCAAGAGCCTCGAGACCGAGCTCGACGTCGTCGAGGGCATGCAGTTCGACCGCGGCTACCTGTCGCCCTACTTCGTGACCGACCCCGAGGCGATGGAGGCCCACCTCGAGGAGCCGCTGATCCTCCTGCACGAGAAGAAGATCAGCAACATGAAGGACCTGCTGCCCCTGCTCGAGCAGGTGGCGCGCCAGGGCCGGCCGCTCCTCATCGTCGCCGAGGACATCGAGGGCGAGGCGCTCGCGACGCTCGTCGTCAACAAGATCCGCGGCACGCTCCAGGTCGCCGCGGTGAAGGCGCCGGGCTTCGGCGATCGCCGCAAGGCGATGCTCCAGGACATGGCGGTCCTCTCGGGCGGCCAGGTCATCGCCGAGGAGCTCGGCCTCAAGCTCGAGAACGTGACGCTGAAGGATCTCGGCAAGGCCAAGCGGATCCAGATCGACAAGGACAACACGACGATCATCGACGGCGCCGGCTCGAAGAAGGACATCGAGGGCCGCTGCCAGGAGATCCGCAACCAGATCGAGACCACGACCTCCGACTACGACCGCGAGAAGCTCCAGGAGCGCCTCGCCAAGCTGGTCGGCGGCGTCGCCGTGGTGAAGGTCGGTGCGGCCACCGAGACCGAGATGAAGGAGAAGAAGGCGCGCGTCGAGGACGCGCTCCACGCCACGCGAGCGGCCGTCGAGGAGGGCATCGTCCCCGGCGGCGGCGTCGCGCTCCTTCGCGCGCAGAAGGCGCTCGACGGCATCAAGACCGAGAACGAGGACCAGGAGGCGGGCGTCAACATCGTGCGCCGCGCGATCGAGTCCCCGCTCCGCCGCATCGCGGAGAACGCGGGCATCGAGGGCTCCCTGGTCGTCGACAAGGTCAAGGGGCAGAAGGGCGCGTGGGGCTTCAACGCGCGCACCGAGGAGTACTGCGACCTCCTCAAGGCCGGCGTCATCGACCCGACCAAGGTGGTGCGCACGGCGCTCCAGAACGCCGCGTCGGTGGCGTCGATGCTGCTGACGACCGAGGCCATGATCGCCGAGAAGCCCGAGCCGAAGGGCGGACACGGCATGCCCGACATGGGCGGCATGGGCGGCATGCCGCCGATGTAGGCGGCGCGCCCGTCGCACCGCGCGGCCCCTGGCCGCGCGGACCGACTCGCGGCGGCCCCCGGAGCCACGGCTCCGGGGGCCGTTTGCATTCCGGCGCCCGACGCGGTCGCGCGACGCGGTTGCAGGCGCGCGACGCGGTTCCGGGCGTCCGACGCGGTCACGGGTGCGCGACGGCGTCGGCGCGCCGCGCGCGCGCCTAGCAAGGCGCAGGGCCGCTGGGCGCGCGCCGCGCGCGTCCGGCGCGCGGCGACACAGCTTCTCCGCCGCGCCGCCTTGCCGCACCGGCCGCGCGCGCGCCGGCTACCATCGGCCCGATGCGCGCCACGCCCTCGCCCTCCCCGCTCGGCGACCCGCGGATCGTCCTCCCCTGGCTGGTCGGGCTGCGCTGGGTCGCGGCCGCCGGCCAGGCCGTGGGCCTCCTCGCGCTCGACCGGCTCGCGCCGACGCCGCAGGTCGCGCGCGTGCTCTGGGCCGTGCTCGTCGTGACGGCCGGAAGCAACGTCGCGCTCGCCCTCGCCGCGCGCCGCGCGCGCCGCGTCTCCGAGGCCGCGATCGCGGGCGTCCTGATCCTCGACGTCGCGATCCTCACGGCCGCGCTCGCCGCGACCGGCGGGCCCGAGAACCCGTTCGCGATCCTGTACGTCGTGCACATCGCGATGGCGGTCGCGACGGGGGGCGGCGCGGCGTCGTGGGCCGTCGTCGCGTGCGCGGTGCTGGGATACGCGGCGCTCTTCGCGTGGCACGCCGAGACGCACCTGTGGCACCGCGAGATCGCGCTTCCCTTCGCGTTCCCGGGCCCCGCCGCGTCCGCGATCCGTATCCATCTCGCCGGCATGTGGGCCGCGACGGCTGCCGCGGCGGTGTCGATCACCTACTTCATGCGCCAGATCCTGCGCGCGGCGGCGTCGCACCGCGCGTCGCTGCGCGACGCGGAGCGGCGCCTCGAGCGCACGCGGCACCTCGCGTCGCTCGCGACGCTCGCGGCGGGCGCCGCGCACGAGCTGAGCTCGCCGCTCGGCGCGGTCGCCGTGCTCGCGCGCGAGCTCGAGCGCGACGCGGACGCGAGCGACATCGCGAGCGTGCGCGCGGACGCCCTCGAGATCCGCGAGGCGGTCGAGCACTGTCGCGCGATCCTCGACCGCATGCGCGCCGACGCCGCCGAGGAGCTGCGCCCCGTCGGCGGTGGCGCGACGGTCGATGCGCTCGAGGCCCTCGTCGATCGCGAGCTCGGTGCGGCGGGCGAGCGCGTCGTCTGGCGCGCCGCGCCCGAGACGACCGTCGACGCGAGCCTCCCGCACCTCGCGCAGCTCGTGCTGCCGCTCGTGCGCAACGCGCTGCAGGCGTCGGACGGCGAGAGGGTCGACGTGCACCTCGCGGCCTCGACGGCGGGGCTGCGCGTCGAGGTCACCGACCGCGGCGTCGGCATGACGCCCGAGGAGCTCGAACGCGCGGTCGAGCCCTTCTACACGACGAAGCCGCCCGGCGCGGGAATGGGGCTCGGCCTGCACCTCGTGCGCATCGTGGCCGAGGCGCTCGGCGGACGGCTCGCGCTGCGCTCCGAGCCGGGCCGCGGCACGACGGCGGTGCTCGAGCTTCCGCCGGCGGGCGCCGCCGGCGCGGTCGGCCCGGAGGCGCGCGCGCGATGAGGCGGCTGCTCGTGCTCGAGGACGACGAGCGGCTGCGCGGCGCGCTCGTGCGCGCGCTCGCGAAGCGCGGCTACGAGGTCGAGCAGGCGGCCGAGCTCGCCGCGCTCGCGAGCGTCGACGGCGCGCGGCTCGACGGCGCGATCGTCGACCTCGCCCTTCCCGACGGCTCGGGCATCGATGCGATCCGCGCGCTCTCCGCCGCGAACCCGGCGCTGCGCATCGTCGTGCTGACGGGGTACGGGAGCATCGCGTCGGCCGTCGACGCCGTGCGCGGCGGCGCGGTCGACTACCTGACGAAGCCCGCGGACGTCGACCAGATCCTCGCCGTCCTCGACCCGGGTGCGGCGGCCCGCGAGCCCGCGCGCGCGCTCGCGCCGCCGAGCCTCGGCCGCGTCGAGTGGGAGCACATCCAGCGCGTGCTGCACGATTGCGACGGCAACGTCACGCGCGCCGCGAAGGCGCTCGGCATCCACCGCCGCACGCTGCAGCGCAAGCTCGCCTACCGGCCTCCCGAGCGCTGAGCGCGCGCCGCGCACGCGCGCTGCGGCGGCGCGTTCGCGAGCGCGCCGCCGACCTCTCCGTCGACGTCGGTCCACGCGTGCGCGAGGCCCGACGCGGCGAGCCAGGCCGGCCCGTCGGCGTCGGCGAGCATGCCGATCGTGGCGACGCTGCCCGCCACGACGCACAGGTCGGCGACGACGCTCACCGAGGCCATGCGCGCGACCGGCCAGCCGCTGCGCGGATCGAGGATGTGGCCGTAGCGAACGCCGTCGACCTCGAGGCAGCGCTCGTAGTCGCCGCTCGTCGCGAGCGCGCCGGCACGCAGGGCGACCGTCGCCAGCACGGCGTCGCGATCGCGCGGGTGGCGGATGCCGATGCGCCACGGCGCGCCGTCGGGGCGCGCGCCGCCGACCGCGACGTCGCCGCCGAGGTTGACCATCGCGCTCGCGACGCCGCGCGCGCGCAGGAGCTGCGCGAGCACGCGATCGACCGCGTACTCCTTCACGATGCCGCCGAAGTCGATCTCCATGCCCGCGACCGGGAACGCGAGCCGCGGCCGGCGCCAGTCGACGCGGTCCCAGCCGACGCGCGGCAGCAGCGCCTCGATGCACGCCGCGTCGGGCAGCGCGCCGCGATCGAAGCGCCACGCGCGGCGGAGCACGCCCGAGGTGACGTCGAAGCGCCCGTCGCTCTGCGCGAAGCAGGCCTGCGCGTAGTCGAGCAGCGTCGCCGTCTCGTCGTCGACGTCGACGGCGCCTCCGGCCGCGGCCGCGCGGTTGATCGCGGCGACGATGCTGTCGGGCCGGTAGCGGGAATAGCGCGCCTCGAGCAGCTCGACGTCGGCGCGCGCGGCGACGAGCGCCGCGCGCGCGGCCTCGGGACGGCGCGCGAAGACCTGGATCTCGCACGGCGAGCCCATCGCGCGGAACGCCGCGCGGTGCAGGTCGGACGGACGCGCGCGGCCGGCGATCGCCATCAGAACTGCGCGCTCCAGGCGACCGAGAGCTCGCCCCTGCGGTCGAGCTGATAGCCGTTCACGTGCGTGGCGACCGGGTGCATCCACTCGATGCGCAGCGTCTGGCCGGCGAGCAGCCCGCTCGGCGCGCGCGCCGCGAGCCCGGCGCCCACGTCCCAGAAGCGCCCGCCGTAGTTGGCCGGGAAGTCCATCGGCCCCGCGTCGTCGTGGAGCCGATCGTAGGCGCCGCGGATGTCGCCCTGCGCGCGGAACGCCGCGCGCGCGGAGGCCGAGAGCCACGACGTGAGCGGGTGGCTCGCCCACGCGGTCGCCTCGACGACGTCGCCGAGCGCGTAGCCGACGGCGTTCTCGTCCTCGAGCCGCACGACGCCGCGCAGCTGCGCGCCGAGCGCCGCGCGGCCGAGCGCGCTCGTGTACGTGACGCTCGGCAGGAGGTCCCACGTCCCGCTGCCGAGCTGCATGGCGTAGTGGACGAGCCCGCGGTCGAGCTGGTGCGTGCGGCGCAGCTCCTGCCGCACGCTCCCGAGCGGGATGCCGACGCCGAGGCCCGCGTGCACGTGGTGCGCGCCCGCGTCGAGCACGCGCACGAGCGCGAGCAGGTCGGCGTCGCCGAGGCCGCCCGTCGCGTGCCCGTGCGAGCCGTGCGGGTCGGGCGCGCCGCCCGCGAGGTTGCGCAGCTCCATCTCCTTGCCGACGAAGCGCGGCATCAGCGCGAGCGTGAGCCAGGACGTCGGCGCCGCCATGAGCTCGAGCATCACGCCCGTCATCGACATGCGGTCGGGCGCGATGCGACAGGCGCCCGGCCCGCATCCGCCCGCGACCACCTCGGCATCCGTCGGCTCGCGCGACCCGCGCAGCAGATCGCCGCCGCGGCGGACGTGCATCGTGCGCAGCCCGACCATCACGTCGCCGGCGTCGTCGAGCATGTGCGCCGCCATCACGCCGGCCGGAAGCGCGAGCGCGTGCGACGCGGCGTGCATCGCGCCGTGCACGTCGCCGCCGGTATCGACGCCGTCGAGCACACCGCGCAGGACGCTCCCGTCGAACGCGAGCGAGAGGCCGAACATCCAGGCGTCGAAGTCGGCGAAGGACGCCTCTCCGCCGCCGCCGAGCTTCCAGTCGCCGCGGTGCGCGTAGTAGGCGGCGTCGCCGACGAGGCGGACGCCGCGTGCGAGCGCGAGCTCGGCGCTCGCGCCGGCCGAGAGCGTCCCGTAGCCCGAGAGGCGGAAATCGGTCGAGTAGTGGCGCGGGAGCAGCGCGGGATCGAACGGGACGATCGCGAGCACGTTGCCCGTCCCGGGCTCGAGCACGACGGTGCGGTAGGCCTGCTGCGACACGAGCCACGTCGTGTAGAAGTCGGCCTCGCCCTGCGTCGCATAACGAACGCGCGGCGTGACGGTGAGCCACGCGCCGAGCGGCTGCGCGAGGCTCGCCTCGAGCGCGTGCGAGCGCACGCCCCAGTCGTCCGCGTAGAAGCGATAGGCGAGCCGCGCCGACGCGTCGAGCGCGGCCACGTGCTGGACGAGCCGCGCGCTCAGGCTCGCGCGGTTGCGCTCGCGCGGGACGCGCTCGAGCAGCGCGCGCACCTGCGCGTAGGACGTGCCGGGCGGCGCGAGCGCCTGCTGCGCCGGGTCGACGAACGCCACCTGCGCGACGCGGTAGGGGCTCGCGAGGTAGCCGGACGCGCGCACCCACGCGGCCTCGAACTCGACGAACGCCGAGCGCGTCAGCACGCGCGAGAGCCCGAGGTGCACGCCGACGTCGTGCCGCTCGTCGCGCAGCGTGCGAAAGCCCGTCGACGCCTCGATGTCGATCGCGTCGGCGAAGGCCGACGTGTCGATGTACGGCTGCGCGTCGTGGTCGAGCCGCGCGCGGATCGCGCCGTTCGTGTAGCTCGCGCCGGCGACGAGCGTCGTCGCCTTGCGATCGAACGAGATGCGGCCCTCGGCCGCGATCGAGAGCGCGCGGTAGTCGGGCTCGAGCGACGCGCTCCCGCCCACCTCGAGCTGCGCCGCGTCCCACTCGTAGCCGAGCTTCGCGCCGAAGGCGTGGCGCGTCTCCGGCGACGCCGTCGACAGCGTGTGCACGAGCCGCTCGTCGACGCCGAGCACCGTTCCGAACGGGTCGACGTCGAGCGGACGCATGCGAGCGTCGAGGAAGAGGTCGCCGTTGATCATCGGCGAAGCGCTGCCCAGCGCGTCGAGCCGGGGCCGGTTGCCGCCGACGACGCGCGGCGCCGTCGTCACCGGCGTCGCGCCCGACCACGTGTCCTGCAGGTAGTCGAGCGCGAGCCGCACGCGATCGCCGAGCAGCCAGCGCCAGCGCGCCGAGATCGTCTCCGCGCGCAGCGGGTCGATGCGCGTGTCGACGCCCGCCGTGTCGCGTTCGCCCTCCTGGTAGCGCCCGAACTGCACCTCGAAGCCATCGTCGCCCGCCGCGCGCGTCGCGGTCGCGAGGCTCGGGAGCGCGAGCGCGGCGAACGTGAGCGCGCGGACCGCCGGGCTCGGCTCGACGCCGCGCCGCGGCGGCGCGGGCGCGGCGCGGCGTGCGCGCGGCCTCGACGCGCGCGAGCGCGCGCGTCGCGCGCAGCCACCACGCCCGCACGCGGGCGCAGGCGCGCCTAATAACAGCCACACCCTCCCCCTTCGGCCGCCTCGGTCTCCATGGCGGCCTCGCGGGTGGCGTGGACGTGGTCGCGGTAGGCGCGCGCGGCGGGAGCGGGGTCGGGGCTCATCTGCGGGAGTGCGAGCTGCCCGCGCTCCCACGGCGCGACCGACGCGCAGCCCGCGAGCGCGGCGGATGCGCACGCCGCGGCGGCGACGAGTGCGATGCGCCCACGCGGTGCGCCGCTCGCCGAGCGCGGGCGGCGCGGCGTCACGGGGCCACTCCGCCGTCGCGCCGCGGCGCGGCGTCGTCGCGCAGCAGGGCCTCGACGAGCGCGAGCGACGCGCGCATCTCGTCGGGCCGGAAGCCGCGGTGCACGGCGCGCACGACGCCCGCGCGGTCGATCACGTACGACTCGGGCATGCCGACGAGGTCGAACGCGCGCGCGCACGCGTCGCCCTCGGCGTCGCGCGCGAGCGCGAACGAGACGGGATGGGCCGCTGCGAAGCGCAGCGCGAGCTCGAGCCGTTCGTCGAGCCCGATGCCGAGCACCACGAGCCCCCGGTCGCGATGGGCGCGTTGGAACGAGTCGAGCAGCGGGAAGGCCTCGGCGCACGCCGGGCACCACGACGCCCAGAAGTCGACCCAGACGACGCGCCCGCGCAGGTCCGAGAGCCGCAGCTCGCCGGTTGCGGCGTCGGCAACGCCCGCGGCACCCGCGGCGCCGGCGACGCCTCCGGCGCCGGCGACGCCTCCGGCGTCGGGGGCGATCGCGACGAGCGCGCAGTCGGGCGCGACGTCGCCGACGTCGGCGGCGCGCGCGCCCGCGAGCGGTGCGGACGCGAGCGCGAGCAGGGCGCCGAACGCGAGCCGGGCGCCGAACGCGCGCGCGCGACGGCGCGTCGCGCGCATCGCGCTGCGGCGGGCGGTGGTGCGGCGGGGGTTCGGCGGGTGCGCGGACAAGCCGCGCGTGTAGCACGGCGATCGCGCGCCCGGGGCGCGGCAAGTTGCCGCGCCGCGCGCGGGCCGAGGCCTACTGGCTCTGCAGCGTCGTGAGCAGGCTGCCGGTGTGGACCCCTCCGCCGTCGGGGGCCGTCGTGCAGTGGTACTCGAGCGTGTAGAACTTGGCGCCGCTGCCCGACTTCGCGACGAGCACGTCGTAGGCGCCGCCGCTCTCGTTCACCGCGACGTCCGGGCTCGGGACGGCGTCGGCCGTCGCGTCGTCGCTCGCCGTCGCGAGCGACGACGCGCGCCGCACGTGGACGCTCACGAGCGGCAGCGCGCCCGGCGACGCATCGAGGATCGAGACGACGAGCGAGGCAGGCGCGCCGCTCCCGTCGTCGAAGCACGTGACCTGGTGATAGTCGGTGGCGGAGGCCGATGCGCCGAGCGTGCCCGGCTGCGAATGCGCGCCGGCCGCCGACGCACCGAATGCCGCGAGCGCCGCGAGCGCCGCGCCGAGCACGCCGCGCATGCGGCTGCACGGCCGCGCGAGCCCGCGGCTCGTCGCGCGCTGCGCGCCGCTCACGATCGCCTCCGCAGGCGCGCGGCGCCCGCCGACCCCAACAGGGCCGCCGCGCCGAGCCAGGCCGCTGCACCGAGCGCGGGAACGGCCGGCGGCGGCGCGAAGCCGTCGACGTCGGTGCCCGTCGCGACACCGCCGCCCCCCGCGCCCGTCCGACACTCGACGGTGAGCGCGAACGTCTCCTCGCCGGCGCCGGTCTTGTCGACGAACACCGCGTAGTCGCCCGCGCCGCCGTCGAGCGCGACGAGCGGCCCGGGCGCGCCGTCCGCATCGACGGGGTCGGTCGAGTTCGTCGCCGCGAGCCCCTTCACGACCTGCACGCTCACGAACGGCGCGACCGCGGGGCCTTCGTCGCTCACCTGCGCGACGAGCGACGCCGGCGCGCCGTTCCCGTCGTCGTAGCAGGTGACGGTGTACAGGGCGGACGCCGACGGCGCGGTGGCGAGCACGCCGCCGCCGGTGACGGCGCGCGCGGAGGGCGCGAGCAGCGCGGTGGCGAACGCCGCGATCGACGCCCCTGTCACCACGCGCGCCACTCGCGCCGCCCGCACGGCGAGCGCGCGCGGCGGAGCCGTCCCTTCCCGTTCCCCGATCCGTCCTCGTTGCCGCGCGGTCGACACGCGCGCAGCTTCGCAGCCCCGCCGCGCGCTCGCAGGCGGGTGCGACAAATCACCGCCCCGACGCGGCGCGCCGCTCTGCGATGGTCCCGCCGCCCGCCGCCGTCGCGGGCACGTCACGGGGACGCGTCACGGGCACGGCAGGGAGACACGGGCGATGGAAGCAGCAACGGGTGCAGCAACGGGTGTGGACAGGAGCGCGGCGCGCGCGATCGGCCTCGCGGTCGCGGTCGCGATCGGCGTCACGACGGGCGCGGCCGAGAGCCGCGCGATCGGCGCGATCGCGTTCTCGACGTGGGACGGTGGTGGCGCGAACGCGGTCGTGGGCGTCGGCGGCACGGCGACGGCGAGCGGCCAGGGCGCGCTCGCGGCGTCGATGGCGAACAACCCGGCGCTGAACGGCTCGGCGTGGGCGCACACGGGCGCGTGGTGGAGCGTCTACCTCGACGCCGCCCCCACGGTCTCGATCTCCGTCACCGCGCGCGACGCCCTGCAGCTCGCGCCCGGCCTCGCCGTGTGGGCGAGCGGCGCGAACGAGTTCGACGGCGGCACGACGGCCTTCGGCGGCGAGACGTCGACCGCGGGCTTCGGCACGCCGCACTCGTTCAACGCGTACGGCGCGCTCGGCGACGCGGGGACGCTCTGGATGCAGGACGGCCAGGGCGGCAACATGCTCGAGCTCCTCGGCTATGCGATCTCGGGCCCGTCCGTCGTCGGCGCGACGGGCTGGGGCGAGACGATCCTGAACGGCGCGCACGATCTGACGCCCGACGACCTGTTCGCGACGTCGGTCGGCGGCAGCACGGGCGCGGGCTTCGCCGAGCTCGTGCTCTCGGACGTGCAGGCGGGCTGGTACTCGATCTACGTCGGCGGAACGGACGCCGCGCTCTCGGGCGGCCTCTTCGACCTGCAGGTCGCCGTCGTGCCCGAGCCCTCGACCGCGCTGCTCGTGGGCGTCGGCCTGCTCGGGCTTCGCGTCGCGCGGAAGCGCGGGTGACCGGCGGCGCGCGCACGCCCACCGCCGCGCGAGGGGCGGCGCGCGCGGCCGCCCCTCGCGCGCGAATGCGCGGCGCGGCCGCGCGCACAGTCGCGTTCGCGCGCACATTCGCGTTCGCGCGCACAGTCGCGTTCGCGCGCGCATTCGCGTTCGCGGGCGCGATTGCCTTCGCGAGCGCGCTCGCGCCGCTCGCGGCCGCCGCGCACTTCGGCCCGCTCCCCGTCTCGCTCCAGGGCGTACCCGTGCCGGAGGTGCCGGGCCTCGTCGACGGCGCCGACCCGATCGTCGTCGACGCCGACGCCGCGGTCGCGCTCGGCAAGGCGCTCTTCTGGGACGTGAACGTCGGAAGCGACGGCATCGCATGCGCGTCGTGCCACTTCCACGCGGGCGCCGACGGGCGCGTGAAGAACGCACTGTCGCCGAGCGGCAAGGACCCGGGTGTGCCCGCGCCGTTCTTCGAGGCGTCGCCCGGCGGCGCGCCGCGCGGCCCGAACTACCGGCTCACGCCGGCCGACTTCCCGTTCCACCAGCGCAGCGACCCGTTCAACCCGGTCGCGCCCGTGACGTACGCCTCCGACGACGTCGCGTCGTCGTCGGGATCGTTCGGCGGCGCGTTCGAAGCGGTGACGCCCGGCGTCTCCGACGACGCCTGCGCGCGACAGCCCGACGCGCAGTTCCAGGTGAGCGGCGTCGGCACGCGCCGCGCGATGGCGCGCAATGCGCCGACCGTGATCAACGCCGTGTTCTCCTACCGGCAGTTCTGGGATGGCGCGGCGAGCCACGTCTTCAACGGGAGCAGCGCGTGGGGCGACCGCGACGCGAACGCCGGCGTCTGGGTCGAGACGAGCCCCGGCGTCGTCGCGAAGCAGCGGCTCGACCTCGTGAACGCGTCGCTCGCCTCGCAGGCGCTCGGGCCGCCCGTGAGCCCCATCGAGATGGGCTGCGAAGCGCGCACGCTCGCCGACGTCGGGCGCAAGCTCGCGCCGATGGCGCCGCTCGCCGTGCAGAAGGTGCACTGGAGCGACTCGGTGCTCGCGCCGCTCGCGCACAGCACGCCCGGCCACCTGCGCGAAGGCCTCGCGACGACCTACGGCGCGCTGATCCAGCAGGCCTTCGCGCCCCGCTACTGGGCGTACGCGGGCGCGCCCGCGTTCGGGCAGCCGAGCGGAACGGACCCGACGCCCTACACCCAGCTCGAGGCGAACTTCCCGATGTTCTTCGGGCTCGCCCTCCAGATGTACGAGTCGACGCTCGTGTCCGACGCGTCGCCGTTCGACCTGAGCGCGCGCGATGCGAACGGCGTTCCGATCGACCTGAGCCCCTCCGCGCAGCAGGGCATGGACACGTTCCGCACCGCGCACTGCAACCTGTGCCACATCGGGCCGGTCTTCACGTCGCAGGCGATCGCGACGAACGCGGCCCTCGTCGCCGCCGACCCGCTCGCGTTCGGCAACGAGACGTTCGCCGTCAGCACGAGCACGAACGTCGTCACCCGGATGTCCGTCGTCGGCGGCTTCGGCTTCATCGACACGGGCTTCGCGAGCAACGGCGTCACGCCGAACGACGCCGACCCGGGCGTCGGCGGCCTCGACCCGTTCGGCTTCCCGCTCTCGTTCGCGGCGCAGTACCTCGAGCACCTCGCGGGCCACCCGGCGGGCGTCGTCGACCGCGAGGTCGACGACGTGCGCCCGTGCGACCTCGACCTCCCGATCGCGCGCGACGTCGCGACGGCGCATCCGGCCTACTTCACGCAGGTCGAGGGCGTCGTGGCGCAGTCGCAGGGGACGGCGGGCTGCTTCGACCCGACGGGCGCCTTCGTGCCGACGCCCGCGGCGGCGGCGGCCGAGCTGCAGAGCCCGACGAACACGAAGATGCGGAGCGCGGCGCCGAACTCGTTCAAGATCCCGACGCTGCGCAACGTCGAGCTCACGGGCCCCTACATGCACGACGGCAGCATGGCGACGCTCGAGCAGGTGATCGAGTTCTACACGCGCGGCGGCAACTTCGAGACCGACGGCAAGCACTTCGGCAGCGTGTTCCCGCAGGTCGCGCTGCGCTTCGACCCGGCGCTGCGGCAGGGCCTGATCGACTTCCTCGAGAGCCTGACCGACGAGCGGGTGCGCTTCGAGCGCGCGCCCTTCGACCACCCCGAGATCTGGATCCCGGCCGGGCACCGGGGCGACGAGATCGCCGTGAATGCCGGCCACCCGCTCGACGCGAGCCTCGCGCAGGACGAGTACGTGTACGTGCCGCCCGTCGGCGCGGACGGCCGCGCGACGCCGCTCCCGACGTTCGAGGAGCTGCTCGCGCCCGGCCACGCGGCGCCTGCCGCCGGCCCGTTCGCGACGGGCGCGCTCGCACTCGCGCTCGGCGCCGCGGGCTCGCTCGCGGCGCGGCGGCGCGGCGCGCCGCGCCGCCCTCCCGGGGACGCCCCTCCTCCTCGTTAGTCGCTCGCTCCCGCGGGACACGGGTTCGCAGCGAATGCGCTCGCACGGCGCACGGCGGTCATACTGGCCGCCCACCCGAGCCGCGCCCCGCGCGCACCGAGGAGCCCCGAACCCGATGCCCCGCGTCGCCCCGTTCGTCTACTTCCGAAAGTACCGAGACCAGGTTCGTGTCGCGCAGCACGTCGACGGAACCGCCCTGCTGCACCTCGTGGCCGCCTTCGGCGCGCACGGCTACGCGTTCGGCCCGCCGCAGCTCAACCATCCGAAGCCCGACTTCAACGGGCCCGTGCGCGAGCACGCGGCACGGCCGCTGGCTTCGGACGACGTCATCGTGAGCGCGACGCGCGTCGAGCTCGGCGAGGACAACGGCTGCCGCAAGCGCGTCCTGCGCGGGAACACGACGCTCGAGTCGCACATCGAGCGCGCGTGGTCGCGCGTGCTCCTCGTCTCCGACCGCCGTCAGATCGCCACCCGTCCGTCCGTCGAGCGCTACTTCGAGGCGGGGCGCGCGAGCCGGCGCAACGTCGAGTTCTTCGTCGCGGACCACGCGCGCTACAAGGCGTTCCCGTCCGACGGCCGTGCGCGCGTGCCGTCGCCGGCGCCGACGGCCGGCTACCTGCTGCGCGTGCGCGAGCTCTTTCCCGGAGGACCGGGCTATTGCGGCGCCTTCGGCATGAACTCGTCGACCGGGCTCGTCTGGAGCGCGCTCCTCCTGACGCGCTTCCCCGAGCTCGTCGAGAAGGAGGGCTTCTTCATGGCCGAGATGCGCGGGACGATCCCCGACCGCCCGTTCGACCTCTCGTTCGTCGAAGACTGGGACTGCGAGATCGTCCTGAAGGCGCCGGCCGAACCGCCCCTCGAGGCGCACGCCGGATAGTTCGCAGCGAAGATCCACCACGCGCGCCCGAACCTAACGTCTCCTCCGAACCCCTTCACAGGAGGAGAGGCCATGGCAGACCAGCGCGAGACGAAGGATCGGGAGGAGGAGCTCCGCCACACCGCCGGCAGGGGCTGGGAGGACGCGGACGTCGCGCTCGCGAGCGCGCACTTCGGGAGGATCTACCTGTTCGGTCCGCCCGGCGTCGGGAAGACGCGCGCGGCGTACCACCGCGGGCGCATCGAGCGCGGGCTCTACGCGGTGACGCTGACGCAGGAGCTGCCGTCGGCGGAGCTCCGCGGCACGTACCTGCCGCGCGGCGAAGCGTTCGAGTGGCACGACGGCCCCGTCGTGCGCGCGATGCGCGAGGGGGCGCGACTCGTGCTCAACGAGATCGCGCACGCCTCGGAGGATGCGCTCGCGTTCCTCCACCCGGTGCTCGAGCTGGAGGACACCGCGCGCCTCACGCTGCCGTCGGGCGAAACGGTCGCACCCGCGCCGGGCTTCCACGTCGTCGTGACCGACAACGGCCCGCCCGAAGCGCTCCCGCCCGCGCTGCGCGATCGCTTCGACGCGCGCATCGAGCTGCCGGACCCGCACCCGGACGCCGTCGCGTCCCTCTCCGAGCCGCTGCGCGAGCCGGCGCGGCGCGCCGCGCTGCTCGACGAGGAGCGCCGCGTGAGCCTGCGCGCATGGCACGTGCTCGACCGCGTGCGCGTCGAGCTCGGACTCGAACGCGCGTGCCGCATCGTCTTCGGCGCCGAGCGCGGCGCCGAGATCTTCGACTCGCTCGTGCTCGCGGGGGTGGAGTAGCCATGGCGCGCAAGCTCGACCCGAACCGCTACCTGCCCTACCCCGAGATCGTCGAAGCGCGCGCCGACCGCCGTCCGTACCGCGTCTTCGACTCGCGCGCGACCGAGAACGCCGCCTCCGGTGCGGTCGACAAGCGACGGCGCCAGATGCTCGTCCCGCTCGAAGGCGAGGGGCGCGCGACGCGCCGTCACGAGCTCGGCCACGTGCGCTACTCGCCGCTGCGGCCTCCGAAGGTCGACTTCGACCGCCGCGTGCACGCGGCCGTCGAGGACGCGCGCGTGAACCTCGCGCTCGCGGGGCGCGGCGTCGCTCTCGACCTCTCCGAGGACGACGAGCTGCACGTCGCCTTCCTGCTCGCGCGCGACCAGAAGGAGCGCGACGACCTCGCCGTGTGGCTGCGGCCGATCGCATCGATCGGGACGAGCGTCGAGCCCGCACTCGCGGCGATGCTCGCGCGCTGGCCGCACGGCGACGGGCCGCGCGTCGTCGCGGAGATGCAACGGATCCGCGCGCGCCTCGAGCGCGCGCGGATCCGTTGCCGCGGCGAGGCCGCGCCCGAGCGAAGCGGACGCGAGCTGGCGCGCGAGCTCGCGCTCCGGCTGCGCGCGGAGGGGGTGCTCGACGCGCGCCTGCAGTCGAGCAGCCACTTCGAGCTCGACTGCGCGACCTGTCGGATCGCGAGGGAGGCCGAGGAGGGCGCGCCGGCGCGGCGCGCGCGCGGGCGCGAGCGGGACGAGTACGTCGCGCCCGGTCGCCTGCGCGTCACGCGCGCATTCCTCACCCGCGCGCGCGGCGGCGACGCGGCCCCGCGCGACTGGCGCGCGGCGACCGAGGGCAGCGTCCTCCGCTACCCGCACCGCTTCGCGATCGACCGCGCGATCTTCCGCGCGCGCGCCCGGCGCGCGCGCGGAACGATCCTGATCGACACGAGCGGGAGCATGCGGCTGTCGCGCGACGGGCTCGACCGCCTGGTCGCGAGCACGCGCGCGGGCCTGCGCATCGCGGTGTACGCCGGCGAGGGCGACCAGGGCGAGCTCCGCGTCGTCGCCGACGGCGGCCTGCGCGCACCCGACTCCGCACTCGGCGGCCTCGGTCGCGGCAACGTCGTCGATCTGCCCGCGCTCGAATGGCTCGCGCGCCAGCCGAAGCCGCGCATCTGGATCTCGGACGGCGGCGTGACCGGCGTCGGAGACGTCTTCTCGCGGGAGCTGCGGAACGCCTGCGAGCGCGTGCGCGCGCGGGCCGGGATCCGGCGAGTCGACACGCTCGACGAGGCGGCGGCGCTGCTCGCGGGGGCGCGCGCGGTGCGATCGGAGCACCGCCACCGCTAGCCGGCGCGCGCGACGCCTCGCCGCTTCGGCGCGCCGCGAGGTGCGCCGGGGAGCTCCACGCGGCGCGGACTGCGGCCGCGGCGCGTGGAGTTCCGCAGCGACCGCGGAAGCTCACGCGGCGCGCATCCCGATCGCGCGCCGCGCGCGCCACCGCGCCGGCGGTGCCTGGCATGCCGATTGCTCTTCCGCGGTCCAAGCGGAGACGAGCGGTCCCCCGAGCCTTCGCTCGGCGCGGCACCGAAGGAGCACGGAATGGAGCGGAGCAGGGTGGGGATCGCGCTTGCGGCGGCGGCCGGGTGGGTCGTCGCCGTCGTGTCTGCGGGCGGCGCGCAGGCACAGGTGTACGGAAGCCTCGCGAACTTCGACGTCGTCAACGACACGGGCTACGAGGCGCACGGCTTCGAGATCGAGATCGACGACCCCTCGTACGACCGTTCGAAGATCTACAGCGTCTTCGGCCTCGACCGGAACTTCGGCGTGCCGCCGGAGTCGGTCGAACGCTACGGCGCGCCGACCATCGAGGAGACGCCCGGCGTCGGCGTGAAGGTCCGCTACGAGGCGGCGTTCGCGGGCGGCCAGTGGAGCGTCGGAACGCCGACCGGGCCCTACGCCAATCCCGGCGACAGCTGCTGGCCGCGCGGCAATCCGCTCTACACGTCCGGGACGCTCACGTGCGACCACTTCGGTGTCGCGACCTACGGCCTGCCGGCGCGCGTCGTCTACTCGTGGCTCGTCGACACCGCGCCGGGAGGCCAGTCCGGCGTGCTGACACCGATCGTCGCGGAGGTGCCCGCGGTCCGGTACGCCTATCAACCGCAACCTCCCGCGCCGGGCGAGCCCCAGGCGCCGGAGCCCGTCGAGGTCGAGATCGAGGCGCACGACGAGCCGGGCCTTCCGTTCGGACCCGCCTACTGGGTGAAGGTGTACCTGCGCCACGCGGACCACGTGGTCGAGCTCGAGGACCTGATGGTCGACAACGCGGAGGTGCCCGGGGAGAGCGAGGTCGAGATCGAGTGGGAGCTCTTCCAGTCCGGCGGCGACCAGGATCGGCTGCAGGACCAGATCCTCCGCGAGCCCGAGGACGCATCGCTCGTCCTGCGCTTCGAGTTCTACGAGTACGCGGGCGCGCTGAAGCCCGACGGCGAGGCCGACTGCAGCGGCAAGAACGGGCAGCACGGCCCCGACGACTGCGGCGGCCTCGGCGACTACGTCGGCGCCCAGATGGCGGCCTTCGCGGCCGCCCTGCCGCCGGCGGCCGTCGCCGTCCCCGCCCTTCCGAGCTGGGCGCAGGCGTTCGGAACGGTGGCGCTCGGCGCGGGCGCCGCGCGCGCGAGGAGGCGGCGCGGGCGCGCGTGAGCGCGCGCGGCGAGCCGGCCGCCGGCCGGGCGCCACGCGAGGCAAACGCGAGGGGGGCGTGACCTCGATCACGCGCGCGCGACGGGGCGATCAAGCGGCCCGTTCGCCCGGCCGAAGCCTCGGGACACGCCGGTCGGCCTCCGCCGACCGGCGTTCGCGCGACGACGGGAGCAGGGCTCGCCCATGGCCGACCAGTCGGGAGGGACGCGGCGCGCGACGCCGCCGGAAGCCTGGTGCCGACGCCTCGCGGCGATGGGCATCGAGGCGCGCGTGATGCGCGGCGGGCGCGCCGCGCTCGCGAGCATGCCCCTCGACGACCGTCCGTTCCCCGCGCTCGAGCGCAGCGTGCGCTTCGAGCGCGTGCTGTTCGCGACGGTCGGCATGCACCAGATCAAGTGCCTGAAGCCGGAGGCGCTGTTCGCACTCCCGCTCGTCGACGTGCGCGGCTGCACGAGTGCGGGCGACATCGAGGAGCGCATCCGCGCCGCCTGGCGCGCGCGGCAGGACGAGCTCGGCCGCACCTGGGAGCGCCTGCGCGCGATCGGCGCGCGCGCGAGCGCCCGCGACCCCGACAGCGTCGTGCGCATCCCGATCGAGGGCGAGGGCGAGTGGGTCGCCGCGCGCGCGATCGGTCGCGGGCGCATCGTGCTGCCGAGCCGCGGCCCGCTCGAGGGCATCGCGCTCGCGTCGCCCGAGGAGCGCGTGCTCGAGCTCGAGGACCTCCCGACGACCGAGTCGGAGCTGCAGATCGCGATCACCAACCGGCTCGAGCACCTCGCGCGCGACGCCGAGAACGCGACGACGCGCTCGCGCGAGCGCGCGGTCGCGGGCGTGTCCTCGCTCGAGGTGCCGCGCATCGCGGTGCGCAGCCGCCGCATCCTGCTCGTCGGGCCGCGCCTCGCGAAGGACCGCGCCGCGCACGACTCGCTCGTCCTGCGCGGCTACAGCGTGCTGCGCGCGCGCGACGCGACCGAGGCGCTGCGACTCTTCGCGCGCACGAGCCCCGAGCTCGTCGTCACCGACGCCGACCTCGGCCGCGCCGACGGCGTCGAGCTCGTTCCGCAGCTCGCGCAGCTCGCGGGCGTCGACCACATGCCGGTGATCGTCGTCGACGCCGAGAGCCACGCGGGCCGGCGCGCCGCCGCCAAGGCCGTGGGCGCGGTCGGCTACATCGTCGGGCGACTCGACGTCGCGAGCATCGCCGACCGCCTCGCGCGCATGCTCGACGCGCCGAAGCGGCGCCGGTTCACGCGCTATGCGCAGCCGGTCGCCGTGCGCATCGCCGGCGCGCGCCACCCGGCCACGGCCACCGCGCTCTCGCGCGGCGGCCTGTACGTCGCGACCGACGAGGATCTGCCCGCGCAGAGCCTGCAGCGCTGCGAGCTCGTGCTCGCGGCGACGGGGCGCCGCGTCGAGGTCGAGGCCGAGGTGCTCTACCGCCTCGGCAACGGCGGACGCGAGCGGCGCGGGGTGGGCATGCGCTTCGACCGCTTCGGCGCCGACGGCGAGGCCGCCTACCTCGACTACCTGCGCGACGTCGCCTCGGCCTGACGCGCGCGCGCCGCGGCCCGGCGGCGGCGCCTAGCGCGCGGACTCCCGGAACCGGCCGAAGAAGCCGGCCACGTCGCGCGCGAGCGCCGGGCCGTCGACGTCCACCGGAACGACGTGCGCCGAGTGCGCATAGCGTCGCTCGACGACCTCGGCGCTCCCCACCCCGGCGGCGATCGCCACCGCGTCCTCGGGCGACGCCGTGCGATCGAGCGCGCCGTGGCCGACGAAGAGCGGCGCGCGCACGCGCGGCAGCAGCGCGCGCACGCGCTTCTGCAGCTTCACGAGCTCGTGCGCGCTCGCGAGCGGCATCATCTTCGTTCCCGGGTGACGCGCGCGCGCCGCCGGATCCGCGATGTCGGACCCGTCGCGCTTCGGGAGCATCGGCTTGACGAAGCGCCCGACCGCGATCGCGAGCACGCGCCCGGCGGTGAAGCGAAGCGGGACGCCGACGACCGCTGCCGCCGACGGCGTCGTCTCGCTCGCGAGGACGAGCGCGAGCAGTCCGCCGAGCGACATCCCGACGACGAACACCTGCCCGTGCGCGGCCGCGAGCTGCGCGTACTCGCTGCGCACGCACTCGAGCCAGTCCGCATACGCGCAGCGCGCGAGCTCCTCGGCGGGCCGCCCGTGCCCGGGGAGGAGCGGGCCGCGCGCGCGGAAGCCGCGCGCGACGAGCGCCTCGGCGACCGGCCGCACCTCGTAGGGCGTGCCCGTGAGGCCGTGGATGCAGAGCACGGCGGGCGGCGGGTCGCCCGCGCCCGCGCGCTCCGCGGGCGCGAGGTCGAACGGCGACGCGTCGACCGCCGCCGCCTCGCTCACGCGAGCGCCTCGCGCGCGGCGTCCTCCGCCGCGCGCACGATCTCGCGCAACGGCGCGCGCGCCCGCGCCGCCGCCCGCTTGCAGTCGTCGTACTCCGCCGACACGGACGTCGCCCCGTCGAGGTCGCGCACGACCTTCACGCGGATGCGTCCGAACGGCGTCGCGACGGCGAGCTCCCGCCGGTCGAGCACGAGGCGATCCCACTCGCTCGTGCGGACGCCGATCGCACTCGAGTGCGCGAAGAGGGCGCGCGCGACGGCGACGCGCTCCGACGGCCGCGCGAGCGCGCGCACGAGGAAGCCCGGGCGGTTCTTCTTCATCTGCACGTGCTCGAGCCCGACGTCGAGCGCACCGGCCTCGAACAGGCGCTCCATCAGGTACTCGAAGTGCTCGGGGACGAGGTCGTCGACGTTCGTCTCGAGCACCGCGATGCGGTCGCGGCCCGCGCCCGCGACGCGGCCGAGCACGGCGCGCAGCACGTTGGGCATCGGGCCGGGGCGGTCGCGTCCCGCGCCGTGCCCGATCGCCTCGATCGTCATCGCCGGCAGCGGCCCGTACTCGTCGACGCACCCGCGGAGGAGGGCCGCGCCGGTCGGCGTCACCGTCTCCCACGCGACGTGCGCGGGCTCGGTCGGCACGCCGCGCAGGAGCTCGAGCGTCGCGGGCGCGGGGAGCGGGAGGCGGCCGTGCGCGGTCTCGACGCGCCCCGCGCCGAGTGCGACGGGCGAGCAGGTCACCGTCGCCACGTCGAGGAGCGCGAGCGCCGCCACCGCCGCCGTGACGTCGACGATCGCGTCGACGGCGCCCACCTCGTGGAAGTGCACGTCGTCGACGTCGACGCCGTGGACGGTCGCCTCCGCGCGCGCCAGCCGCTCGAACACGTCGAGCGCGCGCTCGCGCACCGGGCGCGCGAGCTTCGCGCGGCGCAGGAGCGCGCGGATCTGCGCGAAGCTCCGGCCGCGGCCGTGATCGTCGTCGTGCGCGTGGCCGTGCGCGTGGTCGTGGTCGTGCGCGTGGTCGTGATCGTGGGCGTGGTCGTGATCGTGGCCGTCGCGATCGCGCCCGGGATCGCGGTCGCCGCCGCGGCGCCGCGATGCGGGGCGCGCGGGCGCGTTGCCCGAGACGTAGCGCGCACGGCCGCCCTTCCCTCTCGGCGCCGCGGCGACGAGCACGTCGAGGTAGCGCGCGGCGATCGCACCGCGGCGCACGCGCGAGACCCGCAGCTTGAAGTCGAGCCCGAGGCCGGCGAGCTCCGCTTCGAGCTCGCGCCGCGCGAGGCCCGCATCGAGCAGGGCGGCGACGAACATGTTCCCCGCGACGCCCGAGAACGCGTCGAGGTGCAGGATGCGCGCGCCGTCGGCGCGCGCGGCGCGGCGGCTAGAGCCGGTTGACGAGCGTCGCGACATGCGCGGCTCCGAATCCGTTGTCGATGTTGACGACGGCGACGTTCGAGGCGCAGCTCGTGAGCATGCCGAGCAGCGCGGCGACGCCGCCGAGCGAGGCGCCGTAGCCGATGCTCGTGGGCACCGCGATGACGGGCTTGTCGACGAGCCCGCCGACCACGCTCGGCAGCGCGCCCTCCATGCCCGCGACGACGATCAGCACGCGCGCCTCGCGCAGCGTCGCGTGCGCGGCGAGGAGCCGGTGGAGCCCGGCGACGCCGACGTCCTGCACCAGCGCGACCTCGTTCCCGAAGCAGCGGGCGACGGCCGCGGCCTCGGCCGCGACGGGCGCGTCCGAGGTGCCGGCCGAGACCACGGCGATCGTGCCCTTGCCGACGATCGGCACCTCGTCGGGCCCGAACCACAGGAGGCGCGCGACCGCGTCGTGCCGGCCGTGCGGAAGCGCCGCGCGCACGGCGCGCGCGACGTCCTCCTCGACGCGCGTCACGAGCACATGGTGCCCCTCGCGCTCGAGCGCGCCGACGATGTCGATGATCTGTGCGGGCGTCTTGCCGAGGCCGAACACGACCTCGGGGAGCCCCTGCCGGAGCGCGCGGTGCGTGTCGACGCGGGCGAACTCGGTGTCGACGAACGGCAGGCGCGCCAGCCGTTCGAGCGCGTCGTCGACGCTCACGTCGCCGCGGCGCAGGCGGTCGAGCAGGTCGCGCAATCGGTCGGGGTGCACGGGGCGGGACGGTATCGCAGTGCCGGCCGCGCGCCGCTACCGCGTCGGAGCGAGCACGAGGAGCGCGCCGAGCTCGCCGCCCGGCTCCCCCAGCTCGCACGAATAACGAGGCGCGTCAGGGCGCGCGCGTTCGCCGAGGAACGCCTCGATCTCGCCCGCGGCGCCCTCCGCGAACAGCATCGGCACCGACGGAAGGAGCCGCTCGCCGAGCGCATCCGCGATGCCCGACGCGACGTGCGATGCCAGGATGTTCGCGACCTCGGTGAGCGTCGCCTCGACCGCGAGCGGCCCGAGCGCCTTCGGGCTCTCGCCCATCATGCGTTCGACGAGTGCGTCGCGATGCTCGGCGCGGAAGAGCAGCGCCACGCACGCGTCGAGGCAGCCCTCGAGCTCGAACAGGACGCCCGCGTCCCACGCCGCGTCGATCGGCCGCCGCGCGTCCGGCGACGCGACCGCGACGTCGCCCATCTCGATCGCGCGATCGGCGAGCAGCGTGAAGGCGCTCTCCGCGTTCTCGAAGCCGATGCGCGCGGTCTCGCGCAGCCGCGTCGCGTTCGCGTCGTCGTGGGTCGCCGCGCGCGTCATGCGAGGTGGTTCAGGTCGAGCAGGAAGGCGGGCGTCCCGTCTCCCAGCACGGTGAGCCCCGCGAGCAGGCGAACGCTCGCCAGCAGCGCGGGAATCGGCTTCACGTAGATCTCCTGCTGCCCGCAGAAGCGGTCGACCCGCAGCGCGACGCGCTCGCCGCGCACCTCGGTGATGACGAGCTGCGCGACGGCCTCGGCGTCGTCGGCCGCACCCGCCGCGCGCGCGCGGAAGCGCTCCGCGAGCTCGATCACGAGCAGCGGCTCGTCGTCCACGAGCACGAACGCCTCGCGGCCGCTGCGCTCGACCGCGCCCGCGTCGAGCTCGAGGATGCGCTCGACCTTCACGATCGGGAGCGCCGCGCGCTCGCCGCCGACGTCGACGAGCAGCACGCGCTGGACGGCGGCGGTGATCGGGACGACGAGGGTCGTACACGTGCCCTGGCCGGGCGTCGTGCGCAGCTCGACCGCGCCGCCGAGCGATTCGATCGTCGCGCGCACGGCGTCCATCCCGACGCCGCGGCCCGAGATGTCCGACACCTCGCCCGCGGTCGAGAGCCCGGGGCGGAACACGAGCTCGGCGACCTCCTCGGGCGGGAGGTCGTCGGCGAGGTCGGGGTGCACGAGGCCCGCGTCGACGGCGCGCGCGAGCACCTTCGCGAGGTCGATGCCGCGGCCGTCGTCGCGCACGTCGATCACGATCGCGTTCTTCACGCGGCGCGCCTCGATCACGACGCGGCCGACGGCGGGCTTGCCCGCCGCCGCGCGCGCGTCGGCGCGCTCGAGTCCGTGGTCGACGGCGTTGCGCACGAGGTGGAGGAGCGGATCGGAGAGGCGGTCCAGGATCGAGCGGTCGAGCTCGAGCTCGGCGCCGACGAGCTCGACCTCGACGCGCTTGCCGGCGCGCTCGGCGACGCCGCGCGCCGCGCGCGGCAGCGCCTCCATCACGCGCGCGAGCGGGGTCGTCCGCAGGTCGAGCACGCGCCGCTGCAGCTCGGCGACGCGACGCTCGACGTGGTCGAAGCCCGCCGCGACGTCCGGGCTCGCGTCGACCGCGCCGCCCACGAGCGTGCGCAGCTGGCTCGTCGAGAGGATCACCTCGCCGACCGCGCCGAGGAAGCGATCGAGCGACTCGGTGCGCACGCGGACCGAGCCGCCGGGCGCGGGCGCGCCCGCGCGCACGTCGGCCGCGCGCGGCGCGTCGCCGTCCCGCCGGGCCGCGAAGGGCTCGGCCGCCTCTAGGTCCGGGCTTTTTTTGGGGGCGGGGTCTCCGCCGGGGCACGCGCCGCGAGGCGCGCGACGAGCGCGGGGTCCGCGGCCGGCGCGGCGTCCTCGTCGCGCACGACGGCCAGCATGCGCTCGAGACCCTCGAGGCCGACGAAGAGGAGCGCGAGACCGTCGGGCCCCTCGACGCGGCCCGCGCTGCGCACGCGCTCCATCCGGTCCTCGAGCGCGTGCGCGACCTCGCTCACCGCGTCGTAGCCGACCGAGGCCGCCATCGACTTGATCGAGTGCGCCATGCGGAAGACGAGGTCGATCGACTCCGTCGACGCCGCGTCCTTCTCGAGCTCGATCAATGCACGGCTCATCTCCGCGAGGTGCTCGGTGGCCTCCTCGAGGAAGAGCGCGCGGTACTTCGCCATGTCGAGCGCCATCGGGGACCCGCGACGCTCGTCAGTCCTGCGACTTCTCGACGAGCTTCTGCAGCGTCGAGAGCACGGCGTCGGGCTTGAAGGGCTTGACGATGAAGTCCTTCGCGCCCGCCTGGAGCGCCTCCATCACGAGCGTCTCCTGTCCGAGCGCGCTGCACATCACGACGCAGGCGTTCGCGTCGGCGGCGAGGATCTGCTTCACCGCGTCGATCCCCGAGCGCTTGGGCATCACGATGTCCATCGTGACGATGTCGGGCTGGACCGACTTGTACTTCTCGACGGCCTCGACGCCGTCGGCCGCTTCGCCGACGATCTCGAAGCCCTCGGGCTCGATGATCTCGCGGATCATCTGACGCATGAACGACGCGTCGTCGGCGATCAGGACTCGAGCCTTCATGGGACCCTCCGTGCGAGTGCGCGACGACCTCAGGCGGCCAGCCGCTCGATGACTTCCCGGGCCCGCGCCACGAGGCGGCGCGGATCGAGCACGCTCACGACGCGCCCGTCGACCTGACGGCGCTCCACGACGACCTGCGTGCCCGTGCCGACGTGTCCGCGCGGCGCGTCGGGCACGAGCCCGAGCACCGCGTCGATGGGGAGGCCGAAGCTCGGCGTCTCGCCGCTGCGGCTCGACACGACGAGCACGTGCGCAGCGGCGAGCTCGTCTCGCGCGGCGTCCTCCGCGGCGTCGACCGCGGGCGCGGGCGTGTCGGACGCGTCCTCGTCCGCCTCGGTGCGCTCGACGAGGAGCCGCGGCGCGACGATCGGCAGCGCCTCGCCGTGCCAGTTCATGACGCCCGCGAGCGAACGCGGGAGCGTCGGGACACCGCATAGCGCCGTCGGCTCGGCGACCTCGAGGATGCCGTGGATCGGGAGCGCCCAGACGTGCCCCAGCACCTCGAACGTGAGGAGCCGTCCGCTCTCGGGCCGCGCGGGCGCGTTCACGACGTGCTCCCGGTGGACGCGGAAGGCTCGTCGCCGGGCGCGGCCGGCCCGTCGGTGCGGAATCCGCGCAGCACCTCGCGCAGCGACTGCGCGAGGTCGGCCATCGTGCGCGAGGACTCGACCATCTCGGAGACGGCGGCGAGCTGGTCGTTCGCCGTGCGCGACACCTCGGCGATCGACTCGGCGCTGCCACTCGCGCCCATCGCGATCTCCTGCATCGAGGCGACCATCCGCTCCGCGTTCATCGCGTGGCTGTCCGCGCCGTGGAAGATCTCCTCGCTGCGGGCCGCGGCCTCGCCCACGGCCATCGAGATCTGCGACAGCGCGTCGGCGATCGTGTTCACGTCCTCGCGCCCCTCGTCGATCACGAGGCTCGACTTCCGCATCTCGTCGGCGACCTGGTGCGTGTCGGACTGGATCTCGTGGATCAGCTTGGAGATCTCGTCGGCGCTGCGGCCCGCGTTCTCGGAGAGCTTGCGGATCTCGTCGGCCACGACGGAGAAGCCGCGCCCGGCCTCGCCCGCGCGCGCGGCCTCGATCGACGCGTTGAGCGACAGCAGGTTCGTGCGGTGCGCGACGCTCGTGATGATCTCGGTGATCTGGTGGACGTGGCGCGTCTTCGCCTCGAGGTCGAACACCATCTGGCTCGTCTGCTCGACGCGCTCGAACATCGTTCCCATCTTCTCGATCGCGAGCCGCGAGACCTCGACGCCCGTTCCCGCCTTCTGGTTCGCCTCGGCCGCGAAGCCGAACGCCTCGCGAGCGCGTCCGGCGTTGAGCTCGATGTCGCTCGCGATCTCCTGGATGATGCGCGCGCCGTTCTCGAGCACTTCCTGCTGGCGCTTCACGCGGTCGGCCACGTCGCGGACCGTGGTCGAGATCTCCTCGTTGCCGGAGGAGACGTTCTGGATCGAGGCGCTCAGGTCCTGGGCGCCGGTCGAGAGGCGGTCGGCGGTCGCCTGCAGGTGGACGACGAGCCGCGAGAGGTTGTCGTGCATCACGGTCGCGCTCTCGGCGAGCGCATCGATCTCGTCGGGGAAGCGGGCCGGAGCGCTCGCGACGAGGTCGGCGCGGAGGTCGCCGCGCCGGATGCCGTCGGTCGTGGCGCGCAGGCGCTCGAGCTTGGGGCCGAGGATGCGCGCGAAGACGAGGCCGACCCCGCCGCCCGCGCCGAGCGCGACGAAGAACGTCGCCCACGTCGGGAAGGCGACGCCGCCCGCGCGGATCAGCTCCGGCAGGCCGATCGAGGCGAAGGCGACGACGAGCGACGCGAGGACGAGCTTGTACGCGAGCGGGGTTCGCACCCGGCCCCTATCGGAGGGCGGCGGAAACGGCTTGACGACGCAGGCGCGCGCGCGGCGCGCGAGGGCCGGCTCAGAAGTGGCGCCATCCGCTCGCGCCGGGCGGGAGGCCCCGGACGCCGCGCCGCGCCGTGAGGCGCCCGATCTCCGCCACCGAGACGCCGAGCCGTCGCGCGAGACGGCCGGCGTCGGCGTGCCGCGGATCGACGGTGAACAGCAGCTCGTAGTCCTCGCCGCCCGCGCACAGCGCGAGAGCCGGGTCGAGGCCGAGTGCGCGGCACGTCGCGTCGTGGCCGCGCGAGCGCGGGAGCGCGGCGAGCTCGACCTCGGCGCCGAGGGCGGGCGGCCCGCCGATCGACCCGAGCAGGTGGGGCAGGTCGGACGCCAGGCCGTCGGAGAGGTCGACGCACGCGATGCGGGCGCCCGTGGCAGCCAGGCGCGCGAGCGCGCGGCCGGCGGCGAGCCGGCACGGCGGCACGCGGCGCCCCGGCTTCCCGCTCGACTGCGCGCGGCGACGCGCGATCGCGGCCGCGCCTAACGTTCCGGTGACGAAGAGCGCGTCTCCGGCGCGGGCCGCGTCGCGTCGGAGCGCGCCGCCGCGGGCGACGGCGCCGAGCACCGTCGCGTGCAGGGAGGTCTCGCGGGCGCGCGCGAGGTTGCCGCCGACGAGCGGCGCCCCGCGCTTCGCGGCCTCGTCGGCGAACCCGCGCATCGCCGCGTCGAGGCGCCGCAGCGCGAGCGACGGAGGCGCGGCGAGCGAGAGCGTGCACGCCAGCGGCCGCGCTCCCATCGCCGCGAGGTCGGAGAGTGCGGCCGCGAGCGCGCGGCGACCGACCGCGACGGCCGCGTCGGTCTCGAAATCGAAGTGGACGCCCTCGACGGCGGCGTCGGTCGAGACGGCGAGCTCCTCGCCGGCGCGCAGGCGCACGATCGCCGCGTCGTCACCGATGCCGAGGGAGACCGCGGCGGAAGCTCCCGCGCGCGGCCGGAGCTGGCGGCGCAGCCGCGCGATCCACGGGAACTCGCCGAGGTCGCCGAGTGTGCGGGGCGAGCGCGCTCGCCCGGAGGCCGGAGGCATTCGCGCAACGGTCGCGCCGGCGCCACGACCGCGCAAGCGCGGCGCGCTCGCGTGTGCGTGAGTGCGCGCCGTCGCCTAGCGGCGCCCCCGCGCCGTCGCGGGCGCGACGCCGCCCGCGCGCGCCTTCGCACTCCGCTTCGGCGCGCGCCACGGGAGCGGAGTCTCGAGCGCGGCGTCGAGCACGTCGCGCATCGTCGACACCGGCACGAACGTCAGCTTGCGCTTGAGCTCGCGCGGGATCTCCGCGACGTCCTGCAGATTGGCCTTCGGGAGGATCACGCGGCGAATGCCGCTGCGGAGGGCCGCGAGCGCCTTCTCGCGCACGCCGCCCACGGGCAGGACGCGGCCGCGCAGCGTGATCTCGCCCGTCATCGCGACGTCGCCGCGCACGGGGATGCCGGTCGCGAGCGAGAGCATCGCGGTCGCGATCGTGACGCCCGCCGACGGGCCGTCCTTCGGCACCGCGCCGGCCGGGACGTGGACGTGCACCTCGCGGCGCGACAGCAGCGACTCGTCGGCGTCGATCTCCGCGAGCACCGAGCGCGCGTACGAGAGAGCCGCGCGGCCGGACTCCTTCATGACGTCGCCGAGCTGGCCGGTGAGCACGAGCCCCTCGCCGCGCGTCAGCGCGGCCTCGATCTGCAGCACGTCGCCGCCGGCCTCGGTCCACGCGAGGCCCGTCGCGACGCCGACCTCGGCGTCGCCCGCGCGGCCCTGCTCGCCGGCGGTCGGCGGGCCCAGCAGCCGGCGCAGCGCGCGCTTGTCGACCGTGACGCGCGCGTCGCCCCCCTCGGCGATCCGCCGCGCGAGCTTGCGGCAGACCGCGGCGACCTTGCGGTCGAGGTTCCGGACGCCCGCCTCGCGCGTGTACTCGGTCGCGAGCGAGGCCACCGCCGTCCGCGAGAACTCGACGTCGGTCGACGCGAGGCCGTGCTCCTCGATCTGGCGCGGCACGAGGAAGCGCGACGCGATGTCGATCTTCTCCTCCGGCGTGTAGCCGGACAGCTGGATGACCTCCATCCGGTCGCGCAGCGGCGCGGGGATCGGGTCGAGCATGTTCGCCGTGGCGATGAAGAGCACCTTCGAGAGGTCGAACGGCACGGACAGGAAGTGGTCGCTGAAGTCGGAGTTCTGCTCCGGGTCGAGCACCTCGAGCAGCGCGGCCGACGGATCGCCGCGGAAGTCGGCCCCGAGCTTGTCGATCTCGTCGAGCATGAAGACGGGGTTGTTGGTTCCCGCCTGCTTGAGCGCCTGCACGATGCGTCCCGGCATCGCGCCGACGTAGGTGCGGCGGTGCCCGCGGATCTCGGCCTCGTCGCGCACGCCGCCGAGCGAGATGCGCACGAACTCTCGCCCCATCGCGCGCGCGATCGAGCGGCCGAGCGAGGTCTTGCCGACGCCGGGCGGGCCGGCGAAGCAGAGGATCGGGCCGCGCGAGTCCTGGCGGAGCTTGCGGACGCCGAGGAACTCGAGGATGCGATCCTTCACGCCCTCGAGGTGCGCGTGGTCCGCGTCGAGCACCGCGCGCGCGTGCTCGAGGTCGAGCACGTCGGTCGACTCGAGGTCCCAGGGCAGGTCGACGAGCCAGTCGAGATAGTTGCGCACGACCTGCGCCTCGGGACCGTCGGGATGCATCCGCTCCATGCGCCGAAGCTGGCGCATGGCCTCCTCGTGCGCGTCCGGCGGGAGCGCGGCGTCGTCGATCTTGCCGCGATACTCCTCGACCTCCTCGCTGCGCGGGTCGCTCTCGCCGAGCTCCTGCTGGATGGCGCGCAGCTGCTCGCGCAGGAACGCCTCGCGCTGGTCGTCGCTCGTCGGCTTCGCGCGAGTCACCGGCTGCGCCTGCAGCTCGGCCTGCGCGGACGTGACCTCGAGCTCGCGCCGCAGCACGGCGTCGACGCGCCGCAGCCGCGCGAGCGCGTCGTTCGTCTCGAGGATCTCCTGCGCCTCCGCGACGCGCAGCCGGAGGTGCGAGGCGACGAGGTCGGCGAGGCGCCCGGGCCGATCGACGTGCGCGGCGACCGCCATCACCTCGGGCGGGAGGTTCTTGATCGGGAGGAGCTCCTCGACGCGCGCGCGCACCGCGCGCACGATGGCCTCGCCCTCGACCGACCAGCCTTCCTCCTCGTCGTGCGCGAGGGGCGTCGCGCGCACCCAGTCGCAGCCCTCGCGCGGGATGAACGAGTCGATCCGCGCCTTTCGCTGGCACTGCACGAGCACCTTCACGCGGCCGTCGGCCAGGTGCATCGCGCGCAGCACGACGCCGAGCGTGCCGACGCGGTAGAGGTCGTCCGGGTCGGGGTCGTTCTGCGACGCGTCGCGCTGCGCCACGAGCAGCACCGTGCGATGGCCGGCGAGCGCGTCGTCGACGGCCGCGATCGAGCGCTCGCGCGCGGCGAAGAGCGGGAGGACCATGTACGGGAAGGCGACGAACTCGCGCAGCGGGAGGACGGGAACCTCGTCGGGAAGCGCGGGCGCGAGCTCGTCGGCGGGGGCGTCCGTGTGCATCGGACGGCCCCTTCGACGACGCAGGAGAGCGACTTGAGGCGGGCCCGCGCGTTTCCCGCATGCGGGAAGCGCGTCGCTCGCCGACGGTGGACGACGTCGGGAAACGGCCCGCGCTCCGTCGACGGAAACCCCTCGGTCGCCGCACCGCGTGTGCAACGCGATCGCAGCCCGCGATGCGGGATGCGACGCGACGCGTTCAGTCGAGCGGGACGATGCGACGTCCGTCGACGCCGAGCAGGAAGGGCCGCTTCCGCGCGTTGCCGTCGTGCAGGAACGTCGTGATCCCCGACGCACCGGGGTAGCCGTGCACGCTTCCGACGCCGTCGCGCACCGCGTCGCGACTCGTGTGTCCGGCGGCGAGCTGCACGAGGACGAGATTCGCCGCGTCGAAGGCGCTCGCCGCGAACACGTCGGGGACGGCGCCGAAGTGCGCGGAGTATCCGTCGACGAAGTCGGAGACGAACGTGTAGCTGCTCTCGGCGTGGAAGAGCGAGGCCATCACGGCGTTGCGCACGTGCTCGCGCCCGAGGGAGACGAGCTTCGGGTCGACCCACGCGGAGGTGCCGAGGAGGCGCACGCCCGTCACGTCGTGGAAGGCGAGCTGCGGCGCGATCATCACGATCTTCTCGCTCGTGTCGGGAATGAACAGCGCGTCGAAGTCGACGATCGGCGGCAGCGCCTCGCCTTCGGGCCCCGTCGTGCGGAGCAGCTCGCGACGCGCCCTCCCCGCTTCCTCGCGCGGCAGGCGGCGCAGGCGGTCGAGCGCCGCGTCGCGATCGCGCACGGCGGCCTGCTCCGCCGGCGTGAGCAGCGTGAAGCCGATCATGCGGCGGATCGGCTCCGCGAAGTCGGTCGACGACGGGTCGTAGCTCGAGGCCGCCACGACGTACCCGCCGCGCGCCTCGACGGCGTCCCAGAAGTAGCTGCGCATGCCGCGCCCGTACGTGTCGTCGGGATAGAGGACGGCGAACCGCCGCGCGTCGAGCTCGTCGACCGCGTAGTCGACGAGGAAGCGCACCTCGTCGGCGGGCGTCGTGCGCAGGCGGAACACGAAGTCGCGTCCGGCCGACACGTCCGCGCGCGAGGTCAGCGCGAGGAGCGGGATGCTCTCCGCCTGGGCGGCGGCGGCCGCCGCGTCGGCTTCGGCCGCGAGGAGCGGCCCGACGATCGCGGCGACCGAGGGGTCGGCCGCGAGCTCGTGGACGGCGCGGGCCGCGCGATCGGGCTGGCCCGCCGAGTCGCGCACGACGACGCGCACGCGGCTCGCACGCCGGGCTCGCCACGATTCGCCGCGCGGCGGTCGGACCTCGCCCTCGCCCGCCTCGTCGGCCGCGGCGCGGGCCGATTCGATGTCGTCGAAGACGCCCGCCGCGAGCAGCACGCCGCGCAGGCTCTCCTCGCCGTAGCGCGCGAACGCTCCGGTGAGCGGAAGGACGACGCCGATCGTCCCCTCGGCGCCGTCGGTGCGCGGCGCGGGCAGCGAGGCGACTTCCCGGAAGGTCGGCAGCACACCCGCCGTCGCGATCCGCTCGCGCAGCGAGGCGCGCCGCGCGACCTCGGCGCGCAGCGCGTCGTCGCGCTCGGTGCGTTCGAGGGAATCGACGCGCGCGAGCTCGCGCTCCGCGCGGTCGACGTCGGCCGCGTCGAGCGCGCGCTCGGCGATGCGCAGGCGGAGCCGCGCCGCGGGAACGCGCTTGCCGAGCGAGCTCGCGAGCGTCGCCATCTCGTCGACCGAGAGCTGCGCGACGAGCGGGTCGAGCTCGGCGTCGACGCGCTTGCGCCCGTCCACGCTCGTCTGCGCCGCGTAGAGCTCGCCGAGCCAGCGGAGCTTCTCGGCGGGGCGCGACTCGAGATCGGCGAGCATGCGGTAGCCGACCACGCGCTGCGACGCGTCCATGCGCGAGAAGCGGGCGTCGGCGAGCCATCGCTGCGCCTCGGCGACGTCGCCGCGCGAGCGCGCGAGCGTCGCGAGCGAGAGGCGCGCGGCCTCCGCGCGGTCGCCCTGCGGATGCTGCTCGACCACCCAGACGAGCCAGCGCACGGCCTCGGCCGTGCGGCCCTCGCCGAGCTCGATCGCAGCGAGCTTCTCGCCCGCGTCGTCGGCGAGCGCCCCGTCGCCGTGGGCCGTGACGAAGGCCTCGAGCCGGTCGCGCGCGGTCGTCGGATCCTGCGGGAGCGGAGCGAGGGCCTCGCCGTAGGCGAGCCGCTCCTCCTCGGTGGCGGGGCGCGTGCCGCGCGGGAGCTGGCACGCGGCGACGACGAGCACCAGCGCGCCGAGCGCCAACGCGCGCGGCGCAGCGGGTTTCGTCGTCGTCGATCGCGTCATGATTCGTTAGTCGAAGAGATCCCGCAGCTTGTCCATGAATCCCCGGGCCGCGGGCGACACGTCCTCGCCGCTCTCGCGCGCGAACTCCTCGAGGAGCTCGCGCTGCCGCGCGGACAGCTTCGTCGGAACCTCGACGAAGATGCGCACGTACAAGTCGCCGCGCATGCGCTCGAGCTGGCTGCGATCGGCTCGCGGCACGAGCGGCGGAAGGCCCTTCCCCTTGAGTCGCAAGAGCTTGCCGGACTGCGTGCCGTCCGGCACGCGCATCGTGACCCGTCCTTCGAGCGTGGGCACCTCGATCTCGTCGCCGAGCGTGGCCTGCACGAACGAGATCGGGACCTCGCAGTGCAGATCGGTGCCGTCGCGCGTGAAGAGCGGGTGAGGCTGGATGGAGATCACCACGTAGAGGTCGCCGGCCGGGCCGCCCGCGATGCCGGCCTCGCCCTCGCCGGTGAGCCGGAGTCGCGCACCGTCGTCGACGCCGGCGGGAATCGTGACGTCGAGCGTCTGCTGCCCCTCCACGCGGCCGATGCCGCGGCACTCCGTGCAGGGATCCCGGACGATCTCGCCCGCGCCCTGGCACGCGTCGCACGGGCGGTTCACGCGGAAGAACCCCTGCGTGAAGACCATCTGGCCCGTGCCGCGGCAGCGGTCGCACGTCTCCGGCGTGTGGCCCGGGCTCACGCCGCTGCCCGCGCAGCCGCCGCACCGGCGCATCTTCGGGATCTTGAGCGTCTTGCTCGTGCCGGCGAGCACCTCGGAGAGCGGGATCTCGAGGTTGTAGCGGAGGTCGGCGCCGCGCTGTCCGCGCCCGCGCCGGCGACGCCCGCCGCCTCCTCCGCCGAACACGTCGCCGAAGAGGCTCTCGAAGAGATCCTGGAAGCCGCCGAGGTCGCCGAAGTCGCCCGTGAAGCCGCCCGGCCCGGCGGCGGCGTGCCCGAAGCGGTCGTACTGCGCGCGCTTCTGCGCGTCCGACAGGACGGCGTAGGCCTCCGAGATCTCCTTGAAGCGATCCTCGGCCGCCGGATCGTCGGGATTGCGATCCGGATGGTTCTCCATGGCGAGCTTGCGATAGGCCTTCTTGAGCTCGGCCTCGCCCGCGTCGCGCGCGACGCCGAGCACCTCGTAGTAGTCGCGTTTGGCCACGCTTGCCGCTCCCGGATCCGATCGCATTCGAGGGTCGCAACGAGTGCGGCCGGCGGAGGGCCGGCCGCGGCGAATGGCGCGGGAGGCTAGTCCCACCCGCCGCCGAGGCAAGGCGCCGCGGCGACGGCGGCGAGGATCCGGGCGGAGCGGAGGGCGGGAGAGGGGCGAGCGCGAGGGCTGCGCGGGGATGCCGCGCGGCTACTCCTCGCTGCTGCCGAGGGTCGCGTAGAGCCGCTCCGTCATCTGGTAGGTGACGCCCGAGAGCTCCTCGGTGGCCTGCTTGAGCGTGCCCGCATCGTCGCCCTCGAGGGCCGCCTTCGCCTTCTCGAGCGCGGCCGAGACGGCGCTGCGGTCCTGCTCCTCGATGGCGTCGGCGAACTCCTCGAGCGTCCGCTGCGTGGAGTACACGAGACCCTTCGCCTTGTTCACGAGCTCGATCCACTCGCGGCGCGACTGGTCCTCGGCCGCGTGGGCCTCGGCCTGCTTCACCATCTTGTCGATGTCGTCCTTCGACAGGCCGCTCGAGGCGGTGACGACGATGCTCTGGCTGCGCCCCGTGCCGAGATCCTTGGCCGACACGTTGACCACGCCGTCCGCATCGATCGCGAAGGTGACCTCGATCTGCGGGACGCCGCGCGGCGCGGGCGGAATGCCGACCAGCTCGAAGCGGCCGAGCGTCATCGCATCCGCGGCCATCTCGCGCTCGCCCTGCAGGACGTGGATGCGCACGACGTCCTGGTCGTCCTCGGTGGTCGAGAAGACCTGGCTCTTCGTGGTCGGGATCGTCGTGTTCTTGTGGATGATCTTCGTCATCACGCCGCCCTGCGTCTCGACGCCGAGCGACAGCGGCGTCACGTCGAGCAGCAGGACGTCCTCGACGTCGCCCTTGAGCACACCGCCCTGGATCGTGGCACCGATCGCGACGACCTCGTCCGGGTTGACGCCGCGGTGCGGCTCCTTGCCGAAGATCGCCGAGACCTTGCGCTGCACGAGCGGCATGCGCGTCATGCCGCCGACGAGGATCACCTCGTCGATGTCGGCCTTGGTGTAGCCGGCGTCCTCGAGCGCCGTCGTGCAGGGCTGCGACAGCCGTTCGACGAGCGGCGCGACGAGGTCCTCGAGCGTCTCGCGGTCGAGGTGGATCTCGAGGTGCTTCGGGCCGCTCTCGTCCGCGCTGATGAACGGGAGGTTGATGTCCGTCTCGGTCGCGCTCGAGAGCTCGTGCTTCGCGCGCTCCGCGGCCTCCTTGAGCCGCTGGAGCGCCATCGCGTCCTGGCGCAGGTCGATGCCGGTGTCGCTCTGGAAGCGCGTCGCGAGGTGGTCGACGAGCACGTTGTCGAAGTCCTCGCCGCCGAGGAACGTGTCGCCGTTCGTGCTCTTCACCTCGAACACGCCGTCGGTGATCTCGAGGATCGAGACGTCGAACGTGCCGCCGCCGAGGTCGAAGACCGCGATCTTCTGGTCCGCATCCGCCGCGATGCCGTAGGCGAGCGCCGCCGCCGTCGGCTCGTTGATGATGCGCAGCACCTCGAGGCCCGCGATCGCGCCGGCCTCCTTCGTGGCCTGGCGCTGCGCGTCGTTGAAGTACGCGGGGACGGTGATGACGGCTTCGGTGACGGGCTCTCCGAGGTAGTCGGAGGCCGTGTCCTTGAGCTTCTTGAGGACCATCGCCGAGATCTGCTGCGGGGCGCACAGCTCGTCGCCGATCTTCACCCACGCATCGCCGTTCTGGTGCGCGACGATCTCGAACGGCGCGATCTTCGCGAACGCCGCGACCTCCTCGGCGTCCTTCTTGCGCCCGATCAGGCGCTTCACGGCGAACACGGTGCGCTCGGGATTCGTGACGGCCTGGCGCTTGGCGATCTGCCCGACGAGCTGCTCGCCGCCCGGCGTGAACGCGACCATCGAGGGGGTCGTGCGCGCCCCCTCGGAGTTCGCGATGACCTCGGGCGCGCCGGAGAGGTTGATGGCGACGCAGGAGTTCGTGGTGCCGAGATCGATGCCGATGACGTGCGACATGTCGAGGCGCTGCCCCCCACAGCGGCTGCCGGGAGGCTTCGCGACGGCCGCCCCGACTACCCTTCGGTGGTTCCCTGCCGATCCCCGTCCGCGGCCTTCGACACGACCACCCGGGCCGGTCGCAGCAGCCGATCGCGCAGCAGGTACCCCTTCTCCATCTCCGCCACGACGGTGTTCGGTGCCACCTCCGCCGCCGGCGTCTGCGCCATCGCCTCGTGCACGGCCGGATCGAACGGCTGTCCGAGGGCCTCGACCGCGATCACCCCGAAACGATCGAGCACGCCGAGCAGCTCCTTGCGAACCAGCTCGACGCCCTGCAACAGGCTCTGCAACTCCTCGGATGCGTTCCGGTCTGCGTGCTCGATAGCGCGGTCGAGGTTATCGACCGTGGGAAGCAGCTCCTTGACCAGATTCTGGTGTCCGTACAGCTGCGTCTCCTGTCTCTCCTTGAGACCGCGCCGACGGAAGTTCTCGAAGTCGGCCTGAAGCCGCAGGTGCTGGTCGCGCAGCGCATCGAGCTCGGCCTTCGCCGCCTCGTACTCCGTCTTGAGGGACTGGAGCTCGGCGCTCATCGCCTCGATCACGGCCTCGCCGGCCGTCGAGGCCCCCTTCGAGCGCGCGCGGCGCTCGTCGACCGCCTCGCTCGCGGCGGCGAGCGCGGCCTCGAGCTCGTCGCTCGGAGAGAGCGTGCCGCCGCCCTCGTCGTCGGGTTGGTCGGGTCGGTCGTCGTGGCTCATCGTATGCGCGCAGACCTCTCGGAATGGAACGCCGGCACCCGTCAGCCCGCGGACGGCGTCGGCTCATCGGCCGACTGCAGCTTGCGGCTGACCAGCACGGAGCAGTAGTCGACGAGCGGGATGACGCGACGGTAGTCCATGCGACACGGGCCGATCACGCCGAGCACGCCCTGCGGCGGCTCGCCCGCGCGTCCGTACGGCGCCGCGACCAGCGCGCAGCGGACGAGCTCCGGGGCGTCGAGCTGCTCGCCGAGCGCCACGCTCACGCCCGCGCTCTCGACGGCGCGGTCGATGATCGCGAGCAGGCGCTCGCCGGTCTCGATCGCCGCGAACAGCTCGCGGATGCGCTCCGGGTCGCGGAACTCGGGCTGGTCGAGCAGCGCGAGGCGCGTCCCCAGCAGCAGGTCGGCCGAGGCCTCGCCGTCGAGGTCGATCGCGCGCAGGCCGAGCGCGAGCGCGCGCGCGACGAGGCCATCGGCGCGGTCGCGCAGGGCGCGCAGCTCGCCCTCGAGCCGCGCGCGCAGATCGTCCAGCGAGAGCCCCTGGATGCGCTCGTTCAGCAGCGCGGCGACGCGGTCGAGCTCCGCCTGGTCGCGCCAGGTCGTCTCCTCGACGACCCGTCGGTGCACGCGCCCCGAGCGCGCGACGAGCACGACGAGGAGCCGGTCGGTCGACAGCCGCACGAAGCTCACGTGCTGGAGGCGCACGCGCGCGAGCCGCGGCGCCACGACGAAGCCGAGCTGCCGCGCGCTCTCGGACAGCACCTGACCCGCGAGACGCACGGCCGCGCTCGCGTCGACACCCTCGAACGGCTGCGCGAGCGCGCGCCGCTCGTACGGCCCGAGCTCCGGCGTGTCCATGAGCTGATCGACGAAGATCCGGATCGCCGCGGTCGTGGGGACACGCCCGGCCGACGTGTGCGGCTGGTCGACGAGCCCGATCTCGCGCAGCTCGGCCATCGTGTTGCGGATGCTCGCCGACGAGAGCGGCTGGGAGAGGAGGTGCGAGATCGTGGCCGAGCCGACGGGCGCGGCCTCCGCGATGTAGGCCGCGACGAGCGCGCGCAGGACGACGCGCTGCCGCTCCGTGAGCTCGGGTGTCGCGAGCGGCGCGGGGCGCGCCGCACGCACGCGCGCCTCCGGCTCCTCGTTCGGCCCGACTCCACCGATTCTCGCGCTGCGCGTCGCCATGGTGCGGTCGCCGATTTTCGCCATGCGAGCGGCGATCTTCAAGCGCGCGGCGCGGCGACGGGCGCTCTCGCCGCGGCGGGGCCGGCCTCGCGACCCCGAGGCGCCGCTAGACGAAGCGCTCGGCCACGCTGTCGGCGAGCCAGCGCCCGCGCGCGCTCAGCCGCAGGTCGCCCGCGGCGTCCTCGTCGAGCAGCCCGAGCCCGACCAGCTCGTCGATCTCGCGCGCGAAGAAGGCCCGCGGCGGCGCCCCGAACTCGCGCGCGAAGCCCGCCGCGCCGAGCCCGCGCGGCTCGCGCAGGGCGAGGAAGACGGCTTCGCCGCGCGCGGTCGCGGCGTCGTGCCACTCGGCGTCGGCGATCGAGCCGGCCGCCGCGCGCGCGCCCTCGACGCGGTCGAGATGGGCGCCGAGCGAGCGCGCGTTCGCCGCGCGGCCGCCGTGCGGGTGCGCCGCGGTCGGCGGGAGCGTCGACCACGCCCCCACGCCGAGCCCGAGCACGGGCGCGCGGCGCCAGTAGCGCCGGTTGTGCGCG
This sequence comes from Myxococcota bacterium, assembly GCA_041389495.1. Lineage (NCBI taxonomy): Bacteria > Pseudomonadati > Myxococcota > Myxococcota bacterium. The sequence continues at coordinate 1,257,770 of JAWKRT010000001.1, read as the reverse complement.
GACTCGAACCCCGGCCGCGCATGGCTCGACACCTCGTACCGCTCGAGCCCCGCCGCCGCGAGTCGCGCGTCGACGCGCGCGAGCGCCGCGACGACGGCGCGCTCGTCCGGGCGCGCGAGCTGCCCCCGCCGCTCCGCGAGCGCGAACGGCGTGCCCTCCTCGACGGTGAGCTCGTAGGTCGAGACGTGCTCGGGCGCGAACGCGGCGACGGCGTCGAGGTCCCGATCGAGCTGGGCGCGGGTCGCGCCCGGCCCGCCCACGATCAGGTCGAGCGAGACGTTCTCGAAGCCGGCGGCGCGGGCCGCCGAGAGCGTCGCGTGCGCGTCCCGCGCGCGGTGCGCGCGGCCGAGGCGCTTCAGCATCGCGTCGTCGAACGACTGGACGCCGATCGAGAGCCGGTTCACGCCGGCCGCGCGGAAGCCGCCGAGGCGCGCGCGCTCGAGCGTGCTCGGATTCACCTCGAGCGTGATCTCGGGAGCCGCGCCGACGCGCGCGGCGAAGCGCTCGCGCACCGCGCCGACGATGCGCTCGACGCTCGCCACCGACAGCAGCGAGGGCGTGCCGCCGCCGAGGTACACGCTCGCGAGCGCGAGCCCGTCGAAGGGGCCCGCGCGCAGCGCGAGCTCGCGCACGAGCGCCTCGACGTAGCGCGCCTCGACCGACGGCTCGAGCGGCCGCGCCGCCACCACCGCGAAGTCGCAGTAGGGGCAGACGCGCTCGCAGAACGGCACGTGCACGTACACGCCGACGCTGTCGCTCGCCACGCGGGAACGGTGCCAGAGCCGCGCGCGGCGGGCACGGCCGCGGAGCACCCCGCGCGGCGCTCCGGTACTCTCCGGCGCCCTTGTCGACCCCGCCCCTCCACTACCAGGTCCTGCCGAACGGCCTCGAGATCCTCCTGCGCGAGGCGCACGCCGCCCCCGTCGCGAGCCTCCAGATCTGGGCGAAGGTCGGGAGTGCCGACGAGGGTCCGGGCGAGGAAGGGCTCGCGCACTTCCACGAGCACATGCTCTTCAAGGGCACGGAGCGCCGCGGCGTCGGCGACGTCGCCGGAGAGATCGAGGGGGCCGGCGGGCGCGTCAACGCGTACACGACGTTCGACGTCACGGTGTACTACGCGACGCTCCCGAGCGACGCACTCGACGTCGGCGTCGACGTGCTCGTCGACGCCGTCCGCCACTCGACGTTCGATCCCGCGGAGGTGAAGCGCGAGGTCGAGGTCGTGCTCGAGGAGATCCGCCGCTCCGAGGACGCGCCCGACCACGTGCTCTCCGACCTCGCCTTCGCGAACGCCTACCGCGCGCACGCCTATGGGCGGCCCATCCTCGGAAGCGCGGAGAACGTCGCGAGCTTCGACCGCGCGAAGGTCGAGCGCTTCTTCCGGCGCTGGTACGCGCCCGACAACCTGGTCGTCGTCGCGGCCGGCGACTTCGACGCGCGCGACCTCGCCGCGCGCATCGAGGCCGCCTTCGCGGGCGCGGAGCCGGCGGGCGCGCGGCGCGCGCGCGCATCCGAGCCCGCGCAGCAGGGCCTCCGCACGCGCGTCGCGGTGCGCGACTTCGAGCGCGCGCGCCTCGACCTCTCGTGGCGCGCACCATCGTTCGCGGACGACGACGCCACGCACCTCGACCTGCTGTCGTTCGTGCTCGGAGAGGCGGAGTCGAGCCGCCTCGTGCGCCGCGTGAAGGAGACGCGCGGCATCGTCGATCGCATCGACACGTCCTGCTACACGCCGCTCGACCCGGGCCTGTTCACGGTCGACGTGAAGTGCGAGAGCGAGCGCGCCGCGGAGGCGATCGAGGCCGTGGTCGAGGAGGTCGAGCGGGTGCGCGTCGAGCCGGTGAGCCTCGCCGAGCTCGAGCGCGCGCGCGCGAACTTCCTCGCCACCGAGAGCTTCGAGCGCGAGAGCGTGTCGGGGATGGCGAGCAAGCTCGGCCACTTCCACGTGCTCGCGCGCGACCACCGGCGCGAGCAGCGCTACTTCGAGCTCGTCCGGAGCGCCACGCCCGACGACCTGCTGCGCGCGGCGCGCACCTGGCTCGCGCCCGAGCACCTGTGCACGACGGCGCTGCTCGCCCGCGCCGACGTCGACGCGCTCGACGACGCGCGCGCCGCCGACGCCGTCGCGCGCGGGCTCGCGCGCGCGACGCGCCGGCGCGCCGCGCTCCCGCGCCGCACGCCGGGGCGCGACGTCGTCACGTACGACCTCGGCGGAGGCGCCGAGCTCCACGTGCTGCCGTCGCACGACGCGCCCGTCGTCGCCGGCCGGGCCGCCTTCCTCGGCGGGCTGCTCGCCGAGACGCCGGAGACGTCGGGCCTCACGAGCTTCCTGACGGCGCTCTGGATGCGCGGGACGGAGGGCCGCTCGGCGGCGGACTTCGCGCGCGCCGTCGAGAACCTCGCCGCCGAGGTCGACGGCTTCAGTGGGCGCAGCTCGCTCGGCATGACGTTCGAGTGCACGAGCGACCAGCTCGCGCCGACGCTCGACCTGTTCGCCGAAGCGCTGCTCGAGCCCGCGTTCGACGAGGCCGAGCTCGAGCGCGAGCGACGCGAGGTGCTCGCGGCCATCGACCGGCGCGCGGACCGGATCGCGCAGCGCGCGTTCCTGCTCTTCCAGCGCACGCTCTACGCGCACCACCCGTATCGCATGCCGCTCGGCGGCGAGCGCGAGAGCGTGGCCGCGTTCGACGTCGACGACGCGATCGCCCACCACGAGCGACTCGTCCGGCGCGGCAACCTCGCCTTCGGCGTCGCGGGCGACGTCGACCCCGACGCCGTCGCGCGCGCGATCGCGTCGCGCCTCGACGCCCTCGAAGGCGACGGTTTCGCCGAGCGCTGGCCCGCGGCCGACCCCGCGCCGAACGCCCCGCTCTTCGCCGAGGAGCGCGCCGACCGCGAGCAGGCGCACTACGTGCTCGGGTTCCGCGGCGTCGCGATCGACGACGCCGACCGCTTCGCGCTCGAGCTGCTCGCGCAGGTGCTCACCGGCCAGAGCGGCCGGCTCTTCCTCGAGCTGCGCGACCGGCAGAGCCTCGCCTACAGCGTGAGCGCGACGAACGTCGAAGGGCTCGCGCCGGGCTTCTTCTCGGTCTACATCGCGACCGCGCCCGCGAAGCTCGCGCAGGCGCGGGCCGGGCTCGAGCGCGAGCTCGCGCGCCTCGTCGACGAGCCCGTCGGCGAGGACGAGCTCGCGCGCGCGAAGCGGTTCCTCACGGGCAACCACGCGATCGACCGCCAGCGCAGCGCCGCGCGCGCCGCGCACCTCGCACTCGACGCGCGCTACGGCCTCGGCCCGCTCGCCGCGCTCGCCTACCCCGAGCACGTCGCGGCGCTGTCGAGCGCCGACGTGCAGCGCGTCGCGCGCCGCATCCTCGACTGGAACGCGCGCGTCGAGGCGCTCGTCCACCCCGACGCACCCGCGGCGCCGGACGTCGCCTGAGGCCGGCGGCGTCTCCGCCGCCGGTGCTCGCCTAACGAGCCGCCGCCGACGCCTGCGGCGAGTACCCGAGCGCGAGCCCGTCGCGGCGCGGGTCGCTCCCGCCGAAGTGGATGCCGGTGCGCGGGTCGATCACGATCGCCTCGGCCGCCGACCACGTCGACGCGGACCGCTCGACGTCGTGGCCGCGCGCCTCGAGCCCCTCGACCACGTCCTGCGGCGTCTCGGGCTCGACGTAGAGCGTGTCGGGAACCCACTGGTGGTGGAAGCGCGGCGCCGACACGGCGGCCTGCACGTCCATGCCGTAGTCGACGACGTCGAGGATCGTGAGCAGCGTCGTCGAGATGATGCGCGGGCCGCCCGGGCTCCCCGTCACCATGAAGGGCTTCCCGTCGCGCAGCAGGAGGGTCGGCGTCATGCTCGACAGCGGACGCTTGCCGGGCGCGATCGCGTTCGCGCCGCGCACGTCGATGAGCCCGTAGGCGTTCGGGGCGTCGGGCGCCTTCGCGAAGTCGTCCATCTCGTTGTTGAGCACGATGCCGGTGCCGGGGACGGTGACGCCCGAGCCGTACGGCGTGTTGATCGTCTTCGTCAGCGCGACGGCGTTGCCGCGCGCGTCCGTCGTCGAGAGGTGCGTCGTGCCCGCGTCGTCCTGCGGGAGCCCCGGCGCCTCGACGCGGATCGCGCTCTCGTCGCGCAGCCACGTCCAGGGCGCGCGGCGCCAGCGCGGCGGCAGGATGCGCGCGCGCTGCGCGTCGGCGTGCGCGGGCGAGAGGAGACGCTCGACCGGCACGTCGACGAAGTCCGGGTCGCCGAGGAAGACGGCGCGGTCCGCGAACGCGAGCTTCATCGCCTCGGCGATCACGTGGATCGACGCGCTGCCGTGCGCGGGCCGCGCAGCGAGATCGAAGCCCTCGAGGACGTTCAGGATCTCCTGCAGCACGACGCCGCCCGACGACGGCGGCGGGAAGCTCGCCACCTCGAGGCCGCGGTAGTGGCCGCGCGTCGGCTCGCGCTCGACGACCGCATAGCGCGCCAGGTCCTCCTCCGTGACGAGCCCGCCGTGCGCGCGCATCGTCGCGGCGATCGCGCGCGCGGGCGCGCCGTCGTAGAACGCGCGCGCACCGCCCCGCGCGACGAGCTCGAGCGTCGCCGCGAGCTCGGGCTGCGCGAGCCGCCAGCCGGGCGCGGCCGCCTCGCCCGGCGGCGGGAACTGGATGCGCGCCGTCTCCGCGAAGCGCGGGTCGTCGGCGGGCATGCGCGCGCGCATCGCCTCGATCATGGCCGCGTGGTAGGGCCCGATCGCGAACCCGTCGCGCGCGAGCGCGATCGCCGGGGCCATCACGGTCGCGAGCGGCAGCGCGCCGTAGGCCTCCTGCAGGTGCACGAGGCCCGCCACGAGCCCGGGTGTCGCCACCGCGAGCGCACCCGCGACGGATGCGCGCGCGTCGACGCCCGGCTGCACGTACATGTCGCGCGTCGCGGCGGCGGGCGCCGTCTCGCGCGCGTCGATCGCGACGATGCGCGCGGGGGTAGCGCCGTCGGCGGCGATGCGGACGAGCGCGAAGCAGCCACCGCCGAGCCCGCTCGAGAACGGCTGCGTCACCGACAGCGCGAACGCCGATGCCACGGCCGCGTCGATCGCGTTCCCGCCCGCCTCGAGCATCGCGTGCCCGGCGCGCGTCGCGTCCACCTGCGAGGTCACGACCATCCCCGCCTCGCCGCGCGCCGGGCTCGGCGTCGCCGCGCGCACACCGGGCGCGCCGGACGCGAGCAGGACGGCGAGGACGAGCGCGGCCGGGCGGCGTCGCCGCCCCTCTCGGCCGGAGGCGCCGCGCAGCACGGTGGCGCGGCGGGAGGTGGGAAGCGGAACGGAGCAGGACGACGCGGCTCGGGTGCGGGGCATGGCGGCGGAGTCTACGGGCGCGCGGTCGCGCGATCGACCGCCGAGCGGGCGCCCGACCACCGGCAGAAGCGGGGCTTCGGCCCCGTCGCCGCTCGCAGATCGGCCGCCCGCGCGTTCAACCGATCGACCTCGCGTGCCGATGGCGCCGACGGCCGGCCCGCAGCCACGGCTTCCCGGGCCCGCGCGACGACGCGAAGGAGGGAGCGATGGACGAGCTCGAAGCCAGCCTTCCCGGCGAGCGCCTCCGACGGGCGCTCGAGCGCGCGTTCGAGCGCTGGGCCTCGCCGGGCGTCCGCCACTTCGCGCACGCCTCGGCGAGCGCGCGCGCCGCGCTCGCCGACGCGATCGACCGCGCCTCCGCCGCCGACACCTTCGCGCGCGCGCAGGAATGGCTCGGAGCGGTCGCGGGAGGCCTCGCACTGCTCGGTCTGCTCGCGCTCGGCACGGGCTGCGGCGTCGACGCGAATCCCGACAAGGGCGCGAACCGCGTCTTCGCCAACCTCCGCGGCACGGGCGCCGAGCCCGCGCCGGCCGCGCGCGAGCCGGTCGACGCGAGCACGTGGGAGTGGCCGCCCGGTCCGCATCCGCACGCGACGCTCGCCGTCGCCGGCCGCGGCGAGATCGAGATCGAGCTCTTCCCCGAGCTCGCGCCGAAGACCGTCGCGAACTTCCTCGAGCTCGCGGGCCGCGGGTTCTACGACGGCGTCGCCTTCCACCGCGTGATCGCGGGCTTCATGGTGCAGACGGGCGACCCGAACACGCGCGACGACCTGCCCGACGACGACGGCATGGGCGGTCCCGGATACACGATCGAGGACGAGTTCGGCGACGCGCCGCACGTGCGCGGCGTGGTGTCGATGGCGAACACCGGTCGGCCCGACAGCGGCGGCAGCCAGTTCTTCATCGTGCAGCGCGATCGCCAGGCGCTCGACGGCAAGTACGCCGTGTTCGGGCGCGTGGTGCGCGGGATGGACGTCGTCGACGCGATCGCCGAAGCGCCCACGGACCTGCACGGGCGCTGGGGGCCGCGCGACCGGCCGCTCGAGGCGATCCGCATCGCGGGCGTGCACGTCGCGACGCCGACCGCGGACACGCACGCGGCGGCCGCTCCCGCGCACTGACGCGGCGAGGCCGCCTAGCCACCCCTGGGTCGACGGGCTAGAGTGCGCGCCCCGTGGCCCGGTAGCTCAGTTGGTAGAGCACCGCACTGAAAATGCGGGTGTCGCCAGTTCGACTCTGGCCTGGGCCACCACTTCCGCACCGCCGATGTCCGCCCCCGCCCGGGAGGCGCCCGCGTGACGAACGACGCCACCCGCCGCCCCGGAGCGGCCTTCGTACTCGGCCTCGCGATGCTCGTCGCGGGCGTCGCCGCCTTCCTCGTCCCGCTCCGCCACGCGGGCCCGTACGGCATCCCCGGTCGCGGACTCGTCGGCGGGCTGCTCGGCTTCGGGCTCGCCGCCGTGCTGCTCGCGCCGCGCATCCCGCGCGCGGCGCGCGTCGCGGCGATGGCCGCCTCGCCCGTCGTCCTCTTCCTCGCGCTCTACGGCGCGCTCGCCGAGCTCGAGGAGGTCGTCGTGCTGCACGCGCCCGACGCCGAGCTGCGGCTGTGGATCGTCGACCACGACGGAACGGAATGGGTGTCGATGTCGCGCGAGAAGGCGCGCGCGCACGGTCTCGACGGCGCGCGCCTCGAGCTGCTGCGCGCCGGCGTCACGCGCTGCGTCGTTCCGCGCATCGTCGACGACGCCGTCGCGAACCGCCGCACGTTCGACCTCCGCCAGGAGAAGTACGCCGTGCAGCGCCTCGGCGGGTGGATCGGCATGTTCGGCGACGGACCGGGTCCCGACACGATCACGTTGCGGCTCGATCCGTGCGACGCCGCGCCCGCGCGCTGAGCGTGCGCGCGCTCGCGGCGCGCGCGGCGAGCGCGAGGAGCGAGACGCCGGCGAGAACGCGCCACGGCGCGGGCGCAGCGGGAACGGCGGGCCGCGTGACCGCCTCGATCGCCTCCCGGTAGTCGGCGAGCTGCACCGCGTAGGTCGCGGTTCCGAAGACCACCGTGTCGGCCGGCTGCCCGATCCAGAGCCCGACCGTGAACATCGCTCCGGCGAGCTCCCAGACGCCGTCGCCCGCGCGCTGCGCGAACACCGCGCCGCCGGAGTCCCCCTGCACGGCCTGTGCTTCGTCGGCCGAGACGCCCTCGTCGAAGGTCGTCGCGAAGCTCGTCGTCGTGCGCCCGCCGAGGACGACCTCGTCATCGACGACGACGACCTCGTTCGTGCCCCAGCGCAGCGCGCGCCCGACGCCGCGCTCGAAGCCCGCGTGCGCCGCCATCGCCGGCGTCGTGGGCTGCCACGCGGCATCCCAGTACGCCGGCGACGCGAGCCGGGTCCAGCCCTGCCCCACCATGACGACGGGCTCGCCGACGACGGGCGGCGACGACGCGATCTCGAGCCACGGGAGGCCCGGGTCGCCTTCGATGCGGTAGAGCGCGAGGTCGGCGGGAACGCCGGGCGCCGTCTCGAGGACGATGCGCGAGCCGGGAACGGCCGCGTACGTCACGCCGAGGATCACGGCGTCGCGGTCGGGCGGGACGTGGTCGGCGGTGAGGATCCAGCCGCCGCCGAGGTACACGCCGGTGAGGTCGCCGAGCGCGGCGACGTGCGCGAAGCCCGGATCGTTCGCGGGCGGCGTCGCGTGGCCCGTGCCGTCGCCGCCCGCGGCGACGACCGCGCGCGCCGGCGCCGCCGCCGCGAGTGCGGACAGCGCGAGGACGACCGCGAGGGCGCGCACGTCTCAGCCCTTGTCGAGCTCCGGGATGACGTGCTTCCCGAGCAGCTCGAGCGACGACATCACCTGCTCGTGCGTCATGTCGTACGGGTTCGCGAGGCAGAACAGGAGGTCGCAGCCGGCGGCCTCGTAGCGCTTCGCGATCTCGATGCAGCGGTCGGGGTCGCCCACCATCGCGGCGCCGGCGTCGCGGATGTAGTCGAACGTGAGCGCGTCGGTCACGCGCTCGTCCTGCATCCGCTTCATGTCGCCCGTGTAGTGATAGGTGCCGAGATCCTTCTGGAACGTGCGCGCGTAGTCGGCCGTGGCGCCGATCAGCTCCGGCCCCTTCTTCGGGTACCAGACCATCGAGGTCTCGGCCTCGGCGAACGCCTTCGCGTTCGTCGCCGCGCAGTGCGCCATCGTGAACGTGACGACCTGGTCGTTGCGGAAGAGGCCCTTCGGCTTCTCGCAGTCGGCCTGGCCGCGTCGATAGGCCGCGATGCGCGGGATCATGTCCTCGGGCGGCACGCCGACCGCGAACGAGAGCAGGCCGACGCCCATCCTGCCGACCTCGTAGTGACCGTCCTCGCTCGTCGTCGCCGTCCAGATCGGCGGGTGCGGGCTCTGCACGGGCTTCGGCAGCACGCGGCGACGCGGCATGTCCCAGTACTTCCCGTGGAACTCGTACTCGTCGTTCGTCCAGCAGCCGACGACGTGGTCGATCGCCTCCGAGAGCATCTCGCGCGTCTCGTGGGGGTTGATGCCGAAGCCCTCGAGCTCGAGCCGCGTCGCCGAGCGCCCGGTGCCCCACTCGACGCGCCCGTCCGACAGGCAGTCGAGCGTCGCGACGCTCTCGGCCGTGCGGATCGGGTGGTTGTACGGCTTCGGCGTGAGGCGCACGCCGTAGCCGATGCGCAGCGTCGACGTGCGCGTGGCGACCGCGCCGTACAGCACCTCCGGGTTGCTGCAGTGCGAGAACTCGTCGAGGAAGTGGTGCTCGACGGTCCAGAACGAGTGGAAGCCCATCTGCTCGGCGAACACGGCCTGCTCGACCGTGTTGCGCAGCGCGGCGGCCTCCTTGCCCGGCGTCCACGGACGGGGCACCGGGATCTCGGCGAACAGGGCGAACTTCACGGCGGACTCCTTCGCTAGGCGCGACGGGCGGGAACCGACGCGCGGCGCGGCGGGCGGCCGCGCGCCGGCATTCTAGACGCGCGCGCGCCGAGCGCGGAAGCGTTCGGGCTTGCCGCGCGCACGGCCGATCGCGGAGACTCGCCGCATGCGATGCACACCGCCCTCGCGCCCGCGCGGCTCCGTGCGCGCGGCGCGCCCAGGACCGCTGCCGTTCCTGCTGCTCGCGCTCGCCGCCTGCGCGACGCCGCCGCCGCCCGACGCGCCGGCGAGCCCGCCGTTCGCGCTCCCAGCCGCGGAGCGCGCGGCGGGCTTCGAGGTGCTCTTCGACGGCGGCGGCCTCGATGCCTTCCGCGGCCATCGCAGCGACGTCGTGCCGCCCGGCTGGCAGGTGGCCGCGGGCGCGATCTACTTCGACGGGCGCCGCTTCGCACCCGATCTCCTCACGCGCGAACGCTATGCGAGCTTCGAGCTCGTGCTCGAGTGGCGCGCGGCGCCCGACGCGAACAGCGGCATCCTCTTCCACGTGACCGAGGACCACCGCGACACCTGGGAGTCGGGGCCCGAGTTCCAGATCCTCGACGACGAGTCGGACCCGCTGCACCGCACCGGCGCGAACTACGCGCTGCACCCGCCCGCGCTCGAGGCCGCGCCCGCCGGCGGCGACGGCTGGAACGAGGCGCGCATCGTCGTGCGCGGCCCGCGCGTCGAGCACTGGCACAACGGGACGCGCGTCGTCGTCTACGAGCTCGGGAGCGCGGACTGGGAGGCGCGCGTCGCGCGCAGCAAGTTCGACTGGATGCCGGACTACGGGCGCGCCGCCGAGGGCCACGTCGCGCTGCAGGCGCACGGCTCGCCCGTGTGGTTCCGCAACGTCCGCATCCGCAGGCTCGCGCCGTGACGCGCCCGATCACGCGGCGCGAGCTGCTCGCGCGCGGGGCGCTCGGCGCGGCGGCGCTCGCGGCGCCCGGGTGCGCGACGCCGTGGCTCTGGGAGGAGCGCCCGCTCCCGCCGGGCGAAGCGCCGCGCGTCGCGTGCATCGGCGTCGGCATGCAGGGCTGGATCGACTCGCAGCGCATCGCGGCCGCGGGCGCGCGCGTGACCGCGCTCTGCGACGTCGACGCGACGCCGCCGAAGTGGGTGTTCCTGCTGCGCGACGTGCGCAGGGCGTTCCCCGACGCGCGCTTCCACCGCGACTACCGCGAGATGCTCGCGGCGCACGCCGACGACTTCGACGCGGTCGTGATCTCGACGCCCGACCACACGCACGCGCACGCCGCGCTGCTCGCGATGCAGGCCGGGAAGCACGTCTTCTGCCAGAAGCCGCTCACGTGGTCGATCGACGAGGCGCGCGCGCTCGCGCGCGCGGCGCGCGCGTCGGGCGTCGTCACGCAGATGGGCAACCAGGGCCACGCGCGCGACCACCTGCGCCGCGCGGTCGAGCTCGTGCGCGGCGGCGCGATCGGCCGCGTGCAGGAGGTGCACTGCTTCACGAACCGCCCGATCTGGCCGCAGGGCCTGCGCGAGCGCCCGCCCGCGCGTCCCGTACCGGACGATCTCGACTGGGATCTCTGGCTCGGCCCCGCGCCCGAGCGGCCCTACGCCGACGGCTACCACCCGTTCGATTGGCGCGGCTTCTGGGACTTCGGCACCGGCGCGCTCGGCGACATGGGCTGCCACATCCTCGACATGCCGCTCTTCGCGCTCGACGCGGGCGCGCCGCTCGCCGTCGAGGCCGAATGCGAGGACGCGACCGACGAATCGCCGCCGACGGCGTCGACCGTGCGCTACCGCTTCGCGGCGGGCGCGCAGAACGACGAGCTCGACGTCGTCTGGACCGACGGCGGGCGCCTCCCTCCGGAGGACGTGCACCGCCGCCTCGGCATCTCGCAGCGGCGCCTGCGCGCGCACGACTGCGTCGTCTTCGGCAGCGAAGGGGCGCTGCTGTTCGACCACCTCGAGACGCTCGAGCTGCGCGCGGGCGCGCGCACCGACGCGCTGCACGACGTGCCGACGACACTCCCGCGCGTCGTCAACAACGCGGTCGAGTGGATCGACGCGATCCGCGGCGGGCCGCCGCCGCTCTCGCGCTTCGAGCTCTCGGGACCGTTCACCGAGACCGTGCTCGCGGGCAACCTCGCGATCCGCGCCGGACGGCGCGTCGCGTGGGAGGAGACGCTCGGCGGCGCGGGGCGCGCCGCCGACCTCGCGCCGTGGCTCGCGCGCGCGCCGCGCGCGGGCTGGGCGCTGCCGGAGCTCGCCGCCGATCGCGCGCCCGCCCGGGCGGCGCGCGCCTAACCTCGCTGCGCGGGCGCGACGGGCTCGAGCAGCACCACCGGGATCGTGCGCTCCGTGCGCGACCGGTACTCGTCGAAGAACTCGTACGCCGCGGTGAGCCGGGGCCAGAGATGCTCGACCTCTGCGGGCGTCGCCTCGCGCGCGACGACGTCGCAGTGACGGCGGCCCGCCTGCACGTGCGCGCGCGGCTCGGCCTGCAGGTTGCGCCACCACGCGGGCACGCGCTCGGTGCCGCCGTTCGACGCGACGACGATCCGCCGCTCGCCGTCCTCCACGTAGAGGAGCGGCGTCGTGCGGGGCTCGCCCGAGCGCCGGCCGGTGGTCGTGAGGAGCAGGATCTTCGACCCGCCGGTGCTCGCGACGAAGCGACCGTCGAGCGCCTGGTAGGCCCAGCGGTGGACGCGCGTGATCGCCGGGACGACCCAGGGGTTCGCCGCGATGAAGCGGCGCAGCGGGCGCGGCGAGAGGGACGGCACGGCGGCCGCACGGTACGCGCGCGACCGCGCGCGAGCAACCACACGCGGGCGCGGCGCGCGTGTACGATGCGCGCGCTCGCGACCGCGAAGCCCTCGAGGAGCACCCGTGTGACCCCCGCGACCGACGCTGCCGCCCCTTCCGACGCGATGGATCGCAGCGCGCTCGACGAGCGCTGGCAGCGCGGCTTCCGCTGGGTCGAGGAGCAGCTCGGCGGCACGATCACGCGCTTCGAGAGCCAGGCCCGCTGGCGGCCGGCGTGGTTCCTCGAGCTTCGCCGCGCGAGCGACGGCGCGACGCTCCCGCTCTACTGGCGCGGCGCGCGCGGCGAGTTCCACCGCAGCACGGCGCCGCTCGAGCGCGAGGGCCGCATCCTCGAGGTGCTCGAGCGCAACGGCGTGCCCGTGCCGCACCCCTACGGCGTCTGCGAGGATCCGCCCGGCCTGCTGCTCGCGCAGCTCCCGGGGCGCTTCAACCTCGCGACCGAGCCCGACCCCGCGCTGCGCGCGCGCACGCTCGACGACTACCTCCACGTGCTCGTGCGCATGCACGCGATCGATGCGCAGGAGTTCGCGCGCGAAGGCATCCGCATGCCGGCCGACCCCGTCGAGTCGTGCCTCGGCGAGCTGCCGAGCTTCGTGCGCGAGTACCGCCGCGCCAAGAACCAGCCCGACCCGATGATCGAGTTCGCCGTCGACTGGTGCCTGCGCAACGTCCCGCGCGACCGCGCGCACGTCGGCTTCGTGCACTGCGACTGCGGACAGTTCCTGTTCGACGAAGGGCGCGTCACGGGCGTGATCGACTTCGAGCTCGCCTACCTCGGCGACTCGGCCGCCGCCGACCTCGCCGGCATCCGCAGCCGCCAGCTCTCGGAGCCGCTCGGCGACATGCGGAAGATCGTCGCGCGCTACGAGGAGATCTCGGGCGCCGCGGTCGACCGGCGCGCGATCGACTACCACACGGTGCGCTTCGGCCTCACGAACCCGCTCGGCCTCGCGCCCGTGCTGGGCCGGCCCGTCCCGGAGATGAACTACGCGCAGTACCTCGCCTGGTACGTCGTGTACTCGCGCTGTCCGCTCGAGGTGATGGCGCACATCCTGGGCGTCGCGCTCGACCCGCCCGACGTGCCCGAGCCGGAGCCGACGTCGTCGCACACGGCGACGACGTTCCTCGCGAACGCGCTCGAGCGCCTGCGCGACGGGCGCGCGGGCGAGGAGCGCTACGAGATGGATCGCCTCTACCGCGTCGCGCAGTACCTCGAGCGCTCGGATCGCTTCCGTGCGGCGCTCGACGCCGACGACCTCGCCGAGGCGGCCGCGCTGCTCGGCCGCCGGCCGCGCGACCGCGCGGAGGCCGACGTCGCGCTCGAGGAGCTCGTCGCGCGCAACGCCGCGACGGGCGAACGCGACGCCGAGCTCCTGCGCTTCTTCCACCGGCGCCTGTGCCGCGAGGAGGCGCTGCTGCAGCCCACGCTCCGCGAGCTCGAGGGCGCGCGCATGGAGCCGATCGACTGACGACGATCCGCGGCCGCCGCGAGACGGCCGTGCTGTGAGGACGAGGACCCCGATGCTGACGAAGTTCGACGACTACCCGATCCACCAGACGTCGCGCCCGCTCGCCGTTCCGGCGACGGCCGATCGCAACGCGTACGACCGCTACTGGTTCAACGGCTACGACGCGGGAGGCGCGTTCTACATCGGCGTCGGCGCGGCCGTGTACCCGAACCTCGGCATCGTCGACGGCGGCGTCTCGCTCGTGATCGACGGCGAGCAGCACGCCTTCCACTGCTCGCGCCGCGCGGGCGCCGAGCGCAGCGAGATCGCGGTCGGGCCGTTCCGCATCGACATCCTCGAGCCGATGAAGTCGCTCCGCATCACGGTCGACGACAACGAGACGGGCTTCGCGGGCGAGCTCACGTGGATTCCGCGCACGTCGAGCTTCGCCGAGGCGCACCAGCACTCGATCGCGCCCGGCGGCCGCACGATGGAGGCGACGCGCTTCAACCAGTTCGGCTACTGGAGCGGCGAGCTGCGCTACGACGGGCGCACGCTGAAGATCGACCCGAAGACGACCTACGGAACGAAGGACCGCTCGTGGGGCGTGCGCCCGGTCGGCGACCGCGACCCGGGCGGCGCGCCGCCGAACGCGATGCCGCAGGTCTTCTTCCTGTGGGCGCCGCTGCAGTGGCGCGACCGCTGCACGCACGCGGGCATCTTCGAGAACCAGCACGGCATCCAGTGGCACTGGGACGGGATGGTGCTGCCGACGTACGAGGACCCGAACGCGATCCCGATGGTCGAGGACCCGAGAATGGAGCCGCTGCGCGCGGTCGACCACGAGATCGAGTACATCCCCGGCACGCGCCGCGCGCGGCGCGCCGTCGTGACGAAGACGGAGCTCTCCGGCAAGGTGAACCGCATCGAGCTCGATCCCGTGCTCTGCTTCCGCATGAAGGGCATCGGCTACTCGCACCCGACGTGGGGCCACGGCATGTGGAAGGGCGAGCTCGCGATCTCTGGCGAGAAGTGGAAGACGGCCGACGTCGACGAGCTCGCGCTCGAGAACCAGCACATCCAGCAGGTGGTGATGGCGACGTGCGACGGTGAGAAGGGCGTCGGCGTGCTCGAGCAGATCTGCTTCGGGCCGCACGCGAAGTACGGCTTCCGCGACTTCCTCGACCCGGCTCGCTAGAGGGGCGGTGCGGAGCGGTCGCGCGCGAGCAGCGGGTCGACCCAGCGCGGGTCGAGCCAGCGCATGCGCCCGAGAGTCGCGCGACGTCCCTTCTGGTTGCGCTCGGGGTTCCAGAACTCCCAGACGATCTCGCCCTCCGGCGTGATCTCGAACGCCTGGCCCTCGCCCGAGTTCGAGACGAGCGTGTTGCCGTTCGGGAGGCGCTGCGCGGAGCCGCGGCTCGCGGTGTAGAAGCTCTCCGGAGGCGATCCGCGGTACTCCCAGACGATCTCGCGGGTCTGCGGATCGACCTCGACGACGCGCGACCAGTTGCGCCCGAGGCCGTTGTCGAACACGAGCAGACGACCGTTCGCGAGCCAGCTCGCGTCGTGCGGGCCGTCTAGCACGCCGCGCCCCCACGCGAAGCGCAGGCCGCCGCCCTCCGCGCCGACGATCGCGATCGTGTCCTGGTGCCGCGACGTGAGGAGCCAGGAGTCGGCGCGGTGGAGCGGGCTCGTGCCGACGAGCGAGGGAAGCTCGATCGGATCGATCGAGTTCGTGTGCAGGAGGTCGACGTAGTCGCGCACCCCGTCGCGGCGTTCGGCGTTCGTCGCCTCGAGGTGCGCAGCGACGTCGCCGAACGCGAACGCGGCCGGGCCGCCGGCGAGCCAGTCGTGGATCGAGTGGCGCGCGAGCTCGCGCCCGTCGCCGTCGAGCTCGACGACGAAGTCGTCGCGCACGTCGACGTCGGGATCGACCGCCGGAATGCGGCGCGGCTCCATCACGAGCGCCAGGATGCGCCCGTCGGACAGCACCTCGACGTCGTGGTGCGCGCCGATCGACCGCTTCCAGCGCAGCCCTCCATCCCACGCGAAGCGAGCGACGTAGCGATCCTCGTCCTCGATCTCGGAGCGGCGCTCGCCCCGATTCGCCGCGCCGACGGCCAGCACGTCGCCACCGGGGAGCAGCTCCGCGCGCGCCCAGTACGTCCCGTCCACGTCCTCGACGCGGTGGAGCACGCGGCCGTCGGCGTCGATCAGCACGGCGGCGGCGCGGTTCTGCTCGTTGTACCAGCGATACCCGGGCTGCGTCCGCGCGCGGTCGTGGCGCACGACGCCCGAGCGCGCGGCTCCCGCGGCGTCGTTCCCCTCGGCGAACACGAGGTAGCCGAGCGAGCGCAGCCGATCGATCCTTGCGTGCGACGACTCGCGCGCGCGCGTCGTCGGCGCGCGGTAGGGAGCCGGCGCGCCGTCGTCGCCGCAGGAGATCGCGGATGCGGCGAGGGTCGCGAGGAGGCTCGCGGCCGCCCTCACGCGCGCGTCGCCGCGTCGCGGCCGCGCACGAGCACGTCGTAGGCCTGCTTGCTGTCCCAGTACTCCTGGAAGCGCGCGATCTTCCCGCCTTCGAGCTTCACGAGGAAGAGGTAGTCGTTCACGTAGTCGCGCCCGAGCTTCGTCGTGCAGCGCATCGTGAACTGGTAGACGACGTGGTCGTCCTCGGCCTCGAGGAAGAGCTCGTGCGGGTGCGACATCGTCTCGGGCCGGTAGCCCGAGTCGATCTTCTTGCCGCTGTCGGCGACGTTGCGGACGGCCTCGAAGCCGACGTGCCGGATCGTGCCCTCGTTGCCCGGGATGGGCATCGAGCGCGTCGTGATCCACGTGACGTCGTCGGTGGCGAGCGCGCGGGCCGTCTCCGGGTCGGACCACAGCGTGCGGAAGAACGTGCGGACGACGTCCTTGTTGTGGCTCATCGCGCACCTCCATCCTTATAATGCGCCGACCGGACAGCTTACCAGGAAGGAACCCCGCCATGGCGACGAACGGCGCACGGATCGACTCCGACGACCTGATCCACCCGCACCACTACGGCACGAAGGGCGTTCCGCACGACGTCTGGACGGAGCTGCGCGCGCACGCGCCGGTGTACCGCTGCGAGCCCTCGGAGCACGAGCCGTTCTGGGCGATCACGAAGCACGCGGACATCATGGACATCTCGGGCCGGCCCGACGTGTTCTCGAACACCGCAGGGCCCGTGATCCTGAGCCGCCAGCAGCTGGCCGATCGCCGCAATCCCGAGAATCCGCTCGCGACGCTGCGCACGATCATCGAGATGGATCCGCCCGAGCACCGCGACTTCCGCAAGGTGGCGAGCGGGATGTTCACGCCGCGCGGCGTGCAGCACCTCGAGCGGCTGGCCGCGGAGAGTGCGCGCGCGCTGATCGACGCGCTCGGCGCGGAAGGCGAGTGCGACTTCGTCGAGAAGATCGCGCAGCGCCACCCGCTGCGGATCCTCGCGCAGCTGCTCGGCATCGACCGCGACGACGAGGAGCGCGTGCTCGAGCTGACGCAGCAGCTCTTCGCGGGGGACGACCCCGACCTGCAGCGCAAGGGCGAGGATCGCAGCGAGGCGCAGAAGCAGCTCGGCATCGAGTTCTACCAGCTCTTCGATCGCATCGTGCAGGACCGCCGCGCGAACCCGCGCGACGACCTCGCGACCAAGCTCGCGACGGGCGTGCTCCCGGACGGAAGCGCGATGGGGCCGCTCGAGACGTTCGGCTACTACCTGATCGTCTTCACCGCGGGCCACGACACGACGCGCAACGCGCTCGCCGGCGGCCTCGCCGCGCTGATCGAGAACCCCGACCAGCTCGCCGCGCTCCGAGGGCACCCCGAGCGGGCGAAGGCCGCGGTCGAGGAGGTCGTGCGCTGGGTCTCGCCCGTCAACTACATGCGCCGCCTGCTGCTGCGCGACGTCGAGCTGCACGGCCAGAAGCTCGCGAAGGGCGACAGCCTCGTGATGTTCTACGCGTCGGCCAACCGCGACGAGGACGTGTTCGACGCCCCGTTCCGCTTCGACATCTCGCGCCACCCGAACCGCCACCTCGGCTTCGGAACCGGCGAGCACTTCTGCCTGGGTGCCCACGTCGCGCGCATGAGCTCGCGCAAGCTGCTCGAGGAGATCGCCAACCGCGTCGAGGTGCTCGAGCCCGCGGCGTCGCCGTCGCAGATCGAGTCGAGCTTCGTGGTCGGGCTCAAGAGCCTGCCGGTCCGCTACCGCTTCCGCCCCGCGACGGCCGCCTGAGCCGCGCGCGCCCGCCGCGGCTCAGTCGAGCCGCTTGCGGAAGCGCGCGATCGCGAGCGAGAGCGTGATCGCGAAGAAGACCGCGAGCGGCCAGATCTCGCGCGCGAGCTCGTGGAGCGGCGCGGCGCGCAGCAGCACGCCGCGCGCGAGCCGCACGAAGTGCGTGAGCGGCATCGCCTCCGCGAGCACGCGCGCGGGCCGCGGCATGCCGTCGAACGGGAACATGAACCCGCTCATCAGGATCTGCGGCAGGAACGACATGAAGGTGAGCTGGAACGCCTGCATCTGCGTCGACACGAGCGTCGAGAACAGCAGCCCGAGCGCGAGCGCGGCCGCCACGAAGACGAGCGCCGCGACGTAGAGGTCGACGAGCGCGCCGCGCACCGGCACCTCGAAGGCGATGCGCCCGAGCAGCAGGATGAGCGACGTCTGCACCATCCCGATCGCGACGTAGGGCGCGATCTTCCCGAGCATGAGCTCCGTCGTGCGCACGGGCGTGTTGATGAGCAGCTCGAGGTTGCCGCGCTCGCGCTCGCGCACGATCGCGACCGCCGTGAAGAGCACCATCGTCATCGTGAGGATCACACCGATGAGCCCGGGCACGATCTGCACGGCCGAGCGGCGCTCCGGGTTGTAGAACGGTCGCACGGAGAACGTCGCGGGCGGCTCGCGCAGGCCGGGCGGCACCGCCCGCGCGTCGAGCGGCAGCCGCGCGAGGCCGCTCGCCGCCTGCTGGAGCGCGGGATCCGAGCCGTCGACGAGCAGCTGCGCGGGCGGGCGATCGCGCCGCGCCACGCGGCGCTCGAAGTCGGCCGGGATCGCGACGCCGATCGACACGCGCCCCTCGCGCAGCAGGTCCTGGAGCTCGCGCGCGGTCGCGACCTCGGCGACGACGTCGACCACCTGGCTCGCGCCCGCGTCGGCCACGAGACGCCGCGACAGCTGCGTGCCCGCCTCGTCGGCGACCGCCGCGCGCAGGTGGCGCACGTCGGTGTTGATCGCATAGCCGAAGAGCAGCAGCTGGATCACGGGCAGCCCGACGATCATGCCGGCCGTGAACCGGTCGCGGCGCAGCTGCCGCACCTCCTTGCGCGCGATGGCGAGCGAGCGACGCGCGAAGCTCATGCGGCGACTCCGCGGCCGACGGTCGCCGCGACGAAGACGTCCTCGAGGCTCGGCGCCGCGATGCGCGCCGTCGCCGGCACGCCGCGCTCGTCGAGCGCGCGCTGCACCTGCGCGTCGCGGCCGGTGCCCTCGACGAGCGCGCGCAGGCGCGTGCCGAGCTGCGCGACGCTGCGCACGAAGTCGAGCGGCTCGAGCGCGGCGCGCGCGCCGCGCAGCTCGTCGCCCTCGATCTCGACGACGAGGCCCGCGAGCTCGTCCATCAGCGCGCGCGGCGCGCCGTTCGCGACGAGCACGCCCCGGTCGAGGATCGCGAGGGCGTGGCAGCGCTCGGCCTCGTCCATGTAGTGCGTCGAGACCAGGATCGTCGTGCCGGCGTCGGCGAGCCGGAACAGCGACTCCCAGAAGTCGCGCCGGCTCTCCGGGTCGACGGCGCTCGTCGGCTCGTCGAGGAACAGGAGGTCGGGGTGGTGGATCACGGCGCCGGCGAGCGCGAGCCGCTGGCGCTGCCCGCCGGAGAGCGTGCCGGCGAGCTGCGCGCGCAGCGCGCCGAGGCGGTACTCCTCGCAGAGCTCGTCGATGCGCCCGGGCGCGTCGGCGCGCGCGAGCGCGTACACCTCCGCGAGGAAGGCGAGGTTCTCGTCGACCGTGAGGTCCTCGTAGAGCGAGAAGCGCTGCGTCATGTAGCCGATGCGCTCGCGCAGGCGCGGCGCCTCGCGCGGCACGGCGAGACCGAGCACGACCGCATCGCCCTCGGAGGGCGCGAGCAGCCCGCACAGCATGCGGATGGTCGTCGTCTTGCCGGAGCCGTTCGGCCCGAGGAAGCCGTAGATCTCGCCGCGCGGGATCGCGAGGTCGAGGTGGTCGACGGCGACGAGCTCGCCGAAGCGCCGCGTGAGCTGGCGAGCTTCGATCGCGAGCGGCTCGCTCACGGCGCGAGCTCGAGCTCGGCCTCGACCGGAAGGCCGGTCGGCAGCGCGCGCGCCGCATCCTCGGTGAGATCGATCTCCGCGACCCAGGTGAGGCGCCCGCGATCGTGCTTCGTGAGCGCGTAGTACGGCGTGAACGCGGCGTCGGACGACACACTGCGCACGCGCGCGGCGAACGGCGCGTCGACGCCGTCGACGTGCACGCGCGCCGCGGCGCCCGGCGCGACGCGCGCGCGCAGCGCGGCGGGCACGAAGACGCGCGCGTAGGGCGCGCCGTCGGCGAGCATCACGGCGACGACGGCGCCCGCCGGCGGCCGCTCGCCCACCTCGAAGGGCAGCGCGTCGATCGCCCCCGCGCGCCGCGAGGCGCTGCTCGCGCAGTGCCGCGTCGCGCGCCGTGGCGCGCGCCTCCTCGAGCTGCGCGCGCGCCTGGTCGACCTGCTCGGACCGCGTTCCCGCGAGCAGGCGGTCGAGCTCCGCGCGCGCCGCGTCGCGATCGGCGCGGGCGAGCGCGAGCGCGCGGGCGCGCTCGTCCGCGAGCTCGTCGGACGCCGCTCCCGCGCCGCGCAGCGCCTCGGCGCGCGCGGCCTCGCGCTCCGCGGTGGCGAACGCCTCGCGCGCGCCCGCGAAGCGCGCCCGCGCGCGCGCGATGTCCTCGCTGCGCGGACCGCGGAGCGCTTCCTCGAGGCGCGCCTCGGCGAGGGCGACGCGCTGGTCGGCGGCCTCGCGCAGCGCCTGCAGGCGATCGGGCGCGAGGCGCAGCAAGAGCTGCCCTTCCGCGACGGTCGCGCCCTCCTCGACCGCGATCTCGACGATCGGCTCGTTCGCCTCGGCGACGAGCTCGAGCCGGTCGCGCTCGAGCGTACCGACGACGGTCGCGTCCTCGCCGCCGCACGCCGCGGCGAGCGCGAGCGCGAGCGCGAGCCGCGCGGCGAACGGCGCGCGCCGGACCGCGCGCGTCACGCCTTCGCTCCTTCGAGGAAGAGGCGTTTCGTGTGCGCGGCGAGGCGCGCGCGGAACGCGCCGTCGTAGGCGAAGCCGAGCACGCGCTCGAGCACGGGCTTGGCGATGAACGGGAACGCGACGAGCCCGAGCAGCGAGACGAGCGCGAGGTCGACGTCGAGGTCGTCGCGCAGCCGCCCGACCGCGACCTCCGCGCGGAGCGCACGCCGCACGAGCTGCGACATCGGGCGCGCATAGCCCTCGACGAAGCGCTCGCGGAAGGGCGCGTCGTCGCCGAACACCTCGCGCACGATCATCTGCGGAATCCAGGGCGCCGCGCCGAGCGCGTCGTGGACGACGTCGAGGAGCACGTCGACGGAGGCCGGCCCCGCGCCCTGCGACACGCGCGTCGCGAGCGCGGCGCTCGCGCGCGCGAGCACGCTCTGCAGCGCCGACTCGAGCAGCGCGCCGAACAGGCCGTGCTTGTCGCCGAAGTAGTAGTGGACCATCGCGGCCGTCGTGCCCGCGCGCTGCGCGACGCCGCGCAGCGTGACGGCCGCGAAGCTGCGCGCACCGAACTCGGCGCGCGCCGCGTCGAGCAGCGCGGCGCGCAGGTCGGGCGCGTCGCTCCCCGCCGCCGGCCGACCGGGCCCGCGCGCCGAGCGCGTCCCGGGGCGCGCGCCGGCGGCGCGCTTCGCGGGGCGCGCGCCAGCGGAGGGCTTCGCGGGGTCTGCGGGCTCGGCGCCGCGGATGCGCCGGGCAGGCGTTTCGGAGCGGGATCGGGGGCGCGCGGGAGGCGGCGGCGTCACGGGCCGTATTTAAACGCTCGTTCAATTCGCGCGCAAGCGGCTGGCGACACTCAGCGGCTCCGCCGCGCAGCGGCGCGCGGCTCGGCGGCGCAGCGGCGGCGCGGCGCGCGGCTCAGCGCGCGGACGCGGGAACGGGCTCGGACGCGGCAACGGGCTCGGACGCGCGCGCGGGCGAGATCCAGACGGGCGACGTCCAGGCGCGCTCCTGGATCGTGCGCTCGTGGAAGGGCTCGTCGGCCTCGCTCCAGCAGCAGGCGCCGAAGACGTCCCCGCGCGCGCCGTTCGCCTGCGCGTCGGCCGTGCGCGCCGCCGCCTGCGCGCGGCAGTCGGCGGCGAACGGATTCACGCCGGCGTCGAGGCACTGGCGCGTGCTCCAGCGGCAGGTCGGGTTCTCGAGCACGCGCGCGTAGTAGAAGGCGCGCTGCGCGGGATCGAACGCGTCGTCCTCCCACACGGTGCAGAGCGCGTCGGCGCCGCGGCCGACGGGCGCGCACGTTTCGGGGTCGACGGTCGCGCCGTTCGCCGCGTCGCCCGCGACGTCGACGATGCGCTCGTGCGTCGCGCCCGCGGCGTCGACCCATCCCTTCACGATCTGGATGCGCTGCAGGTCGGCGCCCGGGAAGGCCTGCGTGCCGGGATCCTTGAGCGCCCATGCGAAGAAGCGCGGCCGCGCGTCGCCGCCGGCCTCGAGCTCTCCGCCCGCCTCGAGCTCTCCGCCCATCGGGACGCCGCGCGCGTACGCGCGCGCGATCGCGGCATCGCCCGGCGCGTCGCACATCGAGGCGTCGAAGGCGTCGCCGAACGCGGCGAAGAAGCGCACGCTCGGTCGCGTGCCGCTCGTCGCGTACGCCTCGCGCCGGCGGAGCGCCGCGAAGATCGCATCGCGCGAGTTCTCCTCGGCCCACACCACGGCGAGCCCGCCCGGGTTGTCCTGCACGTGGTCCTGCACGTTGCGGTAGCCGGCGTCGCGCCGGCCGAGGTGCCCGACGAAGCGAGCCTCGTCCGCGCCGCCGGCCGTCGCGCTGTGCGTGTCGGTGCTCCCGATGAAGCCCATCGCGAAGGGGTTCGTGCCCGTGCGCTGGCCGAGCGCGAGCCCGTCCTTCAGCACGTTGCGCACGAGGTTGCGCGGCGCGAACTCGTCGAGCGGCGTCGGCGCGCCGCCCTCGGACTGCAGCTCGCCGTACAGGAACGCGAGCGACTGCAGGCTGTCCGTCTTGTTCTGCTCGAACGTGCAGAGCTCGTCGGCGGTGCCGACGCCGCGCCCGAGCAGCCGGTCGAAGCGGCACTCGCTCGCGCCCTTGTGCTGCACGAGCTCGACGACGGGCTCGAAGAAGAGCCGCTCGCTCGCCTCGAGCTCCGTGCGCGGGTCGCGGAACATGCGCCCGCCCGCGAGGTTCGGGTTGTGCGGGATGGCGAGCACGTCGCAGCCCGTGCCCGCCTCGATGCACTCGGCGCGCAGCCTCCGCCAGAGCTCGGGGAAGTTCGCGGTGCCCGTGTCGACCGCGCTGATCGGGCGCGCGACGACCCGATCGTTCCGGAAGATCACGTTGCGGTGCAGGTTGTCGTAGCCCGGCGTGTCCGTGTACTCGTAGCCGACGAAGGTCGTGAAGTCGCAGGCCGGTGTGCGGTCGTAGGCGTCCTCGGCCGCCTGCTGGATGCGCTCCCACATCGCGCGCAGGCGGCGGTCGCAGTCGCTGCCCGGCAGGTCGCACTGCCAGACGCGCTCCTTCACGGGCTCCGACTGGCTGATGAAGTCCGACCACCAGCCGGCCGCGACGAGCCCGGCGAGGAACGACTCCGCGCGCGTCGCGACGCACAGCGGCGTGAACGACGCGAGCGACCACTCGGCACCCGTGCAGAGGTCGATCTCGCCGAGCGTCTCGGCGTGGTCCGTGACGGCGGCGAAGTCGAGCGGCCGCCCGATCGTCGCCGCGACGATCTCGCCCTCCTCCGCACCCGGCAGCGCGATCGTCTCGCCCATCGCATAGCGATAGGCGCCCCACGGATCGTTGCGCTGGCCCGACGTGTAGGAGTCGAACGAGTAGCTCGTGTGGACGTGGAGATCGCCGAAGAGCGGCCGGCGCAGCGCGTCGTGACGCGCGCACGGCGCGCGCTCCTCGGTGCGCTCGAACGGAGCCGCAGCGGCCGCGGCTCCGCCGACGAGCGCGAGCGCGACCGCGAGAGCGAGACGCGAACGGGCCCGCACGGCGCGCGCTACAGCCGGTAGAGCCGCGCGGCGGTGTCGTGCAGCACCTTCTGCAGCGTCGCGTCGGGAAGGCCCGCGAGCGCGCGCTCGGCGTACAGGCGCGGGTGCGTGCCGGCGCTCGCGGGGCCGGGCGCCTGGCACGTCGGGTGCGGGTAGTCCGTCTCGAACAGGATGTTGTCCGGGAAGCGCGCGATCGCGTCGGCGAGGCCGCCCTCCTCGAACCAGAAGCTCGCGTAGATCTGCCGGCGGAAGTACTCGCTCGGGAGCAGGTCGTACTCCGGGTGCTCCTTGCGCACGCCGTTGTTCTTCCACTGCCAGTCGAGGCCCTCGACGACGAACGGGATCCAGCCGACGCCGCTCTCGACGCTCACCATCTGCAGGCGCGGGAAGCGGTGCGGCACGCCGCCCATGATGACGTCGGAGATCGAGCGCGCGTTGTCGATGAACGCCATCACCGACGCGCGCGCGAAGTTCGTCTTGAAGCCGATGTTCGCCGGGTCGGTCGAGACGTCCGTGAAGTCGCCTCCGCCGACGTGGAAGCTCACCGTCATGTCGTTCGCCTGCGCGGCGCCCCAGAAGCGGTCCCAGTGCTTGTCGCGCAGGAGCGGCTGGCCGTGGTCCTGCGGCTGGTTGCACATCAGGATCGCGCGGAAGCCGAGCCCCGCGCAGCGCTCGATCTCG
The DNA here is from genome assembly GCA_041389495.1 of Myxococcota bacterium. Taxonomy (NCBI): domain Bacteria; kingdom Pseudomonadati; phylum Myxococcota; species Myxococcota bacterium. Next base: position 1,233,313 of record JAWKRT010000001.1, on the reverse strand, counting down.
CGCACCGAAGCGTCGACGTCCCAGAACGGCATCGCCGCGACGCCGAGCAGGCGGTGCGGATCGGCCGAGCACCAGTCGACGAGGAAGTCGTTGTAGGCCGACACGCAGTCGAGCATGAGCTGCGGATCGCCGAGCTTGCGGAACCCGCCCGAGCCGAAGCCGCCGACGTTCGGGTAGAGCACCTGCGCGTGGATCTTCTCCTCGTCCATGAACGCGAGGCGCGCCTTCGCGTCGTACATCGCCTTCGGGATCTCGGCGTAGCCGCTGCGGAACTCGGGCGGCGTGCCGTCGTGGCCGGCCATCGAGTACGCGCCCGGCATGCCGACGGGCTGGTCGCCCGCGAACCACAGGTCCTTGCCGTCGATCTGCCGGATGTGCGGGATGCGGTCGCCGTACTTCGAGGCGAGCCGCGCCGTCCACGTGTCGGGCGGCTCGGTCAGGTGCGTGTCGATGTCGATCACCTGGAAGCGGTCGAAGATCGCGGCGGCCATGCTGCCTCCGTGCGCGCACACCGGCCTCGCCGGCTCGCGCGCTCCGCGGACGTGATTGGATTCAGTCGAGTGAAAGCTTGCGGCGGACTGTAGGCGCGGCCTAGGCTGCGCGCCATGGCCGTTCCGCAGCCCGCCGCCGAGGTCGTCGCCCTGCCGCGCCGCGAGCGCCGCAAGCTCGAGCTGCGCGCCCGCATCCTCGAGGCGGCGCGCGCGCTCTTCGACGACCAGGGGTTCGACGCGACGCGCGTGGCGGAGATCGCCGAGCGCGCCGACGTCGCCGAGAAGACCGTCTTCAACCACTTCGCGACGAAGCAGCTGATGATGCGCGAGCTCGCCTACGAGGCGATCGCCGCGCTCGTCGAGCGCGTCGAGCAGGTGCGGCGCGAGCCGGGCACGACGCGCGAGCGGCTCGCGCGCTTCTTCGAGCAGGTCGCCGACGCGGCCGAGGAAGGCGGGCCGACGCACCGCGAGCTGCTGACGGAGACGATCCACGCGCTGCACGACGCGCGCGACGAGTCCGAGCAGGTGAAGCGCCTGCACGACGCGTTCGCCGGCATCGTCGGCGACGGCGTCGCGCGCGGCGAGATCACGCGCGCGCACGCGCCCGAGACGCTCGCCAACGCGATCCTCGGGTCGTTCTACTCGCTGATGTTCAGCTGGGCCCACGTCGAGGGCTTCCCCGTCCGCGAGCAGGCGCGCGCGACCGCGCGCTTCCTCGCCGACGCCCTCGCCGCCTGAGCCCGTTCCCTCGCCCGAACCACGGAGGAGCTCGCATGAGCCGCAACTTCCAGGAGCACCACACGGACCTGCCGATCCCGAACGGCTGGTTCGCCGTCGCCTTCAGCCGCGACCTCGTTCCCGGCGACGTCAAGGCGATCACGTACTTCGACAGGAACCTCGTGCTCTTCCGCGCGCGCGACGGCGCGGCACGCGTGCTCGACGCCTACTGTCCGCACCTCGGCGCGCACCTCGGCGAGGGCGGCCGCGTGATGGGCAACACCGTGCGCTGCCCGTTCCACGGCTGGCAGTTCGACGGCTCGTCCGGCCAGTGCACGACGATCCCATACTGCGAGCGCATCCCGCCGGCGGCGCGCGTGCGCGCGTGGGACGTCGTCGAGAAGAACGAGCTGATCTTCGTGTGGCACCACGCGGAGGGGAAGCCGCCGCAGTGGGACTTCCCGGTCGCGCCGGAGATCGGCCATCCCGACTGGACCGAGCCGCGCACGATGCTGCTCGAGGTGCCCGTGCACTCGCAGGACATGCACGAGAACAATCTCGATCCCGTCCACTTCCAGTTCGTGCACGGCATGCTGAGCACGCCGCCCACCGAGGTCGAGTACGGCGAGGGCGGCCGCTACGCGCGCATCCAGCACACGTCGCCGCAGGAGACGCCCATGGGCACGTTCGACATGACGCTCGTGCGCGAGTCCTGGGGCCTCGGGCTCTCGAGCGTGCGCAGCGTCGGCATCCCGGGCGCCGGGCTCCTCATGTACTCGTCGACATCGCCCGTCGGTCCGCGCATGACGCACTCGCGCTGGGTCTTCACCGTCACGAAGAACCTCGCCGACGTCGCGGGCGAGGAGTGGATCGCCAACCTCTCGGCCGGCGTGATGGACGACATGCGCATCTGGTCGAACAAGGTGCACCGCGCGGAGCCCGTGCTGTGCGAGGCGGACAAGGAGCTGATCGAGTTCCGCCGCTGGGTGAAGCAGTTCTACTCCGACCCCGCCTGAACGACGCGCGCGACGCCGCGCGCGCCGAGGAGCCTCCCATGTCCGACCGCCACCTCGTGATCTCGACCGACTGCCACGCCGGGCTCCCGCCCGAGCGCTACCGCGAGTATCTCGACCCGCAGCACCGCGAGGCGTTCGACCAGGCGCTGCCCATCCAGCTCGCGATGACGAAGCAGGCGAGCAAGCAGTTCCTCGTCGAGGACATCAACGAGGAGTGGCGCGAGGGCAACGAGCACGGACTCCACGGCGCGTGGGACCACGACGCGCGCATCGACGTGCTCGACGGCGACGGCATCGCCGGCGAGATCGTGTTCCCCGACGGCATCACCGAGATGAACTCGCCGCCGTTCGGCGCGGGCATCGGGCTGCCCACGGAGAACGTCGTGCCGGAGCTGCAGTGGGCGGGCGCACGCGCCCACAACCGCTGGCTCGCCGAGCTCGTGTCGATGGCGCCGGAGCGCCACTTCGGCGTCGCGATCGTGCCGGCGTGCTGGGACGACATGGAGACGACGCTCGCCGAGGTGCGCTGGGCGCGCGAGCACGGGCTCGGCGGCATCATGCTGCCGCCCGTCTGGGGGAAGAAGCGGCCGTACCACCACCCGTTCTACGAGCCGCTGTGGGCGCTCTGCCAGGACCTCGGCGTGATCGTGCACTTCCACTCGGGCCCGGCGCCGGCCGAGGACTACTTCGGCCCGATGCCGCCGCAGGAGGGCCAGCCGCAGCTCCCGGGCGGCGTGGGCATCTACATCTGCGAGGTCCCGTTCTGGAACGTGCGCCCCGTGACGTTCATGCTCTGGGGCGGCGTCTTCACGCGCCATCCGAAGCTCAAGGTCGTCGTCACCGAGGGCACCACCGTGTGGGTGCCGGAGTACGTCGCGCTGCTCGAGCAACGCTATGCGGAGGCGCACTACAGCGCGAAGCTCGGCGACTTCCGGAGCCACCTGAAGGGCAAGTCGCCGGCGCAGGCGTTCCGCGAGAACGTCTTCCTCGGCGCGTCGTGCATGCCGCGGCGCGAGGCCGAGCTGCGGCACGAGATCGGGCTCGCGCAGATCGGCTGGGGCAGCGACTACCCGCATCCCGAAGGCAGCTGGCCGTTCACGAAGCGGCAGATGCACGACACCTTCGACGGGCTCCCCGAGGACGACGTCGCCGCGATGCTCGGCGGCAACGCGGCGCGCTTCTACGGCTTCGACGTCGAGAAGCTCGCGCCGCTCGTCGCCGAGATCGGGCCGGAGAAGCGCGGGTTCGCGCGGGGCTGAGCGCGGCGCGCGTTCGCGGCTTCCTGCGGCGGCGCGCATCCCGTAGGATGCGCACGCGATGGAGCTCATCTTCGTCCGACACGGCGAGCCCGTCTCGGTGCGCACCGCGGGCGAGCCCGCCGACCCGCCGCTGTCCGAGCGCGGCAGCTGGCAGGCCGACCGCGTCTCCCGCTGGCTCGCCGCCGAGCCCGTCGACGCGCTCGTCACGAGCAACAAGACGCGCGCGCAGCAGACGGTCGCGCCGCTCGCCGCACAGCGCGCGCTCGCGCCGCGCGTCGTCGCCGACCTCGACGAGATCGACCGGCGCGCGCCGATCTACGCGCCCATCCAGCACCTCGCCCGCGAGTTCCCCGACTACTGGCAGAAGATCGTCGACCAGCGCTGGGACGAGATCGGCTGGGACGCGCCCGAGGTCTTCCGCGACCGCGTGCTCGCCGCGTACGAGGCGCTCGTGCGCGAGCGGCCGGGCGAGCGCGTCGTCGTCGGCTGCCACGGCGGCGTGATCGGCGTCGTGCTCTCGCACGTGGTCGGTGTCGCGACGCCGTTCGCGTTCGCGAACCTCCCGTTCGCGTCGATCTCGCGCGTCGTCGTCGACGCGAACGGCCGCGCGCAGGTGCGCAGCATCAGCGAGGTCGGCCACTTCGACGCGACGCGCACGCGCGTCGTCGGCCCGGACGGCGAGGGCTTCGCGGGGCGCGGCTGGCAGGACGCCGCGCGCGAGCTCGGAAACGGCGCGCCGCAGCGCGCGCACGACGGGGAGGACGCCCATGGCGACTGAGAGCGAGGCCACCGAGCGAGCGCGCCGCGTCGCGGACGGGACGGCGTGGAAGGAATTCTGCCGCGCGCTCGAGGCGTGCGGCGAGGTGATCCTCGGCCCGTCGACGCCGGACGACGCCTTCGATCGCGCCGAGGGCTTCCGCTACCTGACGCGGCTCGTGCGCGCGTCGCTCGAGTCGAACGTCGAGTCGAGCGACCCGCAGTTCCCGCGCTTCTTCCAGCTCTCGAACGAGACGGTGAAGATCGGCAACGACAACCCGGACAACGTCTACCACAACGCCAACCTGTCGGGTGCGCACGACTACCGCATCCACGGCAGGCGCGGCACGACGCCCTACATCAGCTGGGCTTGTTATGGCGGCGGCTACGGCGAGGACGGCCGCATGACGCCGACCGGCCAGCTCGACAGCTCGCAGCTCGAGGTCGAGCCCGACGGCAGCTTCGAGATCGTCGTCTCGGCGAAGCCGCAGCCGAACGCGAAGAACTGGCTGGCGATGGACCCGAGCACGACCAACATGGTCGTGCGGCAGACCTTCCACGTGCGCGCGGACGAGGAGCCCGCCCGCTACGCGATCGAATGCCTGAACCCGACGCGCGACGACCGGCTCGACCCGGCGTCGCTCGCGCTGAAGCTCGGCGCCGCCGCGAGCTTCGTCCGCGGCACGTCGCAGCTCTTCGTCGACTGGATGCGGATCTTCGAGAAGCACGTCAACCAGCTCCCGGCCGATGACCAGACGCGCTGCCAGAACGCGGGTGGCGACAAGAACATCCACTACAAGAACAGCCGCTGGGAGCTCGGGCCCGACGAGGCGCTCGTGATCGAGGCGCCGGAGATCCCGCGCTGCTCGACCTGGAACTTCCAGCTCGGCAACTTCTGGATGGAGTCGCTCGACTACCGCTACCACCGCGTCAGCGTGAACAAGTACACGGCCGCCTACGAGCCCGACGGCTCGGTGCGCGTCGTCGTCGCGCACCGCGACCCCGGCCCGAAGTACCCGAACTGGATCGACACCTGCGGCCACGCGCGCGGCGCGATGCTGTGGCGCTGGATCGAGGCGGATTCGCACCCCGACGTCCACACGCGCGTGGTGAAGTTCGCCGAGCTGTGAACGACCTCGCCGCGCCGTTCCTCGGCACGAGCGCCTGGATCGACGCGCCGGAGGATCCGCGACCGCCGCTCGCGGGCGACGCGCGCGCGGACGTGGCGATCGTGGGCGGCGGCCTCACGGGCCTCTCGACGGCGATCGCGCTGCGCGACGCGGGCGTCGACGTCGCACTCGTCGAGCGCGCGTTCTGCGGCGCCGGCGCGAGCGGGCGCAACGCGGGCCACCTCACGCCGACGATCGGCAAGGACATGCCGACGCTGCGGATGATGTTCGGCGAGGAGCGCGCGGGCGCCCTCGTCCGTTTCGCCGACCACTGCGTGGCGCGCACCGAGGCGCGCATCGCCGAGCTCGGCATCGCGTGCGACTACCAGCCGTCGGGCAACGTGATGGCGGCCGTCCACGCGAGCCAGGAGCGACGGCTCCGGCGCGCGGCGGACGCGGCCGCGAAGGCGGGCGCGCGCGTCGCCTTCCTCGAAGCCGACGCGATGCGCGCGCGCGGCCTGCCCGGCGCGTTCCTGTGCGGGGCGCACGAGGCCGCGGGCGGGACGCTCGACCCGGGCCACCTCGTGCGCGGACTGCGCGCCGCCGCGCTCGCGCGCGGCGTCCGCCTCCACGAAGGCACCGAGGTGCGAGAGGTGGTGCCCGGCGCGAAGCCCGTCGTGCGCACGCGCGACGGGAGCCTCGAGGCCGACCGCGTCGTGCTCGCGACGAACGCGTGGACGCGCACGCTGCGCGGACACGGGCGCGAGATCGTCCCGCTCTACGTCACGCTCTTCGAGTCCGCGCCGCTCGACGACGCGCACGTCGCGGCGCTCGGCGGCTGGCCCTCGCGCGAGGGCGTCTACACCGCGCACGAGGCCCTCGAGAGCTATCGCCTGACGTCGCGCCGCACGATCGTCGGCGGCTCGAAGGCGCCGCGCTACGCGTTCGGGAGCCGACCGCGGGAGCGCGTCGCGGGCGCGCACGCGGGCACGCAGCGCGCCGTCGCGCGCGCGTTCCGCGACCGCTTCCCCGAGCTCGCCGACGTCCCGATCGCGCACTACTGGGGCGGCTGGATCGCGATGACGCTGTCGTTCCTGCCGTCGATCTCGCCGCGGCCGGCTCGCGGCGTCGTGCACGCGGCCGGCTTCAACGGCCACGGCGTCGCGCAGGCGACGGCCACGGGCGAGCTGCTCGCGTCCGCGCTCGCCGGCCGGCCCGACCCCTGGCTCGACATCGTCGCCGACTGCGCGCCGGCGCTCCCGCCCGAGCCCGCGCGGTGGCTCGCGGCGCGCGGGCTCCTCGCGGTCGTCCAGGGCCTCGACGCGATCACGGACCGGCGCGTGCGCGCGCGCGCGGGCCCGCGCGGCGCCGCGCCGCCGCGACGAGCGCGTTGAAAGAGGAGCCGCGTGCCGCCAGACTCGGCGGCGCCCGCGCGCGCGACGCGCGCGGCGAGGAGGATCGCGAGATGTCCGAGCCCGCTCCCCGGCCGCCCGAGGGCACGCCCGTCCCGCCGCACTCGCCGCTGCGCGAGTACTACGGCGCCGACGCCGAGCGCCATCGCTACGTGATGGATCTCTTCAATCGCACGGCGCGCCACTACGACACGATCGAGCGGATCTTCGGGAACGGCGGGCTGCTCTACCGGCGCCTCTCGATGAAGGCCGCCGGCATGAAGCCCGGCATGAAGGTGCTCGACATCGCGATGGGCACGGGCGCCGTCGCGCGCGGCGCGGCGCGCAACGTCGGGCCGTCGGGCCTCGTCGTCGGCGTCGACCCGAACCCCGGAATGCTCGCGGAGGCCGGCAAGACGTTCCGCGGCCCGCGCGTGCGCGGCGTCGGACAGGCGCTGCCGATCCGCAGCGACGAGTTCGACTTCGTGACGATGGGCATCGCGCTGCGCCACGTCTCCGACCTCGTCGCGACGTTCCGCGAGTATCTCCGCGTGCTCAAGCCGGGCGGCCAGCTCTGGATCCTCGAAGGCCACGTCCCGAAGTCGCGCATCGGCCACGGCCTCACGCGCTTCGCGTGGAAGACGGTGATCCCGGGCCTCACGCTGCTCGCGACGCGCGACCGCGAGGCGAAGCTGCTGATGGACTACTACTGGGACACGGTCGAGCAGGCGGTGCCGCCGGAGAAGATCGTCGCGGTGCTGCGCGAGGCGGGCTTCGAGGACGCGCGCTCGAACGTGATCGTGCCGGGCGCCTTCATCGAGTACCGCGGGCGCAAGCCCGCCGCGCCCGCGCGCGCCGACGCCGCCGCCTAGCGAATCGCCTCCCGCCGCTCGCGCCACAGCGCGGGGTCGACCGCCGCGGCGGCCGCGCGCGCGTCGAGCGCGAGGCCGGCCTCGCGCGCGAGGTGCGAGGCCATCCGCGCGGCGACGCCCGTCGGGTCGCACAGCAGCGCGGCGTGGTCGACGCGCAGCACGCGCGCGCCGAGCGCGTCGAGCGCTGCGGCGCCGCGCGCGGCGCTCGACGCGAACGCGCGGCGGAGCGCGGCGTCCTCGGGCTCGGTGTCGCCGGGCGTCGCCGGGTCGCGCGCGGCGCGCGCCAGCATCGCGGCCTGCGAGGCGAGCACCTCGCCGAGGTCGCGCTCCATCCAGATCGCGACGTAGCGCTCGCCCGCCGGCAGGTGGCGCAGCAGCGGCGCCACGACCTTCACGGCGCGGCCGCGCGCGCGCGCGACGAAGGCGGCGTCGCGCGCGATCGCCCTGACCGGCGCGTACTCGAGGTAGCCGCGCGGGTTGCTCGCGTCGGGCGGGCGCGCGTCGTCGACGAGCAGGGGCACGCCGCCCGCCGCGAGCATCTGCATCGCGAGCGAGGTGCCCGCGCGCGGGAGGCCCGTGACGAGCACGACCGCGTCGCGCGCGGCCGCGTCGCCGCTCACGCGCGGGCGGCGCCGTCGCCCGCCGGCGACAGCACGAAGACCGGAATCGTGCGCGTCTTCGCGCGCCGCTGGTACTCCGCGTACACCGGCGCGCGCGCGCAGATGTCGCGCCACAGCCGCTCGCGCTCGTCGCCCGTCGCCTCGTGCACGCGCACGCGGTGCGCGCGCCGGTCGATGTGCACGGTCGCCTCCGGCGTCGCGCGCAGGTTGTGCGCCCACTGCGGGTCGACGCGCGTGCCGCCGCGCGAGCCGACGATCGCGAGCGGGAAGCGCGCGAGCGCCGGGTCGGCGCCCGCGCCCTCGCCCGCCGCGAAGAAGGGCAGCACGACGCTGCGCGCCCGCCCCGTCCGGCGTCCGGTCGTCGTGAGCACGAGCGGCTTGTTGTAGGGCGCGCCGTAGGCGCGCGAGAAGAGCGCGTTCACGAGCGAGTGGCCGGTCGCGCGCGCGACCAGGACGTCGACCTCGCGGCCGAACTTCGAGGCGCCGAAGCGCACGACGAGGTCGGTGCCCGTCACGCGCGCAGGCTCTTCACGATCCACTCGCTCGCGAGCGTCTGGTTCAGCGACGCGAAGTCGGCGTAGTGGACGAGCTCCTCGGCCGAACGGCGCAGCACGTCGCCCGAGCCGAAGAGCCGCTTCGGGTCGAGCCACTCGTCGAACTCGCGCCAGCGCTCCTCGACGATCGCGCGGTACGGAGGCGCGCCCGGCGTGAGCGCGCGCGCGACGGCGTTGCGCACGTACGACCAGCGCGTCGGGTGGAGCTCGAAGCTGAACGGCGTGTGCTCGTCGTGCCAGCCGCGGAAGAAGGCCTCGTCGGTGAGCCGCTCGGGCTTCGGGAAGGTGACGATCTGCGTGACGCCCGGGCTCCGCTCGCCGTCCTTCCAGGTGCGGTCGACGCACGCCTGCGGCACGGACTCCGTCACGAGGTAGGCGTCGACGCGGCCGCCGAGCGCCTCGAGCGCCGCCGTCACCGGCGCGCGCGCATCGAGCGAGTCGAGCCACACGGACACGACCGATGCGTAGGTGGCGCCCTCTCCGAACAGCTGCTCGGGGCGCACGCGCGGGTCGGTCGCGAGGTCGGCGACCTGCGCGGTCAGCGCGAGCGCGCCGGCCTCGAGAATCGCCGGTGCCGCGGTGGCGAGCAGCGCGTCGCGATGGGCCTCGATCGAATCGCCCGCGCGCCGGCGCAGGACGTAGACGAGCTTCTCCATCGCACGGCCCTCCCATCCACAGGCTTGCGCCGCACAGCCCGGCGCCGCGCAGCCCGGCGCCGCACAGCCCGGCGCCGCGCGCCGTACAGCCCGGCGCCGCGCATCCTACGCCTCCGCGTCGAGCCGCAGGTACATGAGCTGGCTCGCGCGCGCGAGCAGCTGCCGGTCGACGTCCCACAGGTCGATCGTCGACGACGCGTAGCCGTCGCCCGCCCAGTGCGTGCGCGCGTCGGCGAGCAGCCACTCGCTGCGCGTCTCGCGGAAGATCTGCACGGTCAGGTCGCAGCTCGGCGCGAAGAACGTCGGCCCTCCCGGCCCGACGGCCTGCACCACCGACGGCGGCATCGTGTCGCAGACGGGGACGTAGGCGAGCGGGTCGAGCACGCCGTCCTCGCGGAGCGGCGGCACGCGGTACCGCATCCAGCGCGACGCGCGCGCGCGGCCCGGCTCCCAGCCCGTCTCCCACGACGAGCGCACGTTCCACTGCCGCACCTCGAGCTGCTCGAAGAACGGCGACCGGAAGCGCGCGTGCTCGGCCGGCGGCTCCTTCGGCGGCGCGGCGTCCTGCGGCGCGACCCAGTCCGGGGGGCGCACGTCGGTGAACGAGAACCCGCGGCGCGCGCCGCCGAAGACGGCCATCGACACGTGACCGGGCTCGTCGCTGCCGACGTTGCGCAGCGTGGCGCGCAGCTGCGACATGCCGCGCCCGGCGCGCACGACCTCGACCTCGGCCTCGATCTCGCCGTCCGCGACCGGCGACGCGAAGAGCGTCGTGAGCGTGCGCGGCGCGTGCGCGGGGCGCCCGAGCTCCTCGCGCATCGCGCGCAGCGCGATCGCGCTGGCGACGCCGCCGAAGGGGTACACGTGCGCGTTCCAGCTGCGCGGGAGGACGCCGCGGTAGAGCGCGCTCGCGCCCGCGGCCGTCGTCGCGCGCACGCGCTCGAGCCGCGTGTCGTCGAGCAGCGAGGCCGCCGCGGGGCGCGTCGGCGCGGCGCCCGCCTGCGCGCGCGGCGCGTCGTCGAGGTCCATGGGGTGTCTCCGGAATGGGCGGCCGGGGCGCGCGGCGGCGCGAACCTAGCAGGCGACCGGCCCGACGAGCGACCCGCGCCGCCGCTCCCAGCCTCGCGTCCGCGCGTCCGCACGTCCGCACGTCCGCGCGCGCTTCCCGCGCGTGCCGACCGGGCGCGCGTGGTACGGTGCGCGCCCGCTCGAAGTCGCGAGGTCCGCCGTCCGTGTCGCCCGCACCGCCCGACGACGCCTCGCGCCCAGGCTCCGCGCCGCTCGCCGCTCCCGCCGGCGAGCCGCCGCCGAGCTCCCGCTACGCGCACTACGTGCTCGGCGTGCTCACGCTGATGTACGTCTTCAACTACCTCGACCGCTGGGTGCTCTCGATCCTCGTCGAGGACATCAAGGCCGAGTTCGGGTCGTCGGACGCGCTGATGGGATTCCTGCTGGGCCCGGGCTTCGCGGTGTCGTACACGCTGCTCGGCCTGCCGGTCGCGCGGCTCGCCGACCGCCACTCGCGCCGCGTCATCCTGTCGATCGCGTTCGTGACGTGGAGCGCGATGACCGCCGTCTCGGGCGCCGCGCGCAGCATGTTCGAGCTCGCGGCCGCGCGCATCGGCGTCGGCGTCGGCGAGGCCGGCGGCACGGCCCCCGCGCACTCGGTCCTCGCCGACTACTTCCCACCGGAGCGCCGCACGTTCGCCTTCGGCGTCTTCCAGCAGGGCGTGTCGCTCGGCCAGCTCGCGGGGCTGCTCGCCGGCGGCTGGCTCGCGACCGCCTTCGGCTGGCGCGAAGCGTTCTACGCGCTCGGCGTCGCGGGCGTCGCGGGCGCCGCGCTCCTGTTCTTCACGGTGCGCGAGCCCGTGCGCGGGCGCTTCGACGGCCTCGCCGCGCACGGCGCGGACGCCGACGCGACGCCCGGCATCGTCGAGGTCTTCCGCTACCTCTGGCAGCGCCGCAGCTTCCGCGGCATCGCGATCGGCGCCGGCATCGCGTCGTTCGGCGGCACGGGGTTCGGCGTGTGGATGCCCGTGCTGCTCGCGCGCGTGCTCGGCGTCCCGAAGCTCGAGATCGGCCTCGAGTTCGGCGTCGCGGCCGCCGCGTCGGCGGGCGTGGGCGCCATCGGCGCGGGCTGGCTCACCGACCGTCTCGTGCGGCGCGACGTGCGCTGGCTGATGTGGATGCCCGCGATCTCCGTCGCGACGTCGCTCCCCTTCCTGCTCGGCCAGTCGCTCGCGCCGACGGCGGACGTCGCGATCGCGATGGCGATCCCGTCGGGCCTGCTCGGCGCGGGGTGGGCGCCGGCCGCGTACGCGGCCGTGCAGCAGCTCGCGCCGCCGCGCATGCGCGCACTCGCGGCCTCCGTGATCGTCTTCTTCATCACCCTGCTCGGGCAGGGGCTCGGGCCGCAGGCGGTCGGCTGGCTGAACGACGCGTTCGCGCCGCGCTTCGGCGACGCGGCGATCCGCGCCTCGATGTGCGCGGTGCTCGCCTCGTACGTCGTCGCGTTCGCGGCGCTCGTCGCGGGCGCGCGCAGCCTGCCGCGCGATCTCGCGGCCGCGCGCCGCACCTAGGGCGGCGCGCGACGGCGCGCGCCCGGTGGGACGACGGGCGACGCGGTAGAGTCCGCGCCCATGCCCCACCCCCGGCCGCTCCGGCTCGCGTTCCCGCTCTTCACCCCCTCCGTTCGCACGGCACTCCTCGTCGGCGCACTCGCCCTCGCCGCTCCGCTCGCGCCCGTCGTCGCGGACGCGGCCGACGCGCCCGCCGACGCCGACGCCGCGGCCACCCCGGCCGCCGACGCCGTGAAGGCCGACTCCGGGGGCGCGGCCGTGAAGGCCGCGCGCAGCGCGCCCGACGCGCCGTTCGCGATCCGCCCGTCCGTGCAGAACGAGCCGCGCGCCCAGACCGACCCCGCGTCGGGCGACCTCGTCATGATCGGCTACGAGCTCTCGGCGCTGCTCGCGCAGTCGACCGGCGTGCACCCGCGCGACATGATCGGCGAGGGCGGCGTCGACCTCGGCAAGCGCTACGACGTGCTGCTGCGCGCGGGCCCGCAGAAGGACCGCAACCTGCGCGAGGTCTTCGCCGCCGGTGTGCCGGCCGCGCTCGGCCTCGAGCTCGAGCGCCGCACCGAGAAGGTTCCCGTCAACCGGCTGCGCCGCCGCGCGGGCGACCCGCCGCTCGCGCCGTCGACCGCACCCGCGCCGCGCGCCGAAGTCGGCAAGGGGCGCATCGCGGCGACGCGGCTGCCGATGGCCGAGCTCGTCGCGCTGCTGCGCTGGCGCTCGCCCCGCCCCGTCCTCGACGAAACGGGGCTCACCGGCGCGTACGACTTCGTGCTCGAGTGGGACGAGTCGGCCGGCACGCCCGCGCTCTTCTACGCCCTCCAGGACGTGGGGCTCGAGATCGTTCCCGACGAGGGCGAGTTCGCGTTCCTGGTGGTGCGCCCGAAGCCGTGACGGCGCTGCGCCGCGCGCGCGTGCGCGCCCGCGGCACGCGGGCGATGGCGCGCGCCGCGATCGCCGCCGCGTCGCCCGTCGGCGGCGCCTTCCCCGCCGCGAGTGCCGCGCTCGCCCTCGCCGCCTTCGCCGCGTGCGCCGCGCTCTCCGGCTGCGGCGACGCGCCGCCGATCCCGCCGCCGCCGCCCGGACCGCCGCGCTTCGCACACCGCTTCCTGCCGGCGAGCGACGCGTGGATCCCGGAGTCGCAGGTCCCGCGCACGCCGCAGGACGAGCCGCACATGGTGATCTGGGAGCTCAGCGAGCACGCGCCCGACGTCGCGCCGACACCGGCGCAGGAGGCCGCGGCGCGCGACCTCGTCGCGCGTTGCCGCGCGGCCGCCGAGGCGCACGGATGGTTCGCCTTCGAGAAGGGGCTCGCCGACGGCTACCACCTGCTCGCCGGCGATCGCCGCCACTACGTGAACGAGGAGTACCTGTTCGACGGTCGCGTGCTCGACTGCGAGCGCCCCGAGTTCCTCATGTACTACGGAACGCCGCAGGGCAAGCTGCTCGCCGGGGTGATGTTCTACGCGAGCGCGCTCGACGCGCGCGGACCGCAGATCGGCGGGAACCGCACGCTCTGGCACTACCACGTGTGGAAGATCCCGATGTGCCTGCGCGACGGGCTGCTGATCGTCGACCAGGCGCGCGGCGGCGCGTGTCGCGAGGGCGAGCCCGCCCATCGCAGCCCGGAGATGCTGCACGTCTGGTTCCTCGACCATCCCGACGGCCCGTTCGCGACCACGATGTGGCTGTCGCGCGAGGACCTCGAGGCCGCGGACCTCCCGCACGCGGCCGGGCACTGACGTGAGGGCGCGCCGCGCGCGCCGGACGCGGCGCGCCGCGCCGCTCGCCGCACTGCTCGCCGCACTGCTCGCGGCGCTGCTCGGCGCGAGCGCGGCGGACGCGGACGCGGGCGCCGACGACGCGCGCGCCGAGCCCGCCGACGGGCGCGTAGCCGATGTCGCGCTGACCGGTGTCGCGCCCGCCGACGACGACCCCGACGACCCGGTCGACGAGGACGAGCTGCGCGCGCGCCTGCTCACGAGCGACCGCGGCTGGCGCTTCTGGCGCGAGCGCCCGGCGTTCGACGCCGCGGTGCTCGAGGAGGACGTCGAGCGCGTCCGCCGCTTCTACCGCAGCCACGGCTACTACCACGTCGAGGTCGCGTCGCGCGTCGCGTGGAACGACGAGCGCACGCGCGCGCGCGTCGAGATCGCGATCGATCCCGGCGCCCCGACGACGCTCGCGTCGTTCGACCTCGACCTCGATGCGCCGGGCCTCGATGCCGAGGCGCGCGAGGCGGTCGCGCGCGCGGCCGCGCTCGCGCCCGGCGGCCGCTTCAGCCCGCGCCGCTACGAGCGCGCGCGCGACGCGCTGCTCGCGGCGCTCGCCGAACGCGGCCACCCGCGCGCGGGCATCGAGGGCGGCGCGCGCGTGCTGCTCGAGGAGCGCGTCGCGCACGTCGAGTGGCGCGTCGAGCCGGGCCCGCTCGTCGAGGTCGGCGAGGTGCGCATCGAGGGGCTCGACCGCGTCGACGAACGCCACGTGCGCAAGGCGCTCGCGAAGCTCGGCGAGCGCGGCGTGCGCACGGGCGATCGCTATGCGCCGAGCCGGCTTCGCGCCGCGCAGCGCGCCGTCGCGGACCTCGGCCTCTTCCGCAGCGTCGCCGTCCGCCCCGTGCAGCCCGAGGGCGACGCGCTCGCCGCGCAGGACGCGTCGGCGCACGCGACCTGGCCCATCGAGGTCGCCGTGCAGGAGCGGCCGCGCCGCGGCATCCGGCTCGGCGGCGGCTACGGCACCGAGGATCGCTTCCGCGTCCGCGGCGAGTGGGAGCACCGCAACCTGTTCGGCGAGGGCGAGCGGCTCGAGGTGTCGGGCAAGTACTCGTCGCTCGTCGCGGCCGGTCGCGTCCGCTACCTCGACCCGAGCTTCATCGAGCCCGACGTCGAGGCGGAGATCCCGGTCGCGTTCGAGCACGAGACGGAGCCCGCCGCCGACGTCGACCGCGCGTGGGGCGCGATCGAGCTGCGCGTGCCGGTCGGCGGGGGTGTCGTCGCGCGCGCGGGCTACCGCTTCGAGCGCGCGGAGGTGGTGAAGCGCTTCGCGGACCTGCGCGCGTTCGACCCCGCCGCGCCGCTCCAGCCCGACACGTTCCTGCTCGGCTCGGCGACGCTCGGCCTGCGCCGCATCCGCGTCGACGACCTGCTCGAGCCGACGCGCGGCACGTCGTTCGACCTCGAGCTGCGGCCGACGCTGCGCGCCCTCGGGAGCGACGTCGACTACCTGCGCTGGCGCGCGAGCGCGAAGACCTACGCGTCGTGGCGTCGGCTCGTGCTCGCGCTGCGCTTCGAGATCGGCGCGATCCATCCGCTCGGCGGCACCGGCGAGTTCGACGTCCCCGTGTTCGAGCGCTTCTTCACGGGCGGCAGCACGAGCGTGCGCGGCTACGACTACCATCTCGTCGGGCCGCTCGACGCCGAGGGCGACCCGCTCGGCGGGCTCTCGTGGGCGGAGGCGGCCGCCGAGCTGCGCTTCCCGATCTGGGATCCCGTCGGCGGCGTCGTGTTCGTCGACGCCGGCGACATCGAGCGGCGTCCCGCGCACTGGGGCCGGGACGTCTTCCCGGGCGCGGGCGCCGGCCTCCGCATCGCGACACCGGTCGGCCCGCTGCGCTTCGACGTCGCGTTCCCGCTCGACGACGGCGCGCGCATCGACCGCTACGAGATCCACTTCTCCGTGGGGCACGCGTTCTGATGCCGACGACGCGACGCGACGACGAGCGAGCCGGGCCGCAGGACGGCGCGCCGACGCGCGCGCGGCGCGCCGCGCGCGCGCTCGGATACCTGCTCCTCGCCGCCGTGCTCGCGCTCGGCGCGGTCGCGCTCGCGATCACGGCGGTGCGGAGCGGCGTCGGCCGCGGTGCGCTGCGCGAGACGGTCGAGCGCGAGGTCGGCGACGCGCTCGGGGCCGAGCTCGAGATCGGCGAGCTCGCGGGGCGCCTGCTCCCGGACGCCCGGCTGCGCGACGTCGAGATGCGCGTCGACGGCGAGCCTGCGATCGCGTTCGACGAGCTCGTCCTGCGCTTCGACGTCGACACCGCCGTGCGCGACCGTCGCATCGCGATCCGCGAGCTCGAGCTGCGCGGCCTGCGCGTGCGCCTCGCGCGCGACGCGGACGGCGGCTGGAACCTCGCGCGGCTCGGCGCCGACGGCGCGGAGGCGCCGCCCGCCGCCCCCGGCGCGGAGACCGGCGACGCGACGCCCGTCGCGGCGTACCTCGAGCGCGCGCGGCTCGTCGGCGCGCGCGTCGAGCTCGTGCTCGCGCCCGATCGCGCGCCGATCGCGATCGACGTCGACGGCGAGCTCGCGGAGCTCGCCTGGCCGCTCGACGCCGACGCCATCGAACGGCTGCGCGCGAGGCTCGTCGCGCGCATCGCACCGCTCGCGACGTCGGCGGGCGATGCGGGCGGTGCGGGCGGTGCGATCGCAACGGGCGGTGCCGTCGACGCGGGCGATGCGGCGACCGGTGCCGCGGGCGCGCGCGGCGACGGCGACGGCGCGCTGCGCGTCGACGTGCGCGACGGGCTCCTCACCGTCGCGGGCGAGGGCCTCGCGCTGCCCGCGCCCGCCGCGCCCGACACCGTCGCGGCGCGCGTCGACGACGACGCGCGCGCGCCGCTCTCCGACTGGTGGGACGGCGCCCGCGACGCCGACGCGCACGTCGCGCTGCGCCTCGCACGGGTCGATCCCGAGGCGCTCCTCGGCGACGCGCGCTTCGCCGGCGCGCTCGACGCGCGCGTCGGGCTCGCGATCTCGCGCCGCGCGGGCGCGCACGCCGCGGCGGTCGATCTCGCGCTCGCGCCGGGCGAGGTCGCCGGGCTGCGCGTCGAGGGCGGCGCGCTGCGCGCGCGCGCGACCGACGCGAGCGCCTGGGAGGTCGAGGCACTCTCGCTCGACGCGCCGCCGCTGCGCGTGCGCGGGAGCGCGCGCGGCGACGACCGCGCGCTCGCGGCGCTCGCGCTCGACGTCGACGTCGACGATCTCGCCGCGCTGCCCGAGCCCGCGCTCGCGGCCTGGCTCGGCGCCGATCGCGAGCCGGGCTCGCTCGCCGGCGCGGCGCGCCTCGCGCTGCGCGCACACGGCGCACTCGCCGCGCCCGTGCTCGCCCTCGACGCGGACGCGCGCGGGCTGCGCGTCGCCGGCCTCGCGCTCGGCGACGTCCGCGCGGAAGCCTCGCTCGCCGAGCCGTCGGGCGCGCGCGGCGCGCGCCGCGGCGCGGTCGACGTGCACACGTCGCTCGCGCGCGCCGTGCACGCGGACGCGGTGATCGCGGGCGACGGCGTCGATCGCGTGCAGGTCGACGCTCTCGACGTCGACGTCGCGCGCGTCGCGGCGCTCGCGGGCGGCGCGGTCGCGCTGCGCGGCGCGGCGACGCTCGGGCTGCAGCTCGCGCACCCGCTCGGCGACCCGACGGGCGCGCTCACGCTCACGTGGCGCGACGCGGCGATCGAGGGCGTGCCGCTCGACGGCGTGTTCGCGAGCGCGCGCGTCGCCGGCGGCGCGCTCGACTTCGACGCGTCGCTGCGCGAGGTCGGCGAGCGGCGCGTCGCGATCGCCGCGCGCGGCGAGGCGCGGTGGCCGGCGGGCGGCGACACCGCGCGCCTCCTTCGCGCCGAGACGACGCGCGTCGCGATCGAAGGACGGGGCCTCGACGTCGCGATCGCCGCGCCCCTCCTCCCGCGCACGCTGCGCGCGCCCGGCGGCGAGCTCGACGTCGATCTCGCGATCGCGGGCGGTGGGACTGCCCCCGACGTGAGCGGTCGCGTCGTGCTGCGCGACGGCGGCATCGACGTGCCGCTCGCGCGCCGTCGCTATGCCCCGATCGAGGGAGCGTTCTCGCTCGCCGACGGCGTCGTCCACGTCGAGCGGCTCGCGATCGGCCTGCCGAAGGACCGCGACGGAGAGGGCCCGGAGCGGCGCGGCCTCGCGACGATCGAGGGCGACGTCGCGCTCGACGGCCTCGTCCCTTCGTCGCTCGACCTGCGCGCCGACCTCGACGGCTTCCGGCTCTCGAGCGCGCCGATCCTCACGACGGACGTGCGCGGCCGGCTCGCCGTGCACGGGCCGCTCGACGCGCTCGCGATCGAGGGCGACGTGCGGCTCGAGGACGCCAGCGTGCGCCTGCCCGACGAGGACGACCGCGCGCTGCGCGAGATCCAGGTGATCGCCGCGTCGTCGCAGGACACGGCCGCGAGCGAGTTCGCGGAGACGCGCGCGCGCGACGGCGCGTACGCGCGGAGCCGCGTCGACGTGCGCATCCGCGTCCCGCGCAACACCTGGGTGCGCGGGCGCGGCGCGGAGGTCGACCTCCAGGGCGACGTGCGGCTCGCGAAGCGGCCGCACGACGCGCTGCGCGCGGTCGGCGAGGCGCGCGTCGTGCGCGGCTCGCTCGACTTCCAGCGCAAGCGGTTCGACCTGCGGCGGGGCGTCGTCACGTTCGACGGCGGCGACGACCCGGGCGATCCCGTGATCGACTTCGAGGGCGTGCACCGCGTGCGCGACGTGAACGTCGTGATCGAGATCGCCGGACGTCTCTCCGACCCGCCACAGCTCGTGCAGCTCGGCGGCGAGCCGCCGATGTCGCGCGACGAGGCGCTCGCCTATCTCGTGTTCGGGCGCCCGATCGACGAGCTCGCGCAGGCCGAGCGCGGCCAGGTGCAGTCGGCCGCGCTGTCGGTCGCCGCGAGCCTCGCGGCGGGCGAGTTCGGGCGGCTGATCGCGGACGCGGGCATCGTCGACACGCTCGACATCGAGATCGGCGAGGACGGCAGCGCGCAGGCGCTGCGCGTGGGCAAGTACGTCGGCGACCGCACGTTCGTCCGCTACGGGCAGACGTTCGGCGACCAGAGCGAGCAGGAGCTGCAGATCGAGTACCGCTTCACGCGCCATCTGAGCGTCGAGAGCCAGATGAGCACGACCGGCGAAGCGGGCGCCGACCTCATCCTGCGAGCGGAGTACTGAGCCCCGGCACCGGCGGACGATGGCCCGGCTTCGCGAGGACGATCTGCACGCAGCCGATGTGGCGCTCCTCGAACCCGGCCTCGCAGTAGGCGAGGTAGTAGCGCCAGGTGCGGAGGAAGGCGTCGTCGAAGCCGAGCTCGCGCAGCTCGGGCTCCGCGGCGTCGAAGCGCGCGCGCCAGCGGCGCAGCGTCTCGGCGTAGTGCGCGCCGATGTCCTCGAGCGCGACGAAGCGCAGGTCGGTGGCGCGCGCGACGCCGCGCGCGATCCGCTCGACCGAGGGCAGGCAGCCGCCCGGGAACACGTACTGCTTGATGAAGTCGACGTGGCGGCGCGCGGCCTCGTAGCCCTGGTCGCCGATGACGATCGCCTGGAGGGCCATCGCACCGTCGGGAGCGAGACGCTCGCTGCACGCGCGCAGGTAGCCGTCGAGGAAGGCGTCGCCGACCGCCTCGATCATCTCGATCGACACGAGGCGGTCGTAGGTGCCCGCGAGGTCGCGGTAGTCGCGCAGCAGGAGCTCGATGCGCCGGCCCGCCGGATCGCGCGCGAAGCGCGCGCGCGCGCCCTCGTACTGCGCGCGGGAGACGGTCGTCGTCGTGACGCGCGCGCCGTGGCGGCCCGCGGCGTGGAGCGCGAAGCCGCCCCAGCCCGTCCCGATCTCGAGCACGCGCTGCCCCGGCGCGAGCGCGAGCCGACGACAGAGGCGATCCATCTTCTCGACCTGCGCCTCCTCGAGCGTCGCGTCCGGCGCCGGGAAGACGGCGGACGAGTAGGTCATCGTCGGGTCGAGCATGCGCTCGAAGAGCGCGTCGCCGAGGTCGTAGTGAGCGGCGATGTTGCGGCGACTGCCGCGCCGCGTGTTGCGCGCGAGCGGCGCGAGCAGTGCGCGCCCGGCCGACGCCGCGCGCGCGAGCGGCCCGTCGAGACCGCCGAAGAGCGCGGGCTCGGCGACCACGACCCGCAGCAGCGCCGCGAGGTCCGGCGACGACCAGTCGCCGTCGATGTACGCGCGCGCCGCGCCGAGGCTCCCCTCGCGGACGAGACGCGAGTAGAAGCGCGGCGCGTGCACGTCGATGCGCGCCGCGCGCGACGCGTCGGGGCGACCGAACGCGAGCGCCGCGCCGTCTTCGTGCCACGCGACGCGCGACGCCTCGAGGCGCGCGAGCTTCGCGTGGAGCGCCGCGCGCACGCGCTCCTGCAGCCGGCTTCGCGCTTCGCGGGACGCGCGGTCGGCGGTGGGTCGGAAGGCGACGTCGGTCTGCGTCACGAGACGGGCTCCTCGGCGTCCGCGGGCCGTGCGGCGAGACGGCGCGGATGCGGGTGGAAGGGCGCGCCGAGCAGGGCGATGCGGAGCGCGCGGGCGTAGATGCCCGCGAGCGTCGCGAGCGGCGCGCACGCGCCGCGGCGTCCCTCGGCGAAGGGGCGTCGCGCGAGCCGGAGGCGCGCGGCGAAGCGCACGCCGTCGCTCCCCACGTCGTCGATCGCGACGTCGAGCGTCTCGCCCGGAAGCGAGAGCCGGAAGCGGTGCGCGACGTCCATGCCGAGGAACGGCGACACATGGAACGTCTTGCGGACGGAGACGTCGAGCGCGGCGCCGCCGGGCGCGGCGGCGCCCGCGTCGGGCGCGAGCACGTAGGTGTGGCGCTCGCCCCAGGGCGTGTTCGAGACGTCGGCGACGACGGCCTCGATCGCGTCGCGCGAAGGCGACAGGCAGTAGAAGAAGCTCACGGGGTCGAAGCGCACGCCGAGCTGGCGCAGCTGCGTGAGGAGCGCGATCGGCCCGCGAGGCCGCGCGCCCGTCCGGCCCTCGACGAGATCGCGGATCGCGACGTCGAGCGGCGTCGCCGCGTCGCCGGGGTGGTCGGCGCGCCGGAAGCAGCGGCGCGCGAAGCGGCGCGTCGACACGAGGCCGTCGCGCACGAGCATCGGGATCTCGTCGAGCTCGAGCCAGTACATGCGGACGCGCGGCTCGAACGCGTGCGCGGGGTGGCGGCGCGCGTGCACGACGGTGCCCGTGTAGAAGGCGCTCCTCACGCGCCGCGCCCCGCGCGCGAGCGCCGCCGCGCATGGGCCTCGAGCGCGGCGACGGCCCGGTGCGCGCTCGCGACGCCGTCCTCGTGGAACCCGTGTCCCCAGTAGGCGCCGGCGTAGTAGGTGTGCCGTTCGCCCTGGAGCTCGCCGTGTCGCGCGCGCGCCGCGACGGCGCGCGCATCGAAGACCGGGTGCGCGTACTCGAACCGGCCGAGTACCGCGTCCTCGCGGACGGGCTCGCTGGCGTTCAGCGTCACGAGCAGGGGACGCGGCGTGTCGAGCCCCTGCAGGAGGCTCATGTCGTAGGTGACGGTCACGCGCTCGCCGTCCGCGACGGGAACGCGGTAGTTCCACGCGGCGCGCGCGCGGCGCGCGCGCGGGAGGTGGGATTCGTCGGTGTGCAGCACGACGTCGTTCGCCTGGTACGCGATCGCGCCGAGGACGTCGCGCTCGCGCGCGGTCGCGTCGGCGAGGAGCGCGAGCGCCTGGTCGCTGTGGCAGGCGAGGACGACGGCGTCGAAGCGGTACGCGCCGCCCGCTTCCGTCGCGACCTCGACGCCTTCGGCGTCGCGTCGGATCGACGCGACCGGCGCGCCGAGCCGGACGCGCTCGCGGAAGCCCTTCGCGAGCGCGTCGACGTAGCGGCGCGAGCCGCCGCGCACCACGCGCCAGCGCGGGCGATCGGAGAGCGTGAGCAGGCCGTGGTTCGCGAAGAACTCGAGGAACGCGCGCGCCGGGAAGGCGCGCACGTGCTCGGCGCGCACCGACCAGATGGCGCCGCCCATCGCGAGCAGGTGGTCCTCGCAGAACGCGGCGCCGTAGCGCTCGCGCTCGAGCCAGTCGCCGAGCGACACGCCCTCGAGCGCGTCGTCCTCGAGCGCGCGCGCGGCCGTGCGGTAGAAGCGCGCCGCGTCGCGCAGCATCGCCAGGTAGCGCGGCCGCAGGAGGTGGCGCGGCGACGCGAGCAGGCCGCTCCAGCTGCCTCCCGCGTACTCGATTCCCGTGCGATCCGAGCGGAAGCCGAAGCTCATCCCGGTCGGGCGCGTCTCGACGCCGAGCTCGCGCAGGAGCGCGGTGAAGCGGGGATAGTTGCGCTCGTTGTAGACGATGAAGCCGGTGTCGACCGCGACGGCCACCCCGTCGACCTCGACGTCGACCGTGTGCGCGTGGCCACCGAGCCACTCCGATGCCTCGAAGAGCTCGACGTCGTGCGCCTCGCACAGCCGGTGCGCGCACACGAGGCCCGCGACGCCGCCGCCGACGATCGCGACCCTCACGCGCGCCGCTCCGTCGGGCGCAGGAGGTAGTGGCCGACGAGCCATTCCTCGCCGTCGCGGAAGGCGAACAGCTCGGCGCACGCCATGAAGAACATCCGCCAGCGCTGCAGCGCGCGCGCCGCATCGACGTCGGCGCCGCCGGCGGCGGCGAGCACGCGCCGGAGCGCGTCGCGCTGCGCGTCGGCGCGCGCGAGCCAGGCCTCGGCCGTGCGCGCGTAGTGCGTGCCCGAAACGCGCCAGCGGGCCTCGACCGCGAGCGCTCCGCCCACGGCCTCCGGCAGGTCGAAGGACGGCATGATCCCGCCGCTGAAGAAGTTCCGCGCCATCCAGTCGGTGCCGCCCTCGTCCTCGAAGCGGTACGGGTGGGCGCGGTGGCAGAAGACGTGCTGGAAGAAGCGCCCGTCGGGCGCGAGCCAGCGCGCGATGCGCGCGTAGAGCGCGTGCCAGTCGCGCACGTGCTCGAACATCTCCACCGAGACGACGCGGTCGAAGCCCGCCGCGGGGAGCTCGAGGAGCGCCGCGTCCGCCGTCCGCACCTCGACGTTCGCGAGGCCCCGCTTCGCGCAGCGATCGAGGAGGAACGCGCGCTGCGTGCGCGAGTTCGAGACCGCGAGCACGCGCGCGCGCGGGAAGCGCTCGGCGACGAAGGTCGACAGCGAGCCCCATCCGCAGCCGAGGTCGAGGACGCGCATGCCGTCCTCGAGACCCGCGCGCTCGCACGTGAGCGCGAGCATCTCCTCCTCGGCGCGCGCGAGGTCGCCGTGGTCGTCGGCGAACCACGCGCAGCTGTACTTGAGGCGCGGACCGAGGACGCGCTCGAAGAGCTCCGCCGGCACCTCGTAGTGCTGTCGGTTGGCTTCGGCCGCGTGCGTGAGCACGGGCTGCGCGCGCATCGCGCGCGCGAACTCGCGCGCCGAGCGCGCGGTGCGCGCCTCTCCGCGCGCGCGCAGCGCGACGATGCGCCGGATCGCGAAGCGGACGATCGCGTCGGGAACGCGGCCCGCTTCCGCCAGCGCGATGCCGCGCCCGACGACACCGCCCGAAGCCGGCTCCCGCTCCCGATCGCTCGTCGCCACGCGCCGCCTCCTCGCGAGCGCGCACCCTAGGTCGCGGCCCGCGACCGTCAAACGCGCGATGCGCGGAGCGACTAGACGTGGTTGCGCAGCATGAGCTCGCGCGGATGCGGGTCGAGGAAGACCTGCCCGAGCAGGTAGTCGACCTCGCACGCGCGCGCGTGATGGCGCAGCAGCGTGAGCGGCACGACGAGCGGAACGAGGCCCGCGCGATAGTCGTCGACGAGCTGCGCGAGCTCGCGGCGGTCGTCCGACGAGACGCGACCGCGGAGGTGGCCCGTCATGTGGTGCAGCGCGTTCGCCACGCGACCGCGCGAGGCGAGCCGGCGGAGCGCGCCCATGAAGCCCGCTTGATAGGCGTCGCGGAAGCCCGCGCGCGGGAGCTCGCGCACGCGCGCGACGAGCCGACCGAGCTCGCGGTAGGACTCGTTCGAGTGCGCCATCACCTGGATCTTGTGCGCGGTGTGGAAGGCGACGACGTCGCGCGCCCGCCAGGGCCCGGCGAACAGGTCCCGCACGCGTCGATAGGCGAACAGGCGCTCGATGAAGTTCTCGCGCAGGCGCGGATCGTGGAGACGCCCTTCCTCCTCGACCGGGAGGTCGGGCATCGCCTCGAGCAGCGCGGCGGCGAAGAGCCCGCGGCCGTCGCGGCGCACGGGCTGGCCTTCGCGGTGGACGCGCACGCGCTCCATCCCGCAGCTCGGCGAGTCGCGCTTGAGGACGTAGCCGGCGAGGTCGAGCCCGCGCAGGTCGCGCACGCGGGCCCGCGCCTGACGCTCGAGCGCCCGCGTGCGGTCGCGGCGCGAGCGCGTCTCGAGCGCGCGGAGCGCCCCGCCCTCCTCCACCAGCTGGATCGACGGGCGCGGCGTGCCGAGGCCCGCCTCCACCTCGGGACACACGGGCACCCACTCGACGAACGGGCCGAGCTGGTCGACCAGGAACGCGTCGCGCTTGTGGCCGCCGTCGTAGCGCACGCCGTTGCCCAGCAGACACGACGAGACCCCGATCCGAAGGCGCGCCTCAGCCATGCGTCGTCCACGCTCCCGCGGCGATGCGCCGCCCGATCTCGGCCGCGCGGAAATCGAAGATGCGATCGAGCCGCGCGCGCACGAGAGGGTGCGCGAGGTCGCCGAGCGGCGACAGGGGAAGCGCGTAGTGCACCGTGTCCCGCATGCGCGTCGCGGCTCCGCCGTCGATGTCCTCGAAGCGGTGCTCGTGGCGCCAGAGCGCGAACGGGCCGCGGCGCTCCTCGTCGACGAAGCCGTGCGGCGGATCCCAGCCCGTGATCTCGGTCGTCCAACCGAACGGGACGCGGAAGAGCGAGAGGCGGTATTCGATGCGCGCGCCCGCGCGCATCGCGATGGGCAGCGGCGTCACGAAGCGGAAGCGCAGCTCCGGCGGGGTGATCGCCTCGAGGTTCCCCGCCTCGGCGAAGAACGGGAACACCGCGTCGCGCGGGAGCGGCAGGTCCTGCGCGCGCTCGAGCGTGCGGACGCGCCGCGTCACCGGCGGGCCTTCGCGCGACGCCTCGCGGGCTTCGCTCTGGTCGCGCCCGCGCCCGGCGCGCGGCCGATCGCGCGGCGGTAGCGCGCGAGCGCGCGCTCGCGCGCCTCGGCGTGGTCGACGCAGGGAGCGGGGTAGTCGCAGGCGGCGCGCGCGTCGGCGTCGGGCGCGTGGATCTCGCGCGCGTCGAGGCGCGCGAGCTCCGGTACGAAGCGCCGCACGTAGTCGCCGTCGGGGTCGAAGCGCCGCCCCTGCGACGTCGGGTTGAAGATGCGGAAGTAGGGCTGCGGGTCGGTGCCCGTCGACGCCGACCACTGCCAGCCGCCGTTGTTCGACGCGGGGTCGCCGTCGACGAGGCGCTCGAAGAAGAGCCGCTCGCCGCGGCGCCAGTCGATGCCGAGGTCCTTCGTCAGGAAGCTCGCGACGATCATGCGCACGCGGTTGTGCATCCAGCCCGTCGCCGCGAGCTGCCGCATGCCGGCGTCGACGATCGGGAAGCCCGTGCGACCGTCGCGCCAGCGCGCGAAGAGCGCGTCGTCGCCGTCCCACTCGAGCGCGTCGAAGTCCGCGCGGAAGGACCCGCGCGCGATGCGCGGGTGCTCCTCGAGCTGCGCGGCGTAGAAGTCGCGCCAGCAGAGCTCGCCGACCCAGCGCGCGGCGCCCTCGCGCAGCCGGGCGTCGCACGCCGCGGCGTCGGTCGCGGCGCGGATGCAGTCGCGCGCCGACACCGCGCCGAACCGCAGGTGGGGCGAGAGCCGCGACGTGCCGTCGACCGCGGGGAGGTCGCGCGCCGTCGCATAGCGAAGCAGGCCGCGCTCGACGAAGGCCTCGAGTCGCCGCCGCGCGGCGGCCTCGCCCGCGACCGGGATCGACGCGCGCTCGTCCGCGGCGGACGCCGCCGCGCCGCCGCGACGCTCCGCGCGCGCGAGCCCCGCCGCGAGCGTGCCCGCACGCGCGTCGCGCACCGCGCACGGGCGCGGGAGGCGCGTCGCGCACGGCGCGCCGAGCCCTTCCTCGGCGAGCCGCGCGAGCCACGCGCGCTGATACGGCCCGAACACCTGGTACAGGCCGCCGCTCTTCGTGCGCAGCTCGTCGGCTCCGAAGACGACCGCGTCCTTCGGCGCGAGCACCCGCACGCCCGCGCGCTCGGCGCGCGCGCGCACGCGCGCGTCGCGGCTCGCGCCATAGGGCGTCGTCGCGCGCGCGAACGAGAGCCACTCGGGACGCGCGCGCGCGAGGAACCGGTCGAGCTCGCGCACGGGCTCGCCGCGCAGGACGTGCAGGGCGTGGCCGCGGCGTGCGAGCTCGCGCTCGAGGCGCTCGACGCCGTCGAGCAGGAAGCGCACGCGCGGCGCGTCGGGCGGCGCCGCCGCGAGCAGGCGCGGGTCGAGCACGAACGCGAACGCCACCTCGTCGCAGCGCGCGGCGAGCGCATCGATCGCCGCGTTGTCGCGCAGCCGGAGATCCGATCGGAACCAGTGGACGCCGCGCGTCACGCGCGCCCGCGCGCCGACGGCGCGGCACAGCGGTCGCCGTCGCACGCCGGTGCGCGACGGCCCGGGAGGTGCGGCCGGACGAGCGCGAAGAGCGCGTAGAGCGCGTCGAAGAGCGGACGCAGACCGCGCCAGCCGGTGGGCGCGAGGAGCGCGCCGAGGCCCACTTCCGCCCAGGCCGCGCGCAGCGCATCCATGCCGGTGCGCCACGCGCCGTCGGCGGTCCGCGCATGGAGCCGGCCCATCAGCGCCGCGCGATCGAGTCCGATCGCGGCCGGGTCGAAGTCGGGCGCGGCGATGTCGGTGAAGCGCAGTCGACCGGCGCGATCGCGCGCCGACAGCCACGCGACCTCGCGCGCGCAGAGCGGGCAGTCGCCGTCGAAGAACACCTCGAGCCGCGCGGCGCGCGGCGGCGCGCGGCGACCGGCCGCGGCACCCCGCGACGCGGACACGGATTCGACAGCGGCGAGGTCGTCGTTCATGCTGCCGCGCATCATGACTCGCCGCGCACGCCCGTCGAGCCCGCCATGAGCCGGGCCGTCCGCTCCGCCGCCGAGGAGCCGTCGTACTCGATGCGCGACGTCGTGCGGGCGACCGGGCTCTCGGAGCACGCGCTGCGCGCCTGGGAGCGGCGCCATCGCGCGATCGAGCCGCAGCGAAGCCCGGGCGGAACGCGTCGCTACTCGTCCGAGGACCTCGCGCGCATCCTCCTGCTCAAGCGGCTCGTCGACGGCGGCGCGCGCATCGGCGAGCTCGCCGCGCTCCCGCACGACGCGCTGCTCGAGCGCGCCGCGGCGCGCGAGCGGCGCGCGGCGCCCGACGATCCGCCCTGGGCCCCGGCGCTCGAGGCGCTGTCGCGCTTCGATGCCGAAGCGGCGCAGCGCCTGCTCGCGCACGAGCTCGCGGCGCGCGGCGCCGTCGGGTTCGCGACGCACGTCGCACTGCCGCTGCTCGCGGAGCTCGGCGAGCGCTGGCACCGCGGCGAGGCGGGCCCCGCGACCGAGCACCTCGCGACCGCACTCGCCCGGCACCTGCTCGGCGACGCGGTGCGCGCGCGCGCGCGCGGGCCGGAGACGACGACCGTCGTCTGCGCGACGCCGCAGGGCGAGCGCCACGAGCTCGGGCTCGTCGCCGGCGCGATCGTCGCGGATGCGGCGGGCGCGCGCGTCGTGTTCCTCGGCGCCGACCTCCCGCCCGGGGAGATCGCGCGGGCGGCCCGCGCGGCGCGCGCCGACGTCGTCCTGCTCGCGCTGACGGCGCTGCCCGAGGCCGCGAGCGCGCCCCAGCTCGCCACTCTTCGCGCCGCCCTGCCCGCGCGCACGGAGCTGTGGCTCGGCGGCCCGGCCGCCGCGGCGCCGCGCGGTCCGGGCGTCCGGATCCTCCGCGATTTCGAGGAGCTCGACCGGCATGTGCGGATGCGAGTCCGCGCCGGGCCGGCCGCGGACGGCGGTGCGGCCACCTCGATGGTCTAGATTTTTTCTTGACATTCTCGCGTTCCTCGCCGATGCTGCCCGCCACGCGCCCAGGGCGGAGACGGGAGGTTCGCGATGACCCGGAACGAGGCGACGCAGCCGCGATCGAGCGCCGAGGGCGGAGACGCCGTCGGCCGCTACCTGCGAACGATCGGCCAGATCCCGGTGCTCGACGCCGACGCGACGAGCGCGCTGTGCACCGAGATGCGCGCGCGCGCCGCGCGCTTCCGCGAGCTCGCCTACGCGCTCCCCGACTTCGCCTCGGCCATCGTCGACGACTGGCGCGCGCGGCTCGAGGAAGGACACGTCACGGGCCGCATGAGCGCGCGCCACCGCGACGGAACGGGAACCGACTACAGCGGCGAGATCGATGCCGCGCTCGCGCGCGCCGAGGCCGAGCTCTGCCGCGCGCAGGCGCCGAACGCCGCGGCGCGCGCGCGCGTGGCGAGCGCGCTCCACGACGCCGGCCTGTCGCTCGAGCTCGTCGTGCGGCTCTTCCGCGCGAGCCTCGCGGCGCGCGAGCGACGCCGCCTCCCGGCCGCGTGGCGCGAGGCCGCGCGCGAGCTCGACCGCCACGCGGAGCTGAAGAACCGGTTCGTGCGGCACAACCTGCGGCTCGTCGTGTCGATCGCGAAGGGCTATCGCGGCCGCGGGCTCGGCTTCTTCGACCTCATCCAGGAAGGCAACGTCGGCCTGATCCGCGCCGTCGAGAAGTTCGACCACGAGCTCGGCTACAAGTTCTCGACCTACGCGGTGTGGTGGATCCAGCAGGCGATCGCGCGCGCGGTGCGCGTGCAGCCGGAGACGGTGCAGACGCCCACGCACGTCGCGCAGCGCGCGGCGCGCGTCGAGCGCGCACAGGCTGCGATCTTCGCGCGCGAGGGCCGGCGCGCGACGGCGGAGGAGCTCGCCGCGCGCGCGCGCACGAGCGCCGAGGAGGTCGAGGTGCTGCGCACGGCGCGCGCGCACACCGTGTCGATCGAGGCGCCCGTCGCGGGCACGGACTCGCTGCAGCTCGCCGACCTGCTCGCGGACGAGGAGGCCGGTTCGCCGGTCGACGATCTCGACCGCGAACGCATCGCGCACGTGCTCTGGAACGCGATCGAGGACCTCCCCGATCGCGAACGCACGATCCTCCGCTACCGGTTCGGGCTCGAGACGGGCGACGCGGAGACGCTCGAGCAGGTGGGGCAGCGGCTGTCGCTCTCGCGCGAGCGCGTGCGGCAGCTCGAGCGCGGCGCGCTCGCCGCGCTGCGCGCGAACGCTGCGGTCGCCCCGCTCGGCGTGTGCCTCGAGGCCGTCGCGCCCTGACCGGGCGGCGCGCTACGGCGCGAAGACGTTGCCTCCGCCGTCCGTGCCGCCCGACACCGTCGTCTGGAACTGCACGACCGTGTTGTCGCGGTAGACGCCGACGCCGCCCGCGTTGAAGCGCAGGCCGAGCGTGCCCGCGCCGACGCTCGCGTTGGAGATCGTGTTCCGCTCGAGGACGGCGGCCGTGTTGTTCGAGGAGTAGATCGCGTTCTCCGCCGACTCGGTGACACGGTTGTCGGCGACGACCGAGGCGTTGCCCGTCATGCGGATGGCGTACGAGGCGAAGCCACCCGGCGCCGCGGCGGTGTTGGCGACCTCGTTCCCGACGACGCGCGCGTCGCTCGTCGGCTGGCAGAAGATCCCGTAGACGTCGCCGGCGTCTCCGGCGGTCGAGCCGCCCGTGCGCGTGATGCGGTTCCCGCGGATCTCGACGCCGCCGAGGCCGCTCGCATCGATGCCGCGCTCGAGGCTCCCGTCGATGGTCATGTCCTCGATGCGGATCGAGTAGCCGAGCCCGACCGACACGACGCCGTTGCGGAACCCGACGAGGCGCCCGTTGCGCACGACGACGCGGGAGACGTCGGAGATGCGCACGCCCGTCGCGTCCGTCGCCGCGCCGGCCCCGGACGCGTCGATGCCGAGCCCGTTGAAGTCGAGCGTCACGTCGGACGACTGGATCTCGATCGCCGCGCCGCTCGAGAGCGCGCGCTCGAGATCCTTCTTCAGGCAGTACACGCCGGGCCGCGAGATCACGGTCGGCACCCGCGAGATGGCCTTGCAACGCACCGTCTCGGCGTGCGCCGCCGGCGCCGGCGCGAAGATCGCGAGAACGAACGCGAGCGCGACGATCGAGCCCGTCGCGCCCCTCACCGAACGAGCGACCCACGACATGCGACCCCTCCTCGCGCGCGGCTGCGCGCAGCGAGGTGGATAGCTCGCGGCCCGCCCGCCGTCAGTGACGCCCCGCAGTGACGGGCGCGTCGAGCGCGGCGCCGCGCGTCTCCGGCAGCCACCGCAGCAGGAGCGGAAGCACGGCGAGGTGCGCGAGCCCGAGGAGCGCGACGGCCGGCCCCGTCGCCCCGAGGCGCAGCCCGAGCGCGCCCACGAGCCCGGGCGCCGCGATCATGCCGAGCCGCCCGACGACGTTGCTCGCGAGGCCGTTCGCGGTCGCGCGCAGCTCGGTCGGGAACAGCTCGGCGGTGATCGTCTGCGCGATCGACCACATCCCGCCGAGCGACGCCATCGCGAGGTACCCGGCGACGACGAGCGCCCGCGCGTGCGCGAGGTAGGCGAGCGCGGAGGCGCCGGCCGCGAGCACGAGCACGCAGGCGAGCGCGCGCCGGCGCCCGAAGCGATCCATCGCGACGCCCGCCATCGCATAGCCGGCGAACTGGAGCACGCCGCCGGTCGTGAGCCAGAGGCTCACGTCTCCCGGCGTGAAGCCGCGTTCCTGCTGCGCGTAGAGCGCGAACGGGAAGATCGCGCAGGCGTTC